>CAZGUI010000011.1:0-52170 GCA_964528875.1 uncultured Bacteroides sp. | reverse complement strand
TGAAAATTCCTAAATTAAACATTAATGCCAATCAATAGTAACCTATCTATTGTAGCTTTTAGTAATACTATTTCTGAGCAAGAGATTTAGATATAAATAATTCGATAGAGCAAGACTATAAAAAAAGAACGAGTAACCAAATGGCTACTCGTTCTTTTTTATAGTTGATTTTTGCATCAATAACGCATATGTTAAGGAGTTCTTAACCCATCATAAACAGCAAAATTAACTGTCCTGTTAAAATACGTAAGAACATGGTCAATGGATAAACGGTAGAATACCCAACAGATGGAGCGTCATTGTCTGCTATTTGATTCGCATAAGCAAGTGCCGGAGGATCAGTGTATGTACCTGCCATTAAACCTGCCAATGTAAAATAGTTAATCTTGTAGTATAAGCGTCCAATGGTACCAATAATTAGTAAAGGTATCACAGTAATTAATGCACCAATACCTACATAGAGTAATCCGTCACCAGCAATAACTGTTTCAACAAAGTTTGCTCCTGCTTCTATACCTACACTAGCTAGGAAAAGAACAATACCTACTTCTCTCAGCATTAAATTAGCACTTTGAGTAGTGTAAGTAACCAGTTTGAATTTATGGCCAAAACGACCAATAAGAATAGCTACAACTAATGGTCCACCAGCTAATCCTAGTTTTACCGGGGTAGGAACATTGGGAATCATTAATGGAATGCTACCTAAAAGGATACCTAAAAATATACCTATAAATATGGTTGCAATATTAGGGTGATTGAGTTTTTTTAAGGAATTTCCCAGTACATCTGCTACACGACTTACTGCCTCTTTTTCTCCTACTACCATTACGCGGTCACCTACTTGTAACTCTAGGGTTACATCAGCCAGCAGATCCATACCCGAACGATGTACACGTGTAATATTTACTCCGTAAAGAGAGCGGAAGCGAAGAGAACCTAATGTTTTACCGTTTATCTCAGAGCGAGTCACAAGAATACGACGAGAAATTAATGATTTGTTTTTGTTGGCTGTTTCTTCATCTTTCATATCCCACTCCATTTCAATGGGGTTACCAATGAGAGTCGTGATATATTCAGCATCCTCTTCTTCACTAATAATGAGTAGGCGATCATTAAGACTAATGGTGGAATCTCTTGTAGGGGTAGATATTATACCATCGTGCCATAGTCTTGAACAGACAAATGTGCGACCAATGTGTTCTTGAATTTCACTTAATATGGCTCCAGCAATAGATTCATTTTTTACTTCTAATTGAATCATGTGAGGTTTGTGAGGGTTATTGTTTTGTGCAGAGCGTAAAGCTTCCTCCTCTTTTTTTAAGTCTACACGCCATAAAACTCTTATTAGAATGATACTTCCAATAATACCAATAACACCTAATGGGTATGCACAAGCGTAGCCTAATGCAATTTGTGGGCCTTCATAATTGAGTTGAGTTAGTGCTTCTTGAGCCGCTCCAAGTCCAGGAGTGTTTGTTACCGCACCGTATAACACACCAATAATCATGGGTAGTTCAATCCGTCCATCAAGTAGAAAGAAAATACTTAATGCTACAATGATGTTTAGAGCTATGGCACCCACAGCAAGTAAGTTGAGTGTCATTCCTCCTTTTTTGAAAGAGGAGAAAAATGAAGGACCTACTTGTAGACCAATGCAGAAAACAAAAAGGATTAATCCGAATTCCCGGATGAAATGGAGGATTTCTATATCTCCAGTAAATCCAAAATGTCCCATTAAAATTCCCACAAAGAGAACAAATGTTACTCCAAGTGATACTCCAAAAACTTTAATTTTACCTAGTAGCACTCCCGCAGTAATAACAAAAGCGTAAAGAGCCACAATGTGTGCGACAGAGCTTGTATCCCACAACAAGGTTTGTAACCAATCCATATTATATATATTCTTTAAAAATTCAAATGCAAAATTACTTAATGATATAGAGAGTAGCAAAGATTAAAGACGATATTCCTAAAGAAAAAAAAGAAGGTTGTACACTTCCTCAAAAAAAGTAAAAAAACGGGAAAAGGGGGCACCCTGTCTTGTATTTTGTTATATTTGCAAGTGTATCAATCGTTAGACCTAAAACTAAGAAGAAATTTTAGTCAAAACATAATTAATGATAAACTATGGCAGATAGTAAAGAAAAACTTTTTTATGAATTTCCACCTATATCTACAGAAAAGTGGATGGAAGTTGTAAATAAAGATTTGAAAGGAGCTGATTTCGAAAAGAGATTGGTGTGGAAGACACAAGAGGGTTTCAATGTTCAACCTTTTTATAGAAAAGAAGACATTGAATCTCTATTAGCAACTAATGCAGTACCTGGAGTTTTTCCTTATGTAAGAGGAACAAAAAAAACAGATAACTCGTGGTACGTACGTCAAGAAATTAAAGTTGAATCACCTCAGGTGGCGAATGAAAAAGCCATTGAATTGTTGGAAAAAGGGATTGATTCTTTCTCTTTCATTATAGGTGAAACTCGTTTTGATAGTGACTATATCGCTAATCTACTTAAAACAATACCGGCAGATAAGGTTGAGTTAAACTTTACTGTGAATCAAACAGCTGTAGTTGAGTTTGCTAAGTTGTTAGTGGTGTATTTTGAGGGCAATAGTTATAAGCCGACCGACTTGAAAGGAACAATTAACTTTGATTACTTTGATCAAATGCTCCTTACCGGAAAGGAAGAAGGATCTATGGTTCAGTTGTCAAAAGAGTTAATTGAAACCATTCAATCTTTACCTTTTTATCGGGTATTGAATGTTAATGCCAAGTCTTTAACCAATGCAGGTTCATATATAACACAGGAGTTGGGATATGCATTAGCGTGGGGAAATGAGTACCTACGAAGCTTGGTAGAGGCTGGTTTATCACCAACAATAGTTGCAAAGAAAATAAAATTCAATTTTGGAGTAGCATCAAACTACTTCTTGGAAATAGCTAAATTTAGAGCAGCACGTATGCTCTGGGCTAATATTGTTGCTGCTTATAATCCTATCTGTACCAGAGAATGTGATAATCAAGGACCAAATGGAGAGTGTCGTTGTGCTTCTAAAATGAGCATTCACGCTGAAACTACAGAGTATAATATGACCATTTTTGATCCTTATGTAAACTTACTCCGTACCCAAACTGAGGCAATGAGTGCAGCTCTTGGAGGTGTTGATTCTCTTACGGTTCTACCTTTTGATAAAGTATACCAAGAACCCAATGAGTTTTCCGAACGTATTGCTAGAAACCAACAACTTTTATTAAAAGAGGAATCTCATTTTGAGAAAGTAGTTGACCCTGCAGGTGGATCATATTATATTGAGAATTTAACAGCTTCTATAGCTAAAGTGGCTTGGGAACTTTTCTTGGATATTGAAAATGCAGGAGGTTTTTACAAAGCACTGAAAGAAGGGGTAGTACAGAAAGCGTTGAGTCAAAGTAATGAAAAAAGACAAAAAGCGGTAGCTACTCGTAGAGAAATTCTATTAGGAACTAATCAGTTCCCTAATTTTAATGAGGTTATATCGGATAAACAACCAGAGGTGTTATCAAAATTCAAGTCGAAAAATAGTTCTGCTCAAAAATCGGAAGCAACCGATTTGGAACGTCTTGTTCTTGCTAGAGCTGCCGAGCAGTTTGAAGCATTACGTTTGGAAACAGAAGCATCCGGCAAACGTCCTGTAGTGTTTATGTTAACGATAGGCAACTTAGCTATGCGTCAAGCCAGAGCTCAGTTTTCTTCTAACTTTTTTGCTTGTGCCGGTTATGAGATTATTGATAATTTAGGATTTGAAACTGTTGAAAAAGGAGTCGAAGCTGCTTTAAAAGCAAAGGCAGATGTTGTTGTTCTTTGTTCCAGTGATGATGAATATGATACTTACGCTTTACCTGCTTATAAAGAGTTGGCAAATAGAGCTCAATTTGTTGTAGCTGGTGCTCCCGCTTCTATGGATGAGCTTAAAAAAGCAGGAATTGAACATTTTGTTCATGTTCGTGTAAATGTGTTGGAAACATTACAAGCGTTTAATAAAATCCTATTAAAATAAAAGATTATGACTCCAGATTTTAACAAGATAGATATATCCACTTCTTTTTCTGCAATAGATGGAAAAGAGTGGCAAAAAGAAAACAATATTACTGCAGACTGGAAAACTCCTGAGCACATTGATGTAAAAGGGGTTTATACTCAAGAAGATTTAGAAGGGTTTGAGCACTTAGAATACGCTGCAGGTGTAGCTCCCTATTTAAGAGGGCCTTACTCTACCATGTATGTAATGCGTCCATGGACTATTCGTCAATATGCCGGATTCTCAACCGCTGAAGAATCAAATGCTTTCTATAGAAGAAACTTGGCTGCCGGACAAAAGGGGCTTTCCATTGCTTTTGACTTACCTACTCATAGAGGATATGACCCGGATAATGAACGTGTTGAGGGTGATGTGGGTAAAGCGGGAGTATCCATCTGTTCTTTAGATAATATGAAACAACTGTTTGATGGTATTCCATTGGATAAAATGTCTGTTTCTATGACGATGAACGGAGCTGTTCTTCCTATTATGGCTTTCTATATTAATGCCGGATTAGAGCAAGGAGCTGAGTTAAGTGAATTAACAGGAACTATCCAGAATGATATTCTGAAAGAATTTATGGTTAGAAATACGTATATCTATCCTCCTAAATTTTCAATGAAGATTATTTCTGATATTTTTGAGTTTACTTCTCAAAAAATGCCTCGCTTTAACTCTATTTCTATCTCGGGTTATCATATGCAAGAAGCAGGTGCTACCGCAGATATAGAGTTGGCTTATACTTTAGCGGATGGATTGGAGTATCTTCGTGCAGGAATAGCTGCAGGTATAGATATTGATGCTTTTGCTCCACGATTGTCTTTCTTTTGGGCAATAGGTACGAACCATTTTATGGAGATTGCAAAGATGAGAGCTGCTCGTTTGTTATGGGCTAAGATTGTAAAACAGTTTAATCCTAAAAACCCTAAATCGTTAGCTTTACGTACACACTCACAAACCTCAGGTTGGTCTTTAACAGAACAAGATCCATACAATAACGTAGGTAGAACTTGTGTTGAAGCTATGGCTGCTGTTTTAGGACATACACAATCTTTACATACCAATGCGTTGGATGAAGCCATTGCATTGCCTACTGACTTTTCTGCTCGTATTGCTCGTAATACACAGATTTACATACAAAGTGAAACTCAGGTAACTCGTAGTGTTGACCCTTGGGCCGGTTCGTATTATGTGGAGAGCTTAACGAATGAAATTGCTCATAAAGCTTGGGAACATATTGAAGAGATAGAGAAATTGGGTGGTATGGCTAAAGCTATTGAAACAGGTATCCCTAAAATGCGTATTGAAGAAGCTGCTGCACGTGCACAAGCTCGTATTGACAGTGGGGTACAAACCATAGTAGGGGTTAATAAATACAAGTTAGCTAAAGAAGACCCCATTGATATTTTGGAAATTGATAATACTTCTGTTCGTAAAGATCAGGTAGAACGACTCAGAAGTTTAAGAGAAAGACGTAATGAAGCCGATGTAAAGGTGGCTTTAGCTGCATTAACAGAGTGTGCTAAGACTGAAAAAGGCAATCTGTTGGAGCTGTCAGTTGAAGCTGTAAAAGCGGGTGCCACATTGGGTGAGATTTCAGATGCTTGTGAAGAAGCAGTAGGACGTTATAAAGCAACAATTAGAACTATATCAGGCGTGTATTCATCAGAAAGTAAAAACGATAAAGATTTCGATAGAGCAAGCGAGCTAGCTGCTAAGTTTGCTAAGCAAGAAGGTCGTCAACCTCGTATTATGGTTGCCAAAATGGGACAAGATGGACACGACCGTGGAGCTAAAGTAGTTGCAACCGGATACGCAGACTGTGGTTTTGATGTGGATATGGGACCTTTGTTCCAAACTCCTGCTGAGGCTGCAAGAGATGCTGTAGAGAACGACGTTCACATTGTAGGTGTATCTTCATTAGCTGCAGGGCACAAAACATTAGTTCCACAGTTAATGAAAGAGTTAGAAAAGTTAGGAAGAGCTGACATCATGGTTATTGTTGGTGGCGTAATTCCTGCACAAGATTATGACTTCTTATATGAACAAGGGGTAGCTGCAATTTTTGGCCCTGGTACTTCAGTATCAAAAGCGGCTTGTCAAATTCTTGAACTTTTAATGGACGAAGAATAGAAGTATTTATTTTACTATAAGTTAAAAAGAGGCATTCTATAATGGAGTGCCTCTCTTTTTTGTCTTTTGGGTAAATAGCTCTTTGTTGTAATCATTAACAATAGAGTCTGTTTCCTATATAGGTCAATTAAAAAATAAGAAAATTAGTGATTATATCCTGTATGCCACTGAAAGAGGAAATCTAATATCTATATCTAGTTCAAAAAGGAGCTGTTGATCTAGTTGTTCTGATCCATATAACTTGTCAAATTACCGGATGAAAAGTAGAGAAACACTCATAACTCCGATAATAAGTTTCCTTGTCTTTACGAAGAGCTGTTTTTATCTCTATATTCACTGGGAGACATACCTGTTGTGTTCTTAAACCACCGGGAGAAATATTTTGTATCAGAAAATCCAACCATAAAAGCAACTTCTTTGATGGTCAAGTTAGTAGTTCTGATAATCTCTGCAGCATATCTTATTTTTACTTCACGTATAAATTCTATGGGGGCAAGACCCGTAAGGCTTTTCATTTTATTGAAAAAGACTGTACGACTCATTAACATTTCACTTGCTATATCTTCTACAACAAAATCGCTGTTATCAATATTGGCTTCAATAAACTCTTTCACTCCCTTTATAAATTGTTTATCTTCCTCTGTAATTATGTCAAGTTCAAGAGATGGAGAGACCTTATCTGCTATTGCTTGAGGAGGAAGTTTGTGAGTCATTTCATTAGAGAAATAGGTCTGATAAAGTCTTTTACGTTGCTCTATGATGTTCTCAATCCTGGCTTTTAAATACTTAACACTAAAAGGTTTAGTAATGTAATCATCTGCACCGTATTTTAATCCCTGCAGCCTTGTATCTAGATCTACTTTAGCCGTTAAGAGAATAAATGGGATATGGCTGGTTGATCTATTGTTTTTTATTTGCTGCAATAATTCTACTCCGTCTACTTCCGGCATCATAATGTCACTCAATATGAAATTGGGCAACTGCTCGGTTGCTACTTGATAGCCTTCTTTTCCATTTTTAGCCTCTACTATGTTGTAATGACTCTTAAGCGTAGAAACAATATATCCCCTTAGATCGTCATCATCTTCGATAATAAGTAGTGTCTCCTTTTGTTTACTCGTGTGATGTTCAGATTCAAAGATTATATTCTCTATTTCAACATCTTTTTCGATGTGTTGTAACTCCGGAGAGGATGTGATTTTAGAGGATTCCTCGCCAGTTAAGATATCAAACTCATTTTTATTGAAGTGTTGAATGCCCTTTTGAAAATAGATGATGAAACTACTTCCTATATTTTCATCACTGATAACCTCTATTTTAGCCTTGTGCTTATCTGCAATCTCCTTCACTATGGAAAGCCCAATTCCGGTACTTGGTTTACTTTTATCTAGACTGAAAGAAGTAAAACGTGTAAATAGTTTATCTTTAATCTCTTGTTTAATTCCTTGTCCCTCATCTTTCACTTCCAGTGCAATGGTATTTCCCTTAGGGTATATGTTTACATGAATTGTCTTTCCTTTCTCTGTAAATTTGAATGCATTTGAAAGTAGATTAAAAAACAGCTTTTCTATTTTATCTTGATCTAACCAAAGAATGGTGTTGTCAGTAGAATCATTAATAGAGAACCTTATTCCTTGGGTCTCGGCAAACTTAAAGAAGTTTTTAGATATCTCTTCAATAAACAATCCAATTGGAGTTTTTTGAATATTCAGTTTGCTTTTTTCTATTTTTCTAAAATCCAGAATTTGATTCACCATACGTAGCATACGTTGTGCATTCTTGTAGATTATTTGTAACTGGCTAGTTGTTTCGGCTTCACTATGTTTGTTTTCTAATAAATTTTCCACAGGAGACACAATCATGGTAAGAGGTGTTCGAATTTCATGAGATATGTCCATGAAGAAACGAGTTCTCATTTCTATCTCTTCTTGCTCTAAAAACATTTTATCTTTCAATCGGAAATAGATAATCAATGATCGTAAAATTAAAGATAGGATAACAATCAAGATGAAAATATATAGGAATGTAGCCCATTGAGTTTGCCAAAAAGAAGGAATGATTTGGATAAGGAGTGTTCGTTCATTATTAACCCACACACCATCACTATTGGTTGATCTTACTCGGAAAGTATATTTACCCGGGTTTAAGTTATTATAAGTTGCCGTTCGTTGTCCGATATTAGTAATCCACTCTTTATCAAAACCTTCTAAAGTATAAAAATATTGTACTTGTTGCGTTTCTACATAATCTAAGGCAGAAAACTCAATGTTTATGGAGTTTTGATTATGATTGAGTTCAATTTTCTCTGTATAATCTATATTTACAACTAAAGGAGAGTTTTCATCATCGGTGTGAATGTTTTTGTTATTAATTTGAAGATTAGTGAAGATTAGTTCCGGTTTGAAATCATTAGATTGAATAATGAATGGGTTAATAGTTAATAAACCTCCTGAGTTACCAAAATGAATTTTCCCTGAACTGGATAAGCACTTTGATCCTTCTGTGAATGAATAACCTTGAATAATCTTAGGAATTTCACTGTGGGTAATCGTTTTGTCGTTTTCAGGATTAAATACTGTAATGTTTCCTTCAGATGAAATCCACAATTTGCCTTCAAAGTCTTCAATCATTTGTAATGCGATGTCAGAGAATAATCCATTATCTCGGGTTATAGACTTGAACCTAGCAGGAAACCCTTTAGCATCAACAGAATCAATTTTATTTACTCCACCTCCAAATGTAGCAATAAAAGTCTCTTTCTTTCGAGTGGTTATTATGTCATAAACATCATTAGCTGTTAAACTTAGATTTCCAGTTTGTTTTATATAGAACTTAAAGGTTACATTATTATATAAGTTATAGTCATTAGAGAACATAATTAACCCTAAAGTGGTACCAACGCATATATTTCCATACGGATCTTCATTAATCACTCTTACCTGTGAGCCATAATTTTTTGGATAACTGATTAATAGGTTATTAGGGTGAATAAAACGTCCTTCTTCTTCCATTAAGTTAATTCCTCCTCCATAAGTACCTACCCAAATTTTACCTTTACTATCTTGGAAAAGACTATAAATGTTATCACTATTTAAACTGTACAGGTCATTGGGATCAGATTTGAATTGAGTGATGAGGTATGAGTTTTCTCCTTTGGTTTTGAGCTTATAAATACCATCACCTTTTGTCCCTAACCAAATATTACCTTCGGTGTCTTCCATCATACAATAGGTGATACCAGTAATAGGAGTACCTTTTCCAATAGTTCCATTGGTGTTCAGATATCCTAAATATTTTTGGTTTACATCATATATATGTACTTTTCCCTCTTTGGTAGATATCCACATTTTTTTATCCTTACTTTCAAACACACATCTGGCATTATTGTCCATTGGTGTTTTAGGGTGAGGTTCAATTTGTTTGGATTGAAAGATATCCATACTGAATGTAATTTTATCTAAACCTTGAGAATGAGTACAAAGCCATAAGTTATTCTGCTTGTCAATAAATCCCGAATGAAGCATTCCAGAAAACTTCCAGTCGGGCGAGTTAGGGGTATTATAAAAGGGCTTAAGTGTGTGGGTGTTGGGATCAAAAAGTGAAAAACCTCCTCCCTTAGGATGAACCCAGGTATTTCCTTTTTGATCTTCTAATACTATAAATATAGGTGCCGCCACTTTGCCTATTGGGCTTTCAATGCGTGAAGGGTAGTGATAGATTTCTTTATTATTAAAATCAAAAAGTGAGGCACCTAATTGTGTGAGTTCAAACCAGATTCTTTTGGATTTATCTATATAGCTTTTGATAATGGTTCTTTGTTTGTTACTTAATCCTTTCGTGATGTTGTACTCCTTAAAAACGTCATTTAAAGTGTTGTAGATATAGAAAGAAGAATGATTTGTGGTAATTAGTAAATGGGAAGTATCAATAGGTTTTATTTCAATAATGGAGTGCTTGCTTAGAACAGATAGTTCTCTGAATATCTTATGTTTAAGGTTGTAGATTAAAATGATTCCGTCTGTAGTACCTAGCCATACCTCATTATTAATTTCTGTAGCTGTAAAGAAAGTGCCTTCGTCTATCTGTGTATGCTCTGGTAATGTAATTGGTTTATTGTCCTTATCATAAGCGACTATACCTTGTTGGGTAAGAATCCAACTATTCAAATCAGAATCCTCAAAAATGAAGTTTACGTGATTGCTTTTTAATGCTTTATTTTCTGTATTATAGCTAATAAAGTTAAAAGCCTGATCTAAAACAGAAATGCACCCTTTGTCATCAGATAAAAGCCAGACTTTTCCGGAAGGCACAGAAATCATTTGATTACAAATAAAAGTAAAGTTTTCATAATCAGGAAGTGATCTAAACCCCATAAAGGTTTCTGTTCGAGGGTCAAAGCGATGCGGTTCTTTATCGTATGAAAGTATCCATATATTGCTCATATTATCCTCCATAATGTGATCTATCCGATTACTTCGCATAGGATAATTACTGCTTTTCCAATTCTTGTAGTTTGTAAATCTATAACCATCGAACTTACAAAGTCCATCCCAAGTAGAAAACCACAAAAGTCCTTTTTGGTCTTGTAATATATCCATTACAGAGTTTTGAGGCAGACCGCTACTCGCATCATAGTGTTTGATATATATCTGGGGTAGTGCATATGAATACTTAAATGTACTCATTGATAAAAAAAAGAGGAGAAGTAGGGTATGGATTTTTTTTATTTTCATGTAGATTGAATTGTAATTTCTCGGTAAAGATAAATTAACTTTAGTTGATTAGCCAACACCAAATTACTAAAATCTTCCGTTTCTTAAGCTATAAACCATAAAAATACACATGGAAGGTGAAATAGTGAGGTAATAACAAAAATACACCCTCTTTTAATCAATCTATCTACCCTTCTCATAAGTTAAATTAATTATCATTGTAGTCAATCATTACTTGAGACTTTAATAATATGTTGAAATTTTAGATAATGTAGAATAAAGGAAATGTTAAAAACTCAAAGAAAATGTAAATCGTAAAAAAGAATTATAATAATTAAGTATAACAAAATGGAAGATTTTAGAAGTTTTAAAAAAGTATTTGAGCGTATTTTCTTTTTTCTTTTTTCTCTTTTTTTTATTAGCTGTTCTTCAACAAATAAATCGGATTCGTACAAGTATGCGTATTTATATGATAACTTAAAGTTTGAGATGGAGAAGATACAGCGTCCTACATTTCCTAATAATAAAGTGAATTTGAGGGATTTCGGCGCTGTTTCCGATGGAGAAACCTTAAATACACAAGCTTTTGCTGCGGCTATGGAAAAACTAGCTCAAAAAGGAGGTGGCACTTTAGTTGTACCTTCTGGCGTATGGTACACCGGACCAATCGTTTTTGAGTCGAACATAAATCTTCATTTAGAAAAAGGTGCGTTAATTCTTTTTTCTTCAAATTTTGATTTATACCCTTTAGTAGAGACCTCCTTTGAAGGTTTGGAAACTCATCGTTGTCAATCGCCTATTTCAGGACGTAGCCTGGAGAATATTGCTATAACCGGACAGGGTTCAATTAATGGTTCGGGACAGGATTGGAGACCCTTAAAGAAAGAAAAGGTACCGGAGAACTTTTGGAAGAATAAACTTAAGAGCGGAGGAGTTGTTCTGAATAATAATGTATGGTTCCCTTCAGCAGGTGCATTGAAAGGTCATACAATGAGTGATATGAATGTACCTAACGGTGATCTCACCGAGGATCAATGGTTGGAAATTAAAGATTACTTGCGCCCTGTAATGGTTAGCTTTATTGATTGTAGAAATATATTACTAGAAGGAGTACTCTTCGAAAATTCTCCGGCTTGGAATATTCATCCGTTGATGTGTGAGAACTTAATAGTAGATAATATTTCAGTTCGCAATCCGGGTTTCTCTCAAAATGGTGATGGATTAGATATTGAATCGTGTACTAATGTAATTATTGTAGATAGTTCTTTTGATGTAGGAGATGATGCTATCTGTGTAAAATCGGGTAAAGATGAAGACGGAAGACGTCGTGGAATTCCAACATCGAATGTGTTGATTGATAATTGCAAAGTTTTTCAAGGACATGGTGGTTTTGTCGTGGGGAGTGAAATGTCCGGAGGAGCTAAAAATATAGTTGTTGCCAACTGTCAGTTCTTGGGGACAGATGTTGGATTGCGATTTAAAAGTACTCGTGGACGAGGAGGAGTTGTGGAGAATATCTTTATTGAAAATATAAATATGTTTGATATTGCTACAGAAGCCTTACTGTTCGACTTATATTATGGAGGAAAATCTGCAGTAGAAGTATTGGAAGAAGGAGATGAAAAACCAAAGGAGACAGTAATTCCTTCGGTTGATGAAACTACACCTGCTTTTAAAAATATCTACATTGAGAACTTGGTATGTAGAAATGCACGAAGAGCTATGTATTTTAACGGTCTTCCGGAAATGAATATAGAAAATATCAATGTAAAGAATGTATCCATTACATCTAAAATAGGTGCTGAGTTGAGTGAGTCAACCAATATATATTTTGAGAAGGTTGATATTACACCTGAACAAGGACCTGCTTTTATCTTGACAGATGTTACAAATTTTGAAGGTGCAGAACTCAATTATCCGGCTGGTTTAAAAGCTGCTGTTCAAATTTCAGGAGATAAAACCAAGGATATTAAACTTCCGGAATCCATTAAAGAAGAAGTAATCCTTAGAAAATAAATTGTAGGTTTTGTTAGAAAGATAACCCTGTTTTTATTAGGAACTCCAACCTTTTTCTTGCAACATATTTGTGTTGCAAGAAAATAAAAAAAATAGATATGAATCGTTCAATAATAAAAAGAAGCATCTCATTCTTGATCTTTATTTTTCCTTTCTTTTTATTGATGGGGCAGGTTGCTTTCCCGAGAGCCGAAGGTGGGGGAATGCATGCAACAGGAGGTAGAGGTGGCAAAGTTTTTTATGTGAACTCTTTAAAGGACACTAAAGAGGGAGATAAAGTAACAAAAGAAGGAACTCTCCGTTGGTGTCTAGATCAGGAAGGATCTAAGACCATTTTGTTTAAATTAGCAGGTATAATTCGATTAAAATCTCCTTTAAACATTACAGCAAATACAACAATTGCCGGCCAAACAGCCCCTGGAGATGGTATTTGTATTGCTGATAATTGTGTGAAGATCAAAGGAGATAATGTTATTGTTCGCTTTCTTCGTTTTCGCCTAGGTAATGTAACTATGGTGGAAGATGATGCCATAAACGGAGTAGGGTGCAAGAATGTAATTATTGATCATTGCTCCATGAGTTGGGCTATTGATGAGTGTGCTTCATTTTACGACAATACAAATTTTACTCTGCAATGGTGCATCCTTTCTGAAAGTTTAACTCAGTCTGTTCATTCCAAAGGAAGTCATGGATTTGGGGGCATTTGGGGAGGAAAAAAGGCCTCATTTCATCATAATTTGCTGGCGCATCATGACAGTAGAAATCCCAGAATGTGTGGGAGTAGGTATTCTGCACAAGACGCACTTGAGTTAGTAGACTTTAGGAATAACGTCATTTATAACTGGGGGAGTAATAGTGGATATGCAGGTGAAGGTGGTAGATATAACTTTATAAATAACTATTATAAACCTTCTAAGTTTTCAGCAAATAAGAAACGGATTTTTGCACCAAATGCCGATAATGGTACAAATAACCAACGTGAAGGAATATGGGGCAGTTTTTATCTTCAAGGTAACTTCATGGAGAGTAGTGAAAAGGTTACGCAAGACAATTCATTGGGTTTTCATCCCAATCCCTCTTCAAAGAATAAGACAGAACTGTTAGTTGACAAACCTTTTGATGTACCGTATGTTACTACACACTCAGCCAAGCAAGCTTATCGGTTGGTTTTGGAATATGCAGGAGCCAGTCTTCAAAGAGATCAAACAGATAGACGTATAGTGAATGAAACTCTTTTGGGATTGACCCCGGTTAAAACAACGGGTGAACCCCGAACTCGTCCGGGGTTAATTAACTCACAAGATGATGTACAAGGTTGGGATACTTATGCTTATGAGTCATTGCAAGTTGTTGTAGATGATGATAAGGATGGTATTCCTAATGGTTGGTTAGAGAAACATTATCCCGGTAAAACTTCAACAGATCTAAATGCTGAAGGATATACTTATTTAGAGGTATATTTAAATCAGTTAGTAGAAAATGTAATAAAGTAGTATATTAAACTTATTTTTGTAGGATTCCAGGCTCAAAACTTTCCTTGTATTATACCCTCTTATTTTCTAGGGAAGAGAGTCTGGAATTCGCAAAACAAAATGTTCTTTTCTTCTGTTTGGTTTGTTTCTGAAAAGGAAAAAAGAGCAGATTTTTACCCCTCGAATAAAGGCTTAGAACGACGTTTTTTGACCTGTTTAGTCGGTCTAGGAGAGAAGGCCTGTCGGTCTAGGACTGAAGGGTGCTCGGTCTAGGACCGAACAGTGTTAGGTCCTAAGGATATAAAGTCCTTTTGTTAATCGTTTCATAAAAACCACATAGAAATTTTAATTAGTAGAAATGTAGCGTATTGTATTCTGTTTTTTTAATTTCGGACATTAACTGTTATTTTCTTGAATGTTTTTCGGTCTTTAGATTTATAAATGTTAATAGCATAATTAAAATCAATTATAGAGTTTAAAATATGTTATATAACATAAGAAATGGGTTCGTTCATTTGGATGAATAGCTCAAATCCTTTACATTTGTAATGTGTTTTTCATAGTATTAGATTTAAGGTTAACAAAGATTGGAGCAAAGCGTTGCTCCATTTTTTATTTTAAACCTTTTTACTAAACTCTATCCGCTTTCTTCCCGATAGTTTTTAATTCCTTTGTATCTTTACCTCTCCAAATTTATAAATAAGATATGATTGTTTGTATTGCTGAAAAACCATCTGTGGCACGTGATATTGCATCTATATTAGGTGCTAATCAGCGTAAGGATGGATATATTGAAGGTAATGGCTATCAGGTAACTTGGACTTTTGGTCACCTATGCACCCTTAAAGAACCTCACGAATATACGGAAGATTGGAAATCTTGGCGTTTAGGAACACTACCCATGATTCCTCCTCGTTTTGGTATTCGCTTAATCAGTAATCCCACTTATGAAAAACAGTTTTCTGTTATAGAAGAGTTAATGCAGAAGGCCTCTTTAATTATAAATTGTGGTGATGCCGGGCAAGAGGGAGAATTGATACAGCGTTGGGTTATTCAGAAAACAGGAGCAAAATGTCCTGTTAAACGATTGTGGATATCTTCTTTAACAGAAGAATCCATAAAGGAAGGTTTTCAGAACCTAAAAGATGAGTCTGCTTTTCAATTACTTTATGAAGCCGGATTAGCTCGTGCTATTGGTGATTGGTTATTAGGTATTAATGCCACTCGATTATATACTCAGAAATATGCTTCCGGTAGACAAGTTCTGTCGATAGGACGAGTTCAAACACCAACATTGGCTTTGATTGTCAATAGATATTTAGAAATAGAAAACTTCAAGCCCGAACCCTATTGGGAATTAAAAACATTATATAGAGAGGTTACCTTTTCAGCCTCACAAGGTCGATTCTTAACTAGAGAGGAAGGAAAGAGCTTTTTAGAACGAATTAAAGAGCATGAATTTGCGGTTTCTTCTATTCAGCGAAAGAAAGGAAATGAGTATCCTTTACGTCTGTTCGATTTAACCTCTTTGCAGGTGGAGTGCAATAAGAAGTTTGCTTATTCAGCAGATGAAACATTGAAAACCATTCAGTCACTCTATGAGAAAAAGTTAACTACCTATCCACGTGTTGATACGACCTTTTTAAGTGAAGACATCTATCCCAAATGTCCCAAGATCTTATCTGGACTTAAAGAGTATGCTGAATTAGTACAGCCTTTAAATCTTTCTAAGCTGTCTAAGTCAAAAAAAGTTTTCGATAATAGTAAAGTTACCGATCACCATGCAATTATTCCTACGGGAGAGTTACCGCAAAACTTATCCGATGCCGAACGTAATGTGTATGATTTAATTGTACGCCGTTTCATTGCTTCATTTTATCCTCCTTGTAAAGTGGCAACTACCACAGTTAACGGATTGGTAGAGAAGGTGAAGTTTAAGGTGAATGGTAAAGAAATTCTAGATCCGGGTTGGCGAGTGGTTTATGCAGTAGACGACGAGGATGATAAGAAAGAGAGTAGTGCAACACTACCGGATTTTAAGGAAGGAGAATCGGGACCTCATCAACCCGACTTACTGGAAAAATGGACTACACCTCCAAAATTATATACAGAAGCAACTCTGCTTAGTGCTATGGAGACAGCCGGTAGATTAGTTGATAATGATGATTTACGTGATGCTTTGAAAGAGAATGGCATTGGAAGGCCATCAACACGAGCCGCAATTATTGAAACTTTATTCAAACGAAACTACATAAAAAAAGAGAAGAAGAACCTTTTGCCTACTCCTACCGGCATAGATTTAATTCAAGTCATTAAAGAGGATTTATTGAAATCGGCTGAATTAACCGGAATTTGGGAGAAAAAACTTAGAGAGATAGAACGAGGTAGATATGAAGCACAACAATTTCTAGAAGAACTAAAACAGATGTTACATGAAATTGTACACAGTGTACTATTAGATAATAGTAATCGAATGGTTACTGTTCAGGTAGTTGAAAATGAGAAGTCTTCAAAGAAAAAGAAGTCAAGTTCAACTACGAAAAGGAAAACCTCCAAACCCATGAAGAGTAAGGAGGTTGTTGTAAAAGAAGGACAAGTTTGTCCTCTATGTAAAAAAGGGAAACTCATTAAAGGTAAAACAGCTTTTGGCTGTTCGGAATGGAGAAATGGTTGTACCTTTCGTTCCTCTTTTCAGTAATTACATTTGGGCATAGGCTGCATGAAATTCTACAACTGCCTCAATTCCTTTGGTGAACATGTCAAGAGGGAAGTTTTCATTTGGTGAGTGAATGGCATTCGATTCTAAACCAAAACCCATCAAAATAGTTTTCAACCCTAATACCTCTTCGAAGGTTGCTATGATAGGTATACTTCCTCCTCTACGCATGGGGAGAGGCTTTTTCCCAAAAGCTTTTTCAAACCCTTTTTCTGCTGCCTGATAAGCAGGTAAATCAATGGGACATACATAAGCTTGTCCTCCATGTAAAGGAGTTACATTAACCTGTATGGTTTCCGGAACTATATCCTTTATATAATCGATAAAGAGTTGAGCTATCTTAATATTATCCTGTGTAGGGACTAAACGACTAGATACTTTTGCGTAGGCTTTAGAAGGCAATACTGTTTTAGCACCTTCACCGGTATAACCTCCCCAAATACCACAGATATCAAACGAAGGTCTGGAACTGTTACGCTCTATAGTAGAATATCCTTTTTCACCCGATAGAGCTTTAACACCGATTGCTTTTTTATAAGCCGCTTCATCAAAAGGGATCTCTTTGATCATGGCTCGTTCTGCTTCAGGAACCTCTTCAACCTCATCGTAAAAAGAAGGAATGGTAATTTTTCCTTCTTCATCAACCATTTGAGCGAGTAGCTTACAAAGTTCATTGATGGGGTTAGCCACCGCTCCTCCAAAGTGTCCTGAGTGTAAATCTCTATTAGGTCCGGTAACTTCAATTTCCCAATATGCCAACCCTCTAAGTCCCGTAGTAAGCGATGGGAGATCGGCTGCAAGCATACTGGTATCCGAAACGAGAATGATATCTGCTTTTAATAAATCCTTATGTTCTTTACAATAACTTTCCAAACTCGGTGATCCAACTTCTTCTTCTCCTTCAAAAATAAATTTTACATTATTCTTTAATAGATTGTTTCTTACTAAGTACTCAAAAGCTTTTACTTGAATAAACGACTGTCCTTTGTCATCATCAGCTCCTCTACCCCAAAGATGTCCTTCACGTATTTCGGGTTCAAAAGGATTGCTTTTCCACAGATCAAGTGGTTCTACAGGCATCACATCATAATGTGCATAAACTAATACCGTTTTTGCTTTGGGGTCAACTCGTTTCTCAGCATACACAATGGGATTACCTAGGGTTTGCATCACCTCTGCTTTATCTGCTCCCGAGGAAAGGAGTATTTCTTTCCATCGTTCAGCACAAGCTTTTATGTCTGGTTGATGTTCTGTTTTTGCACTGATGCTAGGTATACGCAACAAGCTGAACAACTCCTCTTGCATTCTGTCTTTGTGTTCTTCTAAATAGGTCTGTAGATTATTCATAACTTGGTTGTTTTATTAATTAAATAATAGTCTAAAAGAGTTAGGGCACTCATTGCTTCAATAATAGGAACCGCTCTTGGTAGAACACAAGAATCGTGTCTTCCTCTTGCTGTAAGTAAGGTATCTTTTCCCTCTGTGGTTACAGTAGGTTGTTCCATAAGTAGAGTAGCTACGGGTTTAAATGCCACGTTAAAGTATATATCTTCTCCATTGCTTATGCCTCCTTGTATTCCACCTGAATTATTACTCTTTATTGCTATTTTTCCATTGTCATTGTAAAAAATATCATTTTGTTCTGATCCCTTTTTAGTGAGATTTTGAAATCCTGAACCATATTCAAATCCCTTTACCGCATTAATGCTAAGCATGGCATTGGCTAAAGCTGCATGTAGCTTGCCAAAAACCGGTTCACCCAATCCAATAGGGCAATTTTTTATAACGCAAGTCACGATTCCTCCTATGGTATCCCCTTCGCCTTTGGTACGAAAAATAAGTTCTTCCATTTCCTTTGCTATCTCTGCATCGGGGCATCTTACCGGATTGTCTTCAATAGTAGATAAATCATACGAAGTATATGGATTATCTAGTTTAATTGGCCCAACCTGAGCTGTGTAAGCTTTAATATCAATGTGAAGAGATTGTAGAGCTAGTTTAGCTAATGCTCCGGCAATCACTCGAGCTATGGTTTCACGAGCTGAGGAGCGACCTCCTCCGTTATAATCACGAATACCGTATTTTTTGTCGTACGTGTAATCAGCGTGCGAAGGGCGATATACATCTTTCAAGTTATTGTAATCATTGGAGTGTTGATTCTCATTCCAAACCAGGAAGCCAATGGGAGCTCCTGTGGATTTTCCTTCAAAAATTCCCGATAGAAATTCTACTTTATCCGCTTCTTTTCTTGCCGTTGTTATTTTTGATTGTCCGGGCTTTCTGCGATTCAACTCGTTTTGTATGAAATCAAAATCTATGGTTATTCCTGCGGGAAACCCGTCAAGAACACCACCAATTGCTTTTCCGTGCGATTCTCCAAAACTAGTTAAGCGTAGTCTGTTTCCAAATGAATTAAACATATCGATTTATTATTAATAAAAATGGCTTCTAAAGAATTCTAGAAGCCATTCATTATATGTTATGTGAACTGTTATACTTCTATCACGATTAAATTAAAATAAATAACCAAACCCAACGTTTAAGTAGATGGGATACATAGCAAAAGTAATGGTATTAAAATCTTTTTTAAATGCATCGTTTAATCCCCAAGTTAGGTCAGCATATATATTTAGATGTTTGTAGGCTTTCCATTCGCCACCAAAAAGCAATCCCCATTGAAACTTACGTAAATCAGAAGAAAAATCATATAGCGCAATTTTGTCATCAGAGAAGACTACTTTTTCTCCTGTAGGGTCGCCTTCTCTTAGATATCCATCGTATACATTACCATTAAATGAACCATCTAAAAGGTAGGAAAAATAAGGCCCTGCTTTAACCCTCCAACGGTTACCTATTTTATATCCGGCCATAATAGGGAGGGTTAGATAAGAGTTTTTTACTTTCGTTCTTACGCCACCTGTCCATTGACCGGCTACTTTCTCTCCTTCTTCTCCAATAATCTCCATACCATAGTTTTTAACGGTGGCTTTGGTTGTCATTGATTTGGTATCTAAGGTTAGACCAAAGATAAATGCCCATTCATTGTTTTTCCCAAACCACTTGGCCACTTCACCGGAAAGTGAAAGAGATAGATTGGGATTGTATTGATCAATAGAACGTATCTCAGCCGGAAGAGGTAGAGGAGCAACACCTCCTATGTTAAATCCTGCTTTAATCTGATATTCCAAGCCACGTAGTTTAGACCAAATTAAGGCTTTGGAACTTTCTTTTTGTCCATACGCATTTAGAGTAAATAAGATGCAGAATACAGAGAGACCTATTAATTTATTATATTTTTTCATTGTTTTTGATTTTAATTGGTTTCTGATGGAAGATCAATGTATTTAAGCTCAACCTCATCTATTTGTAGTGTACTATCTATAGCTCCATTAAATAAATGGCCTTCAATACTTGAAGTGAAGACTATAGCTAAATTATACTTTCCATCTTGAACTTTCTGCGAGTCAAGAGCTTTATAGTTATATTCAAATTCTAAAGCGAAAGAAGTCCATGAATTTGTTTCTTTTGCATCTTTTATTCTTGCAATAGCCACAATATTAGGATGATCTAAACTGTTGGAACCATCAAGGGTTTTTAATTTATCATCGGTTTCATAGAACACCGCATATATATCACAAATGTCTTTTCGGTTAGGATCAACTGTTTGTTCTTTAGTCTCAGGATTTAAAACTAGAAAATCGTTTCCTCTTTTGTACTTGTAATAACCTGTAAGACGGAGAGGTATTTTATCAAAAGGCAGACCAAAATGTGTAGCACTTAGAGGGTCAGATAAAGCTTCTCTAGCATTAAATGAGCCTAAAAATAAGTTTCCGGCAGCAATAGGAAGTCCTATATCTTTACCGAAGCTACCTGTACTACGTGTTGTTAATTTAACCCCTTTGCCTTTATAACCTTGAGGATCGTGTACAGTAGGATATTGGTCCGCATTTTTTGCGGCTCCTGTTAAAGAGAATCCTGCATTACCACTTGCCCATTGGATATTTACATTTCCAAGGTTATCTTTCTCTATTAAGATATAATAGCTTTGATCCTCTCTAACTTTAATAGAATCTTCAAAGTGATATACGGTGTTTATATCGGATGTTGTAACCTGTACAATGTATGTTTTCTTCCATTTTTTATCTTCAGAGGTTACTGTATATTTTTGAGCCTGTGTAAAATCTCTAACTGTACCACTGGGTGGATCAATCGTAGCACCTTCTGTAAGAGTGAAGTTCAGAGCCATATTGGTTAAGTCTACATCTCTTTTTACCATTAAAAGAATATCTGAATTATTGATAGTTGGATCACGTCTTAGTATGCCCTCTGGGGTTACAGTGCAAGTGAGAATATCAGCTTCCGCATTAGGTTCTTCACTTTTAATACATGAGGTCATAATACCTGCAAAGAGAGGGATTATAACAAAAAGAAAGGATATCTTTTGTCGTAGTTTCATAATGGAAATATTAAATCAACAATAGTGTGTATTTTATATAAAAACCAACAGCAAAGTTAATTAACTTCTTCAAATAAAGAGTTTTTATTTAATATAAAATAAGAAAAGATATACTCTTCAGGGTTTTATTTTGCGACATTTTAATCGAGTAGGATACTAGATATTACTTTCGTTTTATTAAAAATAAGTTCTTTTGTTCTAGTAGACTTTATGCTTTTTTCGTTAATTTTAAGTTTTAATGAATAGTAAATGTATTTTACTTTTGGGTTGATTTCAAAATAATTTTATTCATATAAAAAACAAAGTCACTGTGTCATTCTTCAAATAACGTTTTTTAGAATTATTCTTATGAAAAAAATACTGACAATATTATTCTTGTTTTTATCTGTATCTATAACGTTTGCCAGTAAACCTTATGTGGTTAATTTATATAGAGAAAATTATGGTGCTGATAATAAAAACTGGGCTATAGATGAAGATGAAAGAGGTGTTCTTTATTTTGCTAATGATGGTGGTCTATTACAATACGATGGTATAGAATGGGTGTTGAATAAAATGACTAATTCCCCTACAGTTAGGTCGTTAGCCGTTAAGTCACACCAAACAATATTTACCGGTGGTTACGAGGAATTTGGCAGGTGGGATAGAAGCTTATCCGGAGAGCTTATTTATACTTCCCTAAGTGATCAAGTAGATAAATCATTGTTTGTCAATGATGATTTTTGGAAAATATGGGTTGATACAGACTATGTGTATTTTCAGTCTTTTAATTCAATTTTTGTTTATGATTATGAGAGTATTATTCAAATAAAATCGGATACAGGCTTTTTGTTTTTGTCAAAAGTGCGTAATGAGTATTACGTGCAAAAAATGCACGGTTCCTTATTTAAACTCTCTGGAACAAGCTTAATAAAAATTGAAGGCAGTGAGTTCTTAAAAGGTTCCGATGTTCGTGTAATACTGCCATTTAAAGAAGATCAATTACTTGTAGGTACAGCTAGTCATGGTTTATATTCTTATGATGGGCATCAATTTTCAGAGTGGAATAAAGAATTATCTGATATAATAAACGCTAAAGAATTAAATTGTGGTCTATATACCCATTCAGACACTTATATGCTGGGTACCATACTTGGAGGAATTATTGAGGTGAATTCTTCAGGTGATATTCTCACTTCTTTATCATCAGATAATTCATTGCAAAACAATACGATTCTATCTTTATACGAAGATAGAAGAAAAAACATTTGGGTTGCAATGGATAGAGGACTGGCAGCAATACACTATACGAATAAGATTGATTTTTATACAAATATCTTTGGTCATGCTCCAACTGTTTATGATTGTAAAATATGGAATGACAAACTTTTTTTCGCAACTAATCAAGGTGTATTCTACTTAGATAGAAAGGATATATTATCACCATCAGCGTTAAACCTTTTGAGATTTATTGAAGGAACTCAAGGGCAGGTGTGGAATTTATGTGAAATAAAAGGTGATTTATATTGTTGCCATAACCATGGATTAATGAAAATAAATGCAAATTTAACTGTACATAAAATAAAAGCTATAAATATTGGTGTGTATGACATCAATAAACTGAATATATATAATCAAGAAACTTTTCTTTTATCCACCTATTATTCTGTTAAGTTTTTACATTTGGGAGCCAATAAGATTTATGATTCTGAATATATCAAAGAACCAATCCTTTCTGCCTTAAATGACCATCTAGATAATGTTTGGCTTGAGCATTTTAATAAAGGTGTGTATCGTTGTCGGATAAGTCATGATTTAAAAGAAATAGAATACTATAGGTATTATGGTGGAGACAGTGGAGATGGTCTGCCTTATAAGTTGAAATTATTTAAATTGGGGGGACGTGTAATGCTTTATGGTGATAATTGTTTCTTCACGTATGATGACTTAAATGATTCGATTCTCCCCAGCACGATACTCAATAAGTGTTTTCATTCAATTGAAGGCATTAAAAATATTATTCCAGGTTTTAATAACGAGTTTTGGGCATTAGGAAAGAATTCGATATATAAATTTACTTTTGATGGATATAAAGCAGAAATAGTGGAAAGCTATACCTTTCAATCCAATATATCATTAGTCAATAACTATGAGAATGCTTCATACATTGATAGAAATAATTTACTGATTTGTTTAGATAATGGCTTTGCAATTTATAAAGAGTCAATAGATCATCACAATGATGAAACACTAGTTTTGACTTCTCCTTTTTTATCTACTGTTGAATCTTCAAACATACAAGGAGAAAAAAAGTATTATGAAATAGAAAAGTTTGGAACGATTGAAAAAAAGATTAGTCATCGTGTTTCTTTTTCTTTCACCTCTGCCGATGTTTTCTCTTCAAATGTAAACTTCCAATATAAATTGGAAGGTGTTGATCTTTATTGGTCAAATGGAGAGAGAGTTAATCATGTATCTTATGATAGATTGCCTGTAGGTTTGTATACATTTAAATTGAGAACGAAAAACACTTTGGGTGTTATTTCAGCAGAAACAGAATATCAATTTGAGATTTTACCCCCTTGGTATTTGACTTCTTGGGCATACTTTATGTATTTCGTGCTTTTTATTCTTATTGCTTATGTCATTTGGATATTAATACTAAGAAGATATAAAGTTATTCACTTAAGAAAAATACGAGCTCATGAAACTCAGAGGTTAAAACTTTTAGCCACTGAACTAAAAGATAAATTAGAGGTAAAGAATGCTGAAATGTTAACTCAAACATCGTTTTTAATACAAAAAAATGAGTTAATTACTGAGGTTAAAAACATTATTAATGATTTCAGAAAAATGCCTAAAAGTAAAGAGCTTACACAGATGATAAGGAAAATAGACATTCTCTTATCAACTATTGATTCTGAAGCAGATTGGAAGTTGTTTATTATTGCATTTGAAGAGAAACATACTGATTTCTTTAAAAAACTTAAAATATTATATCCTGAATTAACGGCTAATGATCTCCGTTTATGTGCTTGTTTGAGATTGAATTTAGAATCAAAAGAGATTGCTTCTTTAATGAATTTATCAATAAGAGCTGTGGAAAATAATAGGTATCGTATAAGAAAAAAGCTAAAACTTAAATCTTCTCAGAATTTAAATGAATTTATAATTAGTATATAACTGACTTATTATAAGTGGTTTATTGTTTGTTGAGTAGTAGAAGTGAAGTTGTTGTTTTTGTTAAATAACAACCTTGTGTATTTTATGTGAGGTTAATTATTCTTTTTGTTTCTTTAACATTAATACATTCGAATTTATTGATTTGAATGTGACTTACTTTTAAAATAAAAAGAAAAATTGATGTTACTGTGCTAAATCTTGAGCTATGAGTTTACAAGATTATTTCTACTTTTTAACTAATTTATGAAAACCAATATGAGAACAATTACTATGAAAAAATCTAAAATTCGAAAAGGAATTTTGTTTGTGTGCCTCTTATTTATAAGTATAATAAGTTATGCACAAAAGAGAACAATAACAGGATTAGTTGTAGATAACAATAAAGAGCCTTTAATTGGGCTAAGTGTTGTTATAGAAGGAACTGGAACAGGGGTTTTGACTAATTTAGATGGTTACTATTCTATTTCTGCAGAAAAGGGGAATGTTTTACTTTTTAGTTATGTAGGGATGAAAACCATAAAAGTAATAGTTTCAGACCAGTCTACTGTAAACATAACAATGGAAGAAGACGATGCTACCGTATTAAGTGACTTGATTGTTATTGGATATGGTAGTGCAAAGAAGAGAGACTTGGCAGGTTCCATAGTTAGCATTAATGCTGATGATATTAAAAATAGGCCAACGTCAAATCCTTTGTCTTCTCTTCAAGGAAAGGTGTCGGGAGTCCAGGTTGTGAATACGGGACGAGCAGGACAAGATCCGGAAATTAGAATTCGTGGAACAAACTCTATTAATGGATACAAACCTCTTTATGTTGTAGATGGTTTGTTTTATGATAATATTAACTTTTTGAATTCTGCTGATATAGAATCAATGGAAATACTAAAAGATCCATCTTCTCTTGCTATTTTTGGTGTTCGTGGAGCTAATGGAGTTATAATTGTAACAACAAAAAAAGCAAAACAAGGAAGAACCGTAGTTAGTCTTAATTCTTCCGTAGGAGTTAAGACGATAGGCAATCGGGTTAAAATGGTAAATGGAGATCAATTTCGTGAGATGTATAATGAACAACTTAAAAACGAATGGTTAGATGGGAATCAAAAAGATCCATTTGCTCCTTTTGATTTCTCGAAATTTCAAGCTAATACCAATTGGCAAGATGAAATATTTCGTACAGCTTTATTAACCGATAATAATATTAGTGTTTCTGCTTCAACAGATAAAAGTAATTTTTATTTAGGTGTAGGTTATATGTATGAACAGGGAAATATTAATCACGAGCGTTATAATAGGATAACAGTGAATTTTGCAAACGATTATAATTTAACAAAGGATATAAAAGTAGGATATCAATTTACAGGAGCAAGAATCCAACCCGCAGATTCAAAAGAAGTATTAAATGCTTTGCGCTCTGCTCCTGTTGTAGTTCCTTACAATGAAGAGCATGGAATGTATAACAGGCTACCCAATATGCAGAAACATCAAATATCCAATCCGTTAGTAGCTGTTGAAGATGAAGCTCGTACTGCAAGAGCCGACAATTATAATGCTGGTGGAAATATTTATGGAGATATTGATTTTTTAAATAAAAAGTTGAACTTTAGAGTGATGTATGGTTTTGATTATAGATCTGAAGATAATAGAACTTATACTCCTAAAAAATTCATGTATGACTTAGAAACTGAAAGTGTTTATGAACCAGATAAGAATATTTCAAGTGTTTCTCAGTTTAAGCTTAATGAGACTAAGGTACAAAGTGATTATGTACTTACTTATTCAGATAAGTTTGGTGATCATAGTTTAACTGCAACTGCTGGATTTACTACCTTTTACAATAAGCTTTCAAAGTTATCTGCCGGACGAACAAGTAAGCTAGAGACACCTATAACAATGAATCCCAATGACTGGTTTGTAAGTATGGGGGATGCTGAATCATCAACTAATGGTAGTGAGCAATGGGAAAAAACCACATTGTCTGTATTATTAAGAGCTCTTTACAATTATAAATCTAAATATATTTTTAATGCTTCTTTCCGTCGTGATGGAACATCTGCATTTAAAGTTACAGGTAATGCATGGCAAAACTTTTACTCTTTTGGTGCAGGTTGGGTAATGAGTGAAGAGAACTTCATGAAAGATAATGGAGTGATAGACTATTTAAAACTAAAAGGATCTTGGGGTACACTGGGTATTCAAGATGCGGGTAGTCCTTATCCTGCTTATCCTCTTTGGTCAAGTTCTGAAGATAAAATTACAGGAATCCCTGAAACAAATCATCCGGGTGGTAGTACTGAATATAAAATTGCCAGAGACTTGCGTTGGGAGAAGGTACAGGCTTGGGAAGTGGGTTTAGAATCTTATTTCTTAGCTAATCGATTGAAGTTTGAGGCAACCTATTACGATAAACTAACTAAAGATATGTTGATAAGAATCGATGGTTTTGCCGGTACTACACCTGGTATGGCCAATAGAGGAGAGATGTCAAATAAAGGATTCGAGTTTTCTTTTTCCTGGAATGATAAGATAGGAGATAATTGGAGATATGGAGTAAGTGCAAATCTTTCTACTATAAGAAATAGAGTAGAAGATATAAAAGCAACTGGAGCCAATAAATTTCAAATTATTTCCGGAGATAAAAACATTGCTTATACAAGAATTGGGCAACCTATTGGTTATTTCTATGGATATAAAGTCGATGGAATCTTTCAGACACAAGAAGAAATTAACAATACTAATATTAAGTTAGACCAAAAACCTAAACCTGGTGATTTGAGGTTTGCTGATGTAAATAACGATGGTGTAATTGATTCGAAAGACCGTACTATTATTGGAAATCCAACGCCGGATTTTACTTATGGTTTTACGTTCAGTTTGGGGTATAAAAATTTGGACTTATCAATAGATATGATGGGAGTACAGGGTAATGAGATCTATAGAACCTGGGATAATTATAATTGGGCTCCTTTTAATTACATGGAACAAAGGGTAGGTCGTTGGACAGGCCCCGATACCTCAACAAGTCAACCCATTCTTAATACTAAGCGAACAATTAATAATTTAAATTCAGACTATTATATTGAAGATGGAAGTTTCTTTAGAATTAGAAATATTCAGCTGTCTTATGAATTTAATAAGAGCTTCGCTAAAAAGTTGAGAATGTCAGCTTTAAAGGTGTATATCAATGCTCAGAACCCTGTTACTTGGAAAAAGAATACGGGTTATACTCCTGAAATTGGAGGTACTGCTATTGCTTTTGGTATTGATACAGGAACTTATCCAATGCCTTCAGTTTATTCCTTAGGATTTAATATAACATTTTAATCACACATGATATGAAAGCCACAAATAAATATTTAAGCATAGGTTTAATAACACTATTGATTTTAGGAGCTATAGGTTGTAGTGACTTCTTAGATAAGCAACCTTTAGGACAAGTTCATGAGGGAACCGCCCCTGCAGGTGGTATTGGTTCTAAAATAAATAAAATATATGGATTAACAAGAAGTTATAACATAACAGCAGGAATTCCAGCATTTCTTATTCATATGGTTCGTTCTGAAGACTCCGAAAAAGGAAGTGATTTAACAGATGGTGCGGATCAAGCTGAGTTTTTTGACAATTTTGTATATCATGCAAATAATGGATCTGTAAAAGCTTATTGGAATCATAATTATAAAATCATAGTAGAAGCCAATGATGTTATAGCATCATTAAAAGATCAAAACTTAGAGGACTTGACCATTGAAGAAAAAGCAAACTTAGGTGAAGCGTACTTTTTTAGAGCTTTTTGTTTTTTCAATATGGTAAGAGCTTTTGGCGAAGTTCCTAAAATTGATTTTCCTGTCGAAACGGTAGAAGATGGGAATATTCCTAAATCACCGGTTGAAGATATATATGAATTAATCGATCATGATTTATCTAGCATCGTGGATAATGAATTATTACCTGTAAAATGGAAAGCTTCTTCAGATATTGGTAGGCTAACTTATGGTGCTGCAAGAGCTTTACAGGCAAGAACTTTTATGATGCGTAATGATTGGCCAAAAATGTTATCTGCAGCTGAAGATGTTATTGGATTGGGTGTGTATGACTTAAAGACTCCTTATGATCAGATTTTTACAGAAAAAGGAGAATATAGTAGTGAGTCTGTTTTTGAATTGGGTTGTCTTTCCACTCCTGCTCGACCTTCTGATAATGCTATTGGTAGTCAGTTTTGTGAGGTACAAGGTGTTCGTGGAACTCCAAATCTTGGATGGGGATGGCACATGGCTACAAAAGAATTAGGCGAAGCTTATGAATCCGGTGATCCACGTAAAGATGCTACTTTACTGTATTTCAGAAGAAGTGTTGATGAACCTATTACTGAATTAAACAGTAATAAGCCGGATGGAGAATCTCCTGTATCAACCGCTATGGGAGCTTACTTTAATAAAAAAGCATATGTTAGTCCCAGTGAACGATCATCCTATACCTCTAATTCCGGAAAATGGGTAAATATTCGTTTGATACGTTATGCTGATGTGGTCTTAATGGCTGCTGAGGCTTCAAATGAATTAGGAAAATTAGATTCTGCTTTAAAATATCTTGAAGAAGTTCGCGCACGTGCTAGAGGAGGTAACGATAAAATTCTTCCAGAGATAACAAAAAACAGTATTGGAGGCGATGTTGCAGAGCTCAGAAAGAAAATACATTATGAAAGACGTATAGAGTTAGCTTTAGAACCCGATAGGTTTTATGATTTAGTACGATGGGGTACTGCGAAAGAAGTTTTGTCTAAGGCTGGTAAAACAAACTATGAACCTAGACATAGATACATTCCGATCCCTCAAGATATAATTGATCAATCTGGAGGTATATTAATTCAAAACCCTGATTATTCAAATTAAACATGTGTATAAGTCATAGACAAAGCAAGTTTTGTCTATGACTTATATCATCTTATAAGATATAACCATGAAAAGACTAATATCTGTTTTCTGTCTATGTTGTTTATTTGTATCGTGTAAAGACAATTCATCAGACCATTCACGTATGAATAGTTTTATTAATAACCTAATGTCAAAAATGACCTTAGAGGAAAAAGTAGGTCAACTAAACTTACCTAGTTCGGGAGATATTACAACTGGTCAAACACAGAGTAGTAATATTGCAGAAAAAATTAGAGCTGGACAAGTAGGAGGCTTATTTAATATAAAGGGTGTAGAAAAAATAAAAGAAGTACAACGTATTGCTGTAGAAGAAAGTCGGTTAAAAATACCTTTGATTTTTGGTATGGATGTTATTCATGGTTACGAAACAGTTTTTCCTATTCCCTTGGGTCTTGCTGCCACATGGGATAGAGAAGCTGTAGAGGAAACTGCAAGAATATCAGCCATTGAGGCTAGTGCTGATGGTATTTGTTGGACTTTTAGTCCAATGGTTGATGTTTCTCGTGATCCTCGTTGGGGGCGTATGTCCGAAGGATTTGGTGAAGATACCTATTTAAGTGGAGAATTAGCTAAAGCAATGGTGTATGGATATCAAGGAAGAGGTGCTGATAAATATAAATTGAATAATCAGATTATGGCTTGTGTAAAACATTATGCTCTTTATGGTGCTGCTGAAGGAGGAAGAGATTATAATACTACTGATATGAGCCGTATTCGGATGTTTAATGAATATATGTATCCTTATCAAGCGGCCATTGATGCTGGTGTTGGAAGTGTTATGGCTTCTTTTAACGAGGTAGATGGGATTCCTGCTACAGCAAATAAGTGGTTGATGACAGATGTCTTAAGAACTCAGTGGGGATTTAATGGATTTGTTGTAACTGATTATACAGGAATACCTGAAATGGTAGCTCATGGTATTGGGGACTTTGAAACTGTGTCTGTTCGTGCATTAAATGCTGGCATTGATATGGATATGGTAAGTGAAGGTTTTTTGCTTAATTTACCTAAAGCAGTAAAAGAAGGAACTGTCAGTTCTAAAGATATAGATCAAGCTTGTCGTCGTATTCTTGAGGCCAAGTATATGTTAGGTCTATTTGAAAATCCTTATAAGTTTTGTGACATAGAACGTTCTAAATCAGAGATTTTTACAGAGCAACATAGAGTTTCTGCTCGTAATGTTGCAAGCAAAAGCTTTGTGTTACTTAAAAATGAAGAGAATATTTTGCCCTTAAGTAAAAAAGGAACAATTGCTGTAATTGGACCTCTAGCTAACACTAAGTCTAACATGCCGGGTACGTGGAGTGTTGCCGTTGATTTAAATGCTTCACAGACATTAGTTGAGGGTCTCAAAGAAGTTGGGGGAGAAAATGTAAGAGTAACTTATGCCAAGGGAAGCCATTTAGTGAGTGATCCAACTTATGAGGAAAATGCGACAATGTTTGGAAGAACCTTACATCGAGATCAAGAAAAACGCACGAATGAACAAATGCTTAGTGAGGCTTTATCTGTTGCTCGTAATGCAGATGTAATAGTTGCAGCCCTAGGAGAATCTTCAGAAATGAGTGGTGAAGCTAGTAGTCGTACAAATATAAGTATACCTGATGTTCAGCAAGATTTATTGAGAGAGCTGTTGAAAACAGGAAAGCCTGTAGTCCTTGTATTGTTTACAGGGCGTGCCTTAACATTAAGTTGGGAGGCAGAAAATATATCATCTATATTAAATGTATGGTTCGGTGGAACAGAGTCGGCTTTAGCTATTGCAGATGTTTTATTTGGTGATGTAAATCCTAGTGGAAAATTACCCGTAACTTTTCCTCAGCATGTAGGACAAATACCGTTGTTTTATAATTATAAAAATACAGGTCGTCCACTAGCTGATGGGCATTGGTTCGAAAAGTTCCGTAGTAACTATTTAGATGTTAGTAATGAACCTCTTTATCCCTTTGGTTATGGGTTAAGTTATTCTTCTTTTGAATATAGCGATATTATGCTTAGTCAGTCTGAGATTACAAACGACGAAGAGATTGTTGCTACTATTACTCTAACCAATAAAGGAAATTATGAAGGAGAAGAGGTTGTTCAACTTTATATTCGCGATTTAGTTGGATCAGTTACACGTCCTGTTAAAGAACTGAAAGACTTTAAACGAGTACATTTAGCCGCTGGTGAACAAAAAGATGTTTCATTTACTATTAACTCTGAAATGTTGAAGTTTTACAATTATGACTTAGACTTTGTAAATGAACCAGGAGAGTTCGATCTAATGATTGGTGGGAATAGTCGTGATGTAAAAGTAACCCGTTTCGTATTAAAGTAAAAAGTATTAAATTTTCTTTTTAAAAGGCTTAAATAGATGAAAGCAAAAAGAGTATTTATTGTTTCTCTAGTTGTTTTTTTGTCTGCTTTTCTTTTTCTTTCGTGTAATCAAAAGGATAAAAGAAAAACAGAAGATGTTATTCAGTATGGACAAGAGTTATCAGAAGAAGACTTATTAGATAGTGTTCAATATCGAACATTCTTATATTTTTGGGATGCAGCAGAGCCAACTAGTGGAATGGCTAGAGAACGATATCATATGGATGGAGAATATGGTAAGCACAATCCGAATACTGTAACTTCTGGAGGAAGTGGATTTGGTATTATGGCTATTATTGCTGGAATGGAACGGGAGTTTATAACTCGCCAACAAGGCATTCAAAGGATGAATCAAATTCTTTCATTTCTTGAAAAATCCGACTCTTTTCATGGTGTCTTTCCTCATTGGTGGAATGGAGAAACAGGTGAAGTCGTTGGATTTAGTGATAAAGACAATGGTGGAGATTTAGTAGAAACCTCCTTTTTGATTCAGGGGCTTCTTGCAGCTCATCAATATTTTGTAAATGGATCGGAAGAAGAACAAAGCTTGGCCTCTCGTATTGATAACCTTTGGAGAAGTGTAGAGTGGAACTGGCATAGTAAAGATGAAGAGGTTCTTTATTGGCATTGGAGTCCGGAACACTCTTGGGAAATGAACTTTGCTATCCGTGGATTTAATGAGTGCTTAATAACTTATATTTTGGCTGTCTCTTCTCCAACGTATGCTGTATCAACTGATGTTTATCACAAAGGCTGGGCAGAAAATGGTAATATAGTTTCACCTCATGTTGTTGAAAATCAACATTTGAATATGAGATATCAAAGTAATACAGGAGCTGGACCTCTTTTCTGGGCACATTATTCCTTTTTAGGACTTAATCCTAATGGCTTGAGTGATAAATATGCTGATTATTTTCAAGAGATGAAAAATTACACATTATTGAATAGAGCCTATTGTATTCGTAATCCTAAAGGATATAAAGGATATAATGAATATAGTTGGGGGCTATCTGCAAGTTATTCTGTTGATGGTTATTCTGCACATCATCCAGCAGAGGATGGGGATTTGGGGGTTATTACTCCTACTGCAGCTTTGTCGTCAATTGTGTATACTCCTAAAGAATCTTTAGCTGTGATGAGATATTTATATACTAAAGGAGATGTTATGTTTGGCTCTTATGGTTTTTATGATGCATATAGTGAAACGAAAAATTGGTATCCTCAGCGTTATTTAGCAATTGATCAAGGCCCTATCTGTGTGATGATAGAAAATTACAGAACGGGTTTGCTTTGGAATTTGTTTATGAGTCACCCAGATGTGAAAAAAGGACTTGATTCATTAGAGTTTAAATATAAGAGGGATTAAAACTAACGTGATTTTTTTCTGTTTAACAAAAATAAGACTGATTAATTGAAGTTAGAATTGTTGTATGTTAATCTTTATTTCCTCTCCTTTTTTTATAGCCGTAAATAAAATGTAGACAGAACAATCTGTTGAATAGGTTGTAGAGGTAAAAGCTTGTAATAATAAAAATAAAATGAAAAAAACATATATATTAAATCTAGTTATGCTTGTTCTCTTCTCTTTTTTCTTACTATTTAATGTGAATGCACAAATAAGCAAACCGATTTATTTAGATGAATCACAACCTATTGAAAATAGAGTAGAAGATGCACTTTCACGTATGACACTAGAAGAAAAAGTAGCAATGTGTCATGCTCAATCGAAGTTTAGTTCTCCGGGTGTACCTCGATTAGGAATTCCTGAAAACTGGGCAACGGATGGACCTCATGGTATACGTGCTGAAGTATTATGGGATGAATGGGATCAAGCAGAATGGACCAATGACTCCTGTATTGCTTTTCCGGCATTAACTTGTTTGGCTGCTACTTGGAATAGAGATATGGCTACTCTATATGGAAAAAGTATTGGAGAAGAAGCTCGATATCGAAATAAAAACATATTACTAGGACCTGGAGTTAATATTTATAGAACTCCTCTTAATGGAAGAAACTTTGAGTATATGGGTGAAGATCCTTATTTAGCTTCTCAAATGGTTGTTCCATATATTCAAGGAGTACAGTCTAATGGTGTCGCTGCTTGTGTTAAACATTTTGCTCTCAATAATCAAGAAATTGATAGACATACTGTAAATATTAATATTGACAATAGAGCGCTCTATGAAATATATTTGCCTGCATTCAAAGCTGCTGTACAAGAAGGCGATGCTTGGGCAATTATGGGTGCTTATAATAAATACAAAGGTGAATGGGCTTGTCATAATCAATATCTTTTAAATGATATTTTACGAAAAGAATGGAAGTTTGATGGAGTTGTTGTTTCTGATTGGGGGGGGTGTAAATGATACTTATCAATCCATATATAACGGACTTGATATGGAGTTTGGAACTTGGACTGATGGATTGAGTGGTGGTGAAGGTAATGCTTATGATAAATATTATTTAGCTAAACCTTTTTTGAAATTGTTAAAAGAAAAAAAGGTTGATGAGGAGCTTGTTAATGAAAAGGTCAGAAATATTCTCAAACTAACTTTTAGGACAACAATGAATACTAAACGTCCATGGGGATCGTTTGGCACGGAAGAACATGCTTTAGCTGGCCGACGTGTTGCAGAAGAAGGTATTGTTTTATTACAAAACAAGGAGAATATTCTACCTATAGATTTTACTGGCGTAAAGAAAATTCTGGTTGTTGGAGAGAATGCTATAAAATCTATGACTGTTGGAGGAGGAAGTTCCTCTTTGAAAACTAAATATGAAGTCTCCCCATTAGAGGGTTTGAAGAATCAAATAGGAGATCGTGCAGAAATTTTATATGCTAGAGGATATGTCGGTGATGCGAATAATGTATATAATGGTGTTACATCTGGGCAGGACTTAACCGAGCATAGATCTGCTGAAGAATTGTTAAAAGAAGCCGTTGATTTGTCTAAAAAAGTAGATTTAGTGTTATTTATTGGGGGGTTAAATAAGAGTGATAATCAAGATAATGAAGGTCATGACCGTAAAGCATTAGAGTTATCCTATGGACAAAATAAATTGATTAATCAATTGGCTGTGTCTAACAAAAATATAGTTGTTGTAAATATCTCAGGGAATGCTATAGCTATGCCATGGAAAAATAAAGTCTCTGGAATTATTCAATCGTGGTATAATGGATCAGAAGCAGGAAATGCATTGGCGTCAATTTTATTGGGGACTGTAAATCCTTCAGGGAAATTACCTTTCTCTTTCCCTATGAAACTTACAGATATTGGATCACATAGTTTTGATGAATATTGTTATCCAGGGGTAGATAAAGAAGTAATCTACAAAGAAGGTTTATTTGTTGGGTATCGTTGGCTCGAGAAGAAAAATATAAAACCTTTATTTCCCTTTGGCCATGGTTTGAGTTATACTTTATTTGATTATGATAAAGTACGAGTAAACAAAAAAACGATAACTAGTGAGGATGAGATTTTGGTTTCTGTAACCGTTAAAAATATAGGTGATAAAGATGGATCAGAGATTGTACAATTATATATTAAGGATATAAAGTCATCACTTCCTCGCCCTGAAAAAGAACTTAAAGGGTTTGAAAAAGTATATTTAAAAGTAGGCGAAGAGAAGGAAGTCTGTTTTATTATTGATAAAACAGACTTAAGTTTCTTTGATGATGAAAAGCATGAATGGATTGCTGAACCGGGTGAGTTTGAGGCTATAATTGCAGCTTCATCAGCTGATATTAAAGGTAAAATAAAGTTCACTCTAAAATAAATTGATTTAACTCCTTTATAAACTAAATAAAATGAAAAACAACAAAAAAATATTACCTCTATTCCTTTTCTTCTTTTTACTTATTTGTAGTAATGAGCCGATATTTTCAATAAATCCGGGACAAAAGGAACAAACTCTTTCACTCTTGTCTTCAAAAATAATATGTGTTAAGCCTAACGAAGAATTTAAGCTTAACCTAAATTGGAATCATAGGTACGAAGCAGAAAAAAGAGTTTTTTGGTTATCTACAAATAATGAAGTCGCTACTATTGTTAATCAGAATGTTGAAAATGCTGTTATTAAGGCTGTTAATCCCGGGCAGTGTGATATTAAAATATTTCTTGAACGCAGACAGATTGCTTCTTGTCATATTATTGTTGATGAGGATGGAGTTATAAAAATTCTAGCTATAGGCAATAGTTTTTCGGATGACGCTTTGGAACATCATTTATACGGAATCGTCAAAGGAGAAGGAATTGATATTGTTATTGGAAATATGTATATAGGGGGTTGTTCCTTAGAACGTCATTGGCAGAATGCACAGACTGATGCTGATGTCTATAGTTACCGTAAGATTGTGAATGGAATTAAAGAAACAAAAGAGAATTTTAGACTCTCAAATGCTATCGTTGATGAAAACTGGGACTATATTAGTTTTCAACAAGCGAGTCACTTCTCTGGACTCATTAGTACCTATGAACCTTTTTTACCACCATTAATGGAGTATGTAAAAAAACTCAATGAGAATAGTAGTACAAAATATGTGTTACATCAAACTTGGGCTTATGCTTCTACTTCTGAACACGATGGATTTAGAAACTACAATAACGATCAGATGAAAATGTATAATGCAATTGTAAAAACAGTAGCTGAAGCGGCTTTTTTGGTTGATATTAGGCTGATTGTTCCTGTTGGTACAGCTATTCAAAATGCTCGGACAAGCTTTGTTGGGGATAATTTTTGTAGTGATGGTTATCATCTTGATGCAAATATAGGCAGATATACTGCTTCTTGTACTTGGGCAGAAAAATTATTAGGACTTGATGTGATAACAAGTACTTATTGCCCCGAATTTTTAACTTGGGAGGAAATTCTTGTAGCTAGAGTTGCTGCTTTTAATGCAGTACAGCAGGCAGAGGAGATAACTACATCTATTTTTCAATGAAAGAGGGAAGAATTGAAGTGTTAAAATGATAAATTATAAATGATGAAAAAACTAATTGTATTATTGCTTGTTATTTTTGGTTTCCTTACACTTCAATCGTGTAAGGATAAAAGCATGGACTTAAATGTCATGACCTTTAATATTAGACTTGATTTGGCCTTCGACAGTTTAAATAGTTGGCAATACAGAAAAGATGTTGCTGCTCAAATAATAAAAAAATACGATGCTGACATTATTGGTACTCAAGAGGTTTTGCCGAATCAAATGCAAGACTTAAAGGATCGATTAGTTGAATATACTGCGATAGGAGTTGGGCGTGATGATGGAGCAAATAAAGGAGAATTTAGTGCTTTGTTTTATAAAACCTCTCGATTTAAAGAACACGACTCAGGAACATTTTGGTTAAGTGAAACACCCGATATACCCTCTTTAGGTTGGGATGCCGCTTATCCGAGAATTGCTACATGGGCTATCCTTGAAGACCGCTTAACAAGTAAAAAGATTTTTGTTATTAATACTCACCTTGATCATGTAGGAAAAGTTGCTCGTATTAATGGAGTTAAATTGATGTTAGAAAAAGCCAAGAGAGTTGCAGAAGATTATCCTGTGATATTGACAGGAGATTTTAACTCTAATCCTTATTCTGATGTTGTTCAATTTGTTTTGGATGAGGCTAATTCTTTTAATTTGGTTGATACTCGTCTAGTGTCTAATGTGGTTAAAGGTAAGAATACTACTTTTCATGATTATGGAAGAATACCTCTAGAAAAGCAAGAGTGTATTGATTATATCTTTGTTGATAAGAATTTTAGAACGGATTCATATGAAGTGATAGAGGATAAACTAGATGGTGTGTATTTATCCGATCATAATCCTGTTGTTACCAGAATTTCACTTTAATTTATATCGTTAAGGAAATAACTAAAAGATAAAATAAACTCAACAAAGCTATATGCTTGTTGAGTTTGTTTTTACCACTTCTTTATGTGATAATCTTCTATTCCTCTTTGTTTTCTTAAGGAAGTCTAAAGACTTTTATTTTACCGGTCTTAGACCTAAGCCTATTCGGTCCTAGACCGAGCACCCTTCAGTCCTAGACCGACAGGTCTTCGGTCCTAGACCGATAAACATCCCACTCACAACGCTTAAAACAAAGGGTATAAGTCTGGGGGGAAAATAGGGAAGGGAAGTGATATATTGAATGAAAAAACGGATTGAAAATGAAGATTCAATCCGTTGCTATGTTTCTATATTTGAAACCGAGAATTATTGTGCTACATTATTAATGGGACTTCCATCTATGTATGCTTTTATATTCTCTTGTACTATTTTCATTAAGCGTTCTCTTGCAGAAAAGCTAGCCCAGGCAAAATGGGGCGTAATGAAACAATTTTTTGCAGCTACTAAAGGATTATCAGCTTGTGGCGGCTCTTCCGTTAAAACGTCTATCCCTGCTGCATAGATGAGTTCATTATTGAGTGCTTCAGCTAAATCTTGTTCATTAATCAATCCTCCACGTGCAGTGTTTAATAAGATGACGTTGGGTTTCATTAGTGATAAGGAATCTTTGTTAATCATCCCTTGGGTTTTACTGTTCAATGGACAGTGAAGGCTAATGATATCGCATGTTTTGAATAAGTCGTTTAGTTCAATCTTCTCAATGCCTTGTGGCAATTCGTCTTGTTTTTTCGATGTATAGGCACAAACAGTAATGCCAAATCCTAAAGCAATTTTTGCTGTAGCCATTCCGGTATTACCTAGTCCTATAATTCCCATTTTTTGCCCAAAAAGTTCAATGAGTGGGGTATCCCAAAAAGTAAAATCGATATTGCGGCTCCAGCGTCCTTTTTTTACCTCATCCGAGTGGGTTTGTACACGTTGTGCAATGTTTAATAAATGAGCAAACGTTAATTGTGCCACAGAGTTGGTGCTGTATGCCGGAATATTGGTAACTACAATGCCTCTTTCCTTTGCTGCTTCTATATCTACAATGTTATAGCCTGTAGCAATTACACCGATGTATTTTAAGTGGGGTGACTGTTCTATTGTTTCGGCTGTTATGGGTGTTTTATTCGTGAGAATAATTTCAGCATCTTTAATACGGTTGATAATATCATTATTCGCTGTTCTATCGTAAATGGTACACTCACCAAGTTGCGTTAATCCATCCCAATTAAAATCGCCGGGGTTAGCAGCATAACCATCTAAAACTATAATTTTCTTCATATTATTCTTTTTTTTCTTCATTCGACTCTTTTTCTCTTTCCCATAAAAAATCCATTCGCTCTGCCTGACGCTGTTCGGCCGAATTGTTTTGCGGTATCCAAAAGCGTTTGTCTTTTATTTCTTGTGGAAGAAAGTCTTGTTTGGCAAAGTTATTGGGATAATCGTGACTGTATTTGTATCCTTTACCATACCCCAGTTCTTTCATTAATTTGGTGGGAGCATTTCTCAGATGAAGAGGTATATCCAAGTTCCCTGTTTCTCTTACTCTAGCTATGGCTTCGTCAATGGCTAAGTAAGCAGAGTTACTCTTTGGACTGGTGGCCAAATAGATGGTGGCTTGAGCTAAGGGAATTCTTCCTTCGGGCCAGCCTATTTTTTGTAATGTATCAAAGCATGCATTAGCTAGAAGCAAAGCATTCGGATTGGCTAAACCAATATCTTCTGAGGCCGATATAACCAGTCTTCTAGCTATAAATGCAGGGTCTTCTCCACCTTCAATGAGTCTGGCCAACCAATATATAGCAGCGTCGGGATCGCTTCCCCGTATGGATTTAATATAGGCCGATATAATATCATAGTGAAGCTCTCCGTCTTTATCAAAAGCCATAGGGTTGTGCTGTAATCGATCAGTGACCAATTCATCGGTAATGTTTACCGGATCATTGGGTGATGAATTTACTATCAGTTCCAGTATATTTAATAGCTTGCGAGCATCGCCTCCGGAGAATCGAAGAAAAGCCTCTGTTTCAACTAAGTTGACCTCTCTTTTCTGCAAGTAGATGTCGGTTTTAAGTGCTCGCCGGGTAAGCTCCATTAAATCATCTACACTTAAAGATTCCAATACATAGAGTTGACAACGAGAAAGAAGAGGGCGAATCACTTCAAAGGAAGGATTTTCTGTTGTAGCTCCAATGAGTGTAACTGTTCCATTCTCAACCGCTCCTAATAACGAGTCTTGTTGTGATTTGCTAAAACGATGAATTTCATCAATAAACAGTACCGGACTTGCCTGGCTAAAGAATCGATTGTTCTTTGCCTTCTCAATGACTTGTCTTACATCTTTTACACCAGAGCTAACCGCACTCAAGGTATAAAAAGGGGTTTTGAGCTGATTGGCTATGATTTGTGCCAGCGTAGTTTTTCCCACTCCGGGAGGTCCCCACATAATAAATGAGGTAATACGCCCTTTTTCAATCATCTGTCTTAAAACAGCATTGGGACCTACTAAGTGTTTTTGACCTATATAGTCATCTAAAGATTGGGGTCTAAGTCGTTCTGCTAGTGGTTGCATAATCAGATTAAAATACCATTTGAATCATAAATCGCACACCACTTTTATTTATGTTGGGGTGGTTGCGATACGTTAGGCGATGTACATATTCTATGTGTAATAGTTTAAATATATTATAAATTCCAAAACTAGCCTCAAGATATGGCGTCTTTTTATTCATAACGTGACTCATAACTTGCCCTTCATGGGTTGGGAAGAGGAATAGGTCGGGGTCATTACTCTTAAATGGATTGTTTTTATCGGTTAGGTGTCCATAGAGCCCTTTAATGCGAAAGACCTCTCTCCATTTAAGTTTTTTAATGAGTGGTATTCTGTTGAACAGCTTGCCATTCATATCGTAAGTTATAGCTAAAGAAACATATCGGTCATTCAAAAACTCCATATTATTTATCAGGTTGAATGATTCATTAATCTGTGTAATGTACGATAGGTTAGCTTTAGGTAGAATTAATAAAGGAAAAGGAACCTTATTCCATTGTGCTCCTGCATTAAATGTAATGTTTATCTTTCCCCAAGAGGAGAGCCAAAAACGTTTTTGTATACCTATTTCCGTAAGGTTAAATTTGTAATCTCCTCCTAATCCTTTGATTCCCGTGGTGTGGGATATTTGATAAAGTGGTGCATCCAAGTTAACCGGGCGTCTTCGTTGTTTGGTGTTTATGTAGGTTTGACCGGGTGAGTACGAAAGTGAAAGTCCTAATTCTGTTGTTTTAATACGGTTGACAGGTGTTTCTTCGTCGGTGTTTCTAAGGTATTCCAATTTACCTGTAGGTTCATCTTGTCTGTGTTTTGCTGTAGCTTTAATCGTCAGACCAGAGTGAGTCTCTTTTTCGTACGTTAATGTGGCATCTTTTACATAAGACATGTGTTCAACAGGAGATACCTTGAATGAAACAAAGACGTTGTCTTTGTCGGTCATCAGGAATTTATCCATAGGCGACATCACATCATATTTATACGATAAAGAAATATAGTGTTTAGGAAATTCCCACGGAAAGAAGTCTGCTTTTTTGAACGAGTAAGTAGCTCCACCAAAATACTTCCAGCGTTTATCTCTAAATCCGTAGGCTCCATATCCTTCAAAGAACCAATGGGGATTTAGCTTGGCTGTGGTTGAAGCGCTGAGTCGTAGCCTAAAACCATCAATGTAGTTGCTTGTCATCATGGTATTAATGGGCCCGATATCTATTTTACTGGGTTTTCCTGTTTCTACAAAGTTCTCTATAAAGGCTTTTGCTGTAAATATGATAAGTTTAAATCCGGGAATAGTTTCCAGGCGTTTAATGAATAAATCCATATTACTCTCCGTCTTTGTCAGAGGTACTTGTCTGGCTTTTGACCAAAAATCTTCTCCTTGATTCATCATATCCGACTGTTTTATGACATCTCCTTTCAATTTAAAAAAGTGTTCATCAACGGGTTCAAAAGCATAGTTGGTGTGTTTAGTTGTTCGCTGGACTTCAACTCCTTCAATGGACTTAAGTAGTTTAAGTTCAGCAATCATATCATCATCGGTAAGCACCCAATTGCCATTGTCTAGCTGTTGGTATTCCTGAATGATATCTAAGTTCTCCACAAAGTTAACCCCTGTTTTTTTAGGAAGATTCATCGTACACTTCTTGACTGCATAGGTAGAGTCGTGAAGTACATATAGGTGACCGGTAAATCCAAAGTCCATAGAGTTTTGAGGAACAAAAGTTAAATGCACATATTCTTCTTGTTCTATCTGAATGGTATCCATTAAATAGAACTTATAAAAAGAGATGGCATTGCGACCAATGGGACTAACAAATCGACGTTGGAGTAAACGAATATCGTCATCATAGATATTTATATCTGCAAAAACATCGTTTAATACCGTGGCTAGCATATCACCAGTGGAGAAAAACTCCTCAATACCGGAGGAGTTAAATCCTTTGATGATTTCTTTTTTAGATTCAGGCTCTTTTCGGTATATGATTGATGAAACGGTTTCCTGTACAGAAAGAGGGAGAATATATGTATCAGTGAGACTTGATGCTTCGATTTGTTCTCTAAGAAAAGAAAAACGTTTATAGATGCCCTTATCCAATTTCTCCTCCGTAATGTTACTGATGGAGGTTTTCATTTTCTGATACTTGTCGTAGCTGTAATAGTCGTTTTCTTCGAGCTTAAGATACTTTTTGTTCTCTATGACTTTTCTCATAAAATCCACTGCCGGATTATTCTTCCTAGAGTAACGTTCTTTCTTAGGCTTTACAACAACCTCGCTTAATAAAACATCGTCGCTTGTAAGTTGTACATTCAAGGTTTTCTGTCCGGGAGTGATGCGAACTATCTTTTTTTTATATCCAACGGCTGAGAAAGTAACCTCATTCCATCCTGCTCTGGTTTCTATGCTGTATGTTCCATTAATGTCGGAAACAGCCCCTACGCCTTTTCCTTCATAAAAAACAGAAATATACATTAATGGCTCGTTTGTTAGCGAATCCGTAATAATACCTTTCAATTGTGCAGAAGCAAAATGAGAAAGGAGTAAAAGGAATGTTAGAATTATATATTTATTTATTCTCAATTTCATTTAACTAAGTTCCTCCAGCCTGCAAAGTTATGAAAACCCTATCATTTATTATCCTAATTAACCTTAAAGATGGACTGAATACTAAGCCTATGAATATTCAAATCGGGTTAAAAAAATAAATTAAATTAAGGGTGTGTGTCTGAAAGTAATACGAAATGAAAATGAAAAAAGGTTGTTTCATCAATTTGAAACAACCTTTTCTGTTTTATATGAGGTCTTCTTTTATAATAAGAATCCCAATAAAATACCCGCTGCTACTGCAGATCCAATAACACCAGCTACGTTAGGTCCCATTGCATGCATTAACAGGTAGTTAGATGGATCGTATTTCTGTCCAACTACTTGAGATATTCTAGCAGAGTTGGGTACTGCAGATACTCCGGCATTTCCAATCAAAGGATTGATCTTGTTTTCTTTGTTTAGGAACAAGTTAAATAACTTAACAAATCCAACACCCGAAGCTGTTGCTATGATGAAAGAGAATGCTCCTAAAGCAAAAATAAAGATTGAGTTCCATGTTAAGAACTGAGATGCTTGGGTTGAAGCTCCTACAGTTACTCCTAATAAAATAGAAATGGTATCAATCAAGGGTCCACTAGCTGTGTTTGCTAGTCTGCGTGTTACCCCACTTTCTTTTAATAGGTTTCCAAAGAAAAGCATTCCCAATAGAGGTAAACCCGATGGCACAAATAAAGTGGTAAGGATTAAGCCAATGATGGGGAATAATACTTTTTCTGTATGAGAAACCGCACGAGGAGGTCTCATACGAATTAACCGCTCTTTTTTAGTCGTCAACAACTTCATGATAGGAGGTTGTAAAACAGGAATGAGAGCCATATAGGAATAGGCAGAAACTGCGATAGCTCCTAATAGATTAGGTGCAAGCTTCGAAGATAAGAAAATAGCAGTAGGCCCATCAGCTCCTCCAATAATACCAATTGCAGCAGCTTGATTAGGTTCAAACCCAATTAAGAGAGCGATAATGTAAGCTCCAAAAATACCAAATTGTGCAGCAGCACCAATTAACATCAGCTTAGGATTAGAAATTAGTGCCGAGAAGTCGGTCATTGCTCCAATACCTAAAAAGATAAGTGGAGGATACCAACCAGATGTTACCCCTTGATAGAGGATGTTTAGAACTGATCCTTCTTCATAAATACCTACCTCTAGTCCGGCTTCCAAGTTAAAAGGCATATTCCCTATCAGCATACCAAATCCAATTGGAATCAATAGCATAGGTTCAAATTCTTTCCTTATGGCAAGGTAGATAAAAAAGCAACCTACAATGAGCATAATGAGATTTCCCCATGCTGCATTTGCGAAACCGGTGTTTACCCAAAAGTCAGATAGGTTGCTAACTAAAAACGATAAAAAGTCACCCATATTATTCTATGATTACCAAATCAGTTCCTTCAAGTACTGTTTCGTTTCTATCTACTTTTATTTCAATTACGGTGCCCTCTTTATCGGCTACGATATTGTTCTCCATCTTCATCGCTTCAAGAATAATTAAGGTCTGTCCTCTTTTTACTTCGTCACCAACCTTAACTCGGATATCCAATATGGTTCCGGGTAGGGGAGCTTTGATACCGGTTTTATTCTTTGCTTTTTCTTGTTTAGCAATAACTGGTTTTCCTCCTTCTGTTTTAGGAGCTGGTTCCGCTCTTTGAACTGGAGGAATAGCAGCTTGTTTTTGCTCTTCCATTTCTACTTCGTATGGAGTTCCGTTCACTTCAATAGAAGCAATATTGTCTTCAATGTTGTTGATTACAACATTGTATAAGTTTCCGTTTATTTTATATTTGTATTTTTTCATTTTTTGATAGTTGATTGGTTTTTAATAATGTCGCATATTATAAATTTTAGAACTCCAAGGAGAATATTTCTTTTTCACCTCATTGATGGTTAAAACCATGTTTTCATAATCGTGAGGCCCATCCATGTGTTCATATAAAGCCATTATTACGGCAGCCACTTCTTCTCCAGAGGTTGAAACTACCTGCTTCTTTTCTAATTTTGCTTTATCTGCATTTCTCTTCATTGCATTCTTTTTACTAATATTCATTGCTATACGTCCAGTAGTTCTAAAGGCTAAATAGAGAAGTATCAAACTAGAGAACACAACAAGCATTGCAGTAATTGCCATACCAACACCCACCTCATCGTGTTCTTTGAATTTTACTATTTTCTCATTTTTATCTAAAGTCACATTATTTGTGTTAGGAGTAACATAACTATTAGTTGCTTCTCCTTTAATTACCCATACTCCTTTTCCTTCTTCAGACAACGCATAAGAGTGGTCTGCAGGAATACTAGCAGGAATAATTACTTCATCAATCAACGTTTTACCATTGGAGTCATACAGTCCAATGTAATTCTCTTCTCCTGGTTTTATAATGAAATTTACATGGAAAGTTCCTCTTGATGGATTACCATCCGCCCAGAATAGTGTATGTTGACGAGGAGGGATAACAGTTAATACATCACCTTTTGGAATAGAGTACTTAGTTGGATTATTTTTATCATCAGTCAAAAAACAACCACCTATATCTACAGTACCATAGGATGTGTTAAAGATTTCTATCCACGCACTTTTATTGCCATAATCATCTTCATAGTTCTCAATGTTCCAAGGCATTACTTCATTTATGCGTAAACTAGATACGTTTTGTGCAAAAAGTGTAAAGCATCCAAAGAGACAGAAAATGAGGAGGATTCCTATTTTTTTATTGTTCATATATGCTGCTCTGATTAAAGAGGTATGTTTCCGTGTTTTTTAGCCGGATTGGACAATCTCTTCGTTTGTAATTGTTGTAGGGCTTTAATTATTCTGAAACGAGTGTTTCTTGGCTCTATCACATCATCAATATATCCGTATTGAGCTGCAGCATATGGATTAGCAAATAAATCTAAGTATTCTTGTTGTTTTTCTGCTAAGAATTCAGCTGGATTTTCTTTGTCTTTAGCTTCTCTTGCATAGAGTACGCTAACTGCTCCTTCTGCTCCCATAACTGCAATTTCTGCAGTAGGCCAAGCATAATTCATATCTCCTCTAAGTTGTTTACAACCCATCACAATGTGAGAACCACCGTATGATTTTCTTAAAGTGATTGTAATTTTAGGTACGGTAGCTTCACCGTATGCATAAAGAAGCTTAGCTCCGTGTAAAATAACTCCGTTATATTCTTGTCCTGTTCCAGGTAAGAATCCGGGTACGTCTACCAGAGTAACAATTGGAATGTTAAACGCATCACAGAAGCGAACAAATCTAGCACCTTTTCTGGAAGCATTACTGTCTAGTACACCAGCTAAGAATAGCGGTTGATTAGCAACGATTCCAACTGATTGACCATTGAATCGGGCAAAACCAACAATTAAGTTCTTTGAAAAATCACGCTGGACTTCTAAGAATTCTCCATAATCCACAATGGCTCCAATAACCTCATACATATCGTAAGGTTTAGAAGGAGATTCCGGTATAATAGAGTTTAATGAATCTTCTAAGCGTCCAATGGGGTCTTTGCATTTAAGCATAGGTGCTTCTTCCAAGTTATTTTGAGGAATAAAGCCTAATAGTTTACGTATAATACCTAAACCTTCTTCTTCTGTTTTACAAGTGAAATGAGTTACACCCGATTTTGTAGCATGCACACTAGCACCACCTAAATCTTCTTGTGAAACATCCTCACCAGTTACTGTTTTTACAACTTTAGGTCCTGTTAAGAACATATAAGATGTACCTTCAGTCATTAAAGTGAAGTCTGTCAGTGCTGGCGAATAAACGGCTCCTCCTGCACATGGACCAAAAATTCCAGATATTTGTGGAACTACTCCTGATGCTAATATATTTCTTTGGAATATTTCTGAGAAACCGGCTAAAGAGTTAATACCCTCTTGAATTCTGGCGCCTCCCGAGTCATTTATACCGATAATAGGAGCTCCCATCTTCATGGCCATATCCATAATTTTACAGATTTTTTGAGCCATAGCTTCTGATAATGAACCTCCAAATACGGTAAAATCTTGAGCAAAGACATAAACCAATCTGCCTTCAATTGTGCCATATCCGGTAACTACTCCATCTCCTAAAAATTTCTTTTTCTCTTGACCAAAGTTTGTACATCTATGTTTTACAAACATGTCGATTTCTTCGAAGCTTCCCTCATCTAAAAGCATAGCTATTCGCTCACGAGCTGTATATTTGCCTCTGGCATGTTGCTTTTCTATGGATTTTTCGCCTCCACCCAAACGAGCTTTAGCACGAAGTTCGATAAGCTCTTTGATCTTGTCTAGTTGATTACTCATGTATATTGTTGTGTTAATTATATCAATACTGCAGTTTATAATCTATCCGAAAACAGATTAAACTTGAAGTATAAATAGATTGTTATTTGTTATTTTTCGCACAACTCGGTCAATATACCTTGAGTTGACTTAGGGTGTAAAAATGCAATGTTTAGTCCTTCTGCTCCTTTACGAGGTGCTTTGTCAATTAAGCGAATCTCTTCTTCTTCAACTTCTTTAAGTGCATTAGCAACACCATCTTCCACAGCATATGCTATGTGGTGGAATCCTGGGCCTCTTTTTTCTAAGAACTTAGCAATTGGACTATCGGGAGAGGTTGGTTCTAGTAATTCAATTTTTACCTCTCCAACCTTTAGGAAAGCAGTTTTGACTTTTTGATCTTCTACAGTCTCAATGTTGTAGCATTTAAATCCTAATATGTTTTCATAATAGGGTAAAGCTTCTTCAATTGAAGGCACTGCAAAGCCTAGGTGTTCGATTTTTGATATTTTCATAACCCTTTTTTGTTAATTAAATTAGTTTTAGGTCTTTAATTTATTAAAAGCAAAGAAAGTGATTTATTGCCTAATAATGAAATATTTCTTCAAATAAAGGTCTTATAAAAGAGTAAAAAAAGATAAGAAATAATGCGAGATTTTATTTGATTTCCAATTTTAGAATAAATGTGTCTTGAAAGTGGTAGACTAATCTTTTGTTTATTGGAGTATAGATGGGCCGGTCTTAGACGAAGAAACTTTTGATCTTAGATGACAAAAAGTTATAAATATAGCTTTTTAAAGGCTTTATTTAGCCATTTCCATCGAAGCCTAAACCATCGTCGTGTACTACTTTGTTTTCCTCCGAATTGAAGAACAAAATTACGATATCCATGAGGGCGGAAAGCTAGTCCAACATCCATAAATTCAAGTGATTTATAGCCTCTTTTTTTAGCGTCCTTTAAGGCAATCCACACGGCAAGAATGCCAGGATATTGTGGTCGGTAAGATTTTCTTAGTCCGCTTGAAAACCAAAGATATGCTCTCTCTTTAGAGTAGATACAAACTGATCCACCAATGATCTTTTCATTGTATGTTACAATGAAAATTTTACTGTTTTTCTTTTGATCCAATGCAGTTTGCAGATGATAGAAAAAGATCTGATTCGGAAAATGTTTTCTAATTTTGGAAGAGTAATGTTTTTTTAAGAGTTCTGCAAAAGTCTTTATTTCTTCTTGGCTTTTTGCCTCTCTTGCTTCGGCTCCATTTTTTATCCCCTTGCGCAATTGTCTTCTTCTTGATGAGCTGAAGCTGCTTTCTATTGATTTTGTTTTAGATATGAAGTTTCTCACGCGTAGCCAGTTCATGGGGAAATAGCCGTTTTGTCTAAAAAAGCGATACCCAAACTTAGCGTGTGATAAATTTCGAAATTCAATGATAAAAGCATTGCGTAAAACCTCCTTAGTTAAGTGTTCCAGCATAAAACCAAAGAGAGTTTCACTTTCGTTTTGCGATTTACAAAAAAACTCGCCGTGATCGTAAATAACACATCGTCTGATAATGGAGGGAGGTAGCAATTTTTTTTGTGTTCGGGTGGAAGCTAAAATCTTTCCTTTTATCTGTTCTCCTTTGCGTGCTACAATAAGAATAGGAGTATAGCCGGGAGTTGATTCGTAAATTTCGAACAACTCTTTTGAATGAAAGGTGTTTTCACCAGGTAGATCTGGGATGTCTTTTAGGTGATAATATGTGGTCAGCTGTATCTCCATTGTATACAAATTTAACTTTTTATTTTAGAAAATGAAGAGTATTAATTAAAAAGAGCAGTCGACGCTTTGTAAAAAGGGTTATGAAAAGATGAAAAGACCTGATCTATTTTTTATCTTTGTGTCTAGAATCTTAATAACAGTATGGATTAAAAAGAGAATAAAATGAAAAGTTTTAGTGACTTAATAACCAATAGACGCAGTATGCGTAAATTTACGGAGGAGGCTGTTGATCAGGACGATGTGGTTTCATTAATGAAAGCAGCATTAATGTCTCCTGCCTCAAAACGTAGTAACCCTTGGCAGTTTGTTTTAGTAGACAATAAAGAAAGCTTAGCTGCATTATCTACTTGTAAAGAATCCGGAGCAACCTTAATTGCCGGTGCTGCCTTAGCTGTTATTGTGCTGGCAGACCCTTCTATAAGTGATGTCTGGATTGAAGATGCATCTATTGCTACATTAATGCTACAACTTCAAGCAGAAGACCTGGGATTAGGTAGTTGTTGGGTGCAAATCAGAGAACGATTTACTACTACAGGAGTAGCTTCAGAGCAATATGTGCGTGAATTAATAGATCTTCCTATGGAATTGCGTGTTTTGTCTATTGTAGCTATTGGACATAAAGCAATGGATAGAAAACCTTTTAATGAGGAAAACTTACAATGGGAGAAAATTCATCTAAATAAATACGGACAACAAGGTTAATTATGGCAACTTCTCGGAATGATTCTTATCGAGCATCTGGAATGACTCTGATTGTTATGGGACTTCTTTATTTAATTGACCGTTTAGTGGGGTTTGCTAAGATCGGTGCTCCGTGGGTTATGCGCCCTGATAATCTTATTTTATATGCAGCAATTATCTTTTTGCTCCTTAAGAAAGATAAAACAGTAGGTGTTATCTTATTAGGTATATGGGTGCTTCTGAATATGGGGTTAATCATCTCTTTATTGGGCTCTATCTCAACCTATATTTTACCTATTGTGTTACTTTTAATCGGTGCATTACTTTATTTTAAATCCAAATGAATTATTCTATGCTTAATCAGCTTTCTGTTGTTTTTGTTGGTGCTGGAAATTTGGCCACTCACTTGGCTCAGACCATGTATCAAAAAGGATTTAATATTCAGCAGATTTATAGTAGAACACTCAATTCAGCTCAACTATTAGCCGACTCTGTGGGTGCTGACTTTACAAATTCAATAGAACAAATTAATACAAGTGCTGATTTGTACATAACAGCTCTTACCGATGAAGCTTTACTACAGTTAATTCCTCAATTAACCATTCAACGAGGAGAAGGATTGTGGGTACATACTGCAGGTAGCGTTCCGGCATCTGTATGGGAAGGGCATTGTCTACATTATGGAGTGTTCTATCCTCTCCAAACGTTCAGTAAAAAGAGAGCTGTTGATTTTTCTAAGATTCCTCTTTTTATTGAAGGTTCATCTCCTAAAGATACGCAGCATTTATTGGAGATAGCTAAAAGAATTACAACGGAGGTTTATCAAGCCTCTTCAGAACAACGTAAAAGTTTACATTTAGCGGCAGTATTTGCCGGTAATTTTACCAATCATATGTATGCCTCTGCTGCAAACTTACTTGAAGAATATGATTTGCCCTTCAAGGCTTTATTGCCTTTGATTGAAGAAACAGCAGAAAAAGTGCATTACCTTAATCCTCAAGAGGCACAAACTGGTCCTGCAGCAAGAAATGATGAGAAAGTGATAGAAGAACATCTAAAAATGTTAGTTCCGTTTCCTTCTCTTCATCGACTTTATGAGGAAATCAGCAATAGTATAGTAAATAGTAAAAAATAAGAAGAAAATAGTAATGAGTACAATAAATTACGATTTGAAAAAAATAAAGGCTTTTGCTTTTGATGTTGATGGCGTATTAAGTGGGGAGATTATTCCTTTACACCCTTCGGGTGAACCTATGCGCACCGTAAACACAAAAGATGGTTATGCCATACAGCTGGCTGTAAAGCTTGGGTTTGATGTAGCTATAATTACTGGTGGACGTACCGAAGCAGTGCGAATAAGATTTGCAGGACTAGGAGTAAAAGATATTTATTTAGGATCATCCATTAAGATCAAAGACTACGAGGATTTTAAAGCAAAAAGAGACTTACAAGACGAAGAGATTTTATTTATGGGAGATGATATACCCGATATGGAGGTGATGCAAGCCTGTGGTCTACCTTGTGCTCCAAAAGATGGGGTGCCCGATGTGAAAGCTGTGTCTAAGTATGTTTCACATCTGCCTGGTGGGGCAGGTTGTGGTCGTGATGTTATTGAACAGGTATTAAGAGCTCAAGGCAAATGGTTGGTTTCACAAACAGCTTTTGGCTGGTAAATACTCTCAATTGATGCTCACTCATTTAGATAAATACAATATCATTCTTGCCTCAAATTCTCCTCGAAGAAGAGAGTTGTTAACCGGATTAGGTGTGAACTTTTCGGTAAAACCTTTACCTCGTGTAGATGAATCTTATCCTAATACATTAAAAGGGGAGGATATTCCTCTATACATTGCTCGTAAAAAAGCAGAAGCCATGAGACCGTTTCTGGCTCCTAATGATTTGGTGATTACAGCAGATACTTTAGTCTATTATAACAATCAAGCGTTAGGTAAGCCTAAAGATGTAGCTGAAGCTCAAAGTATGTTGAGTCAGCTATCAGGAAATACACATCAGGTTTATACCGGTGTGTGTATTTTGACAAAAGATAAACTGGCCTCTTTTGTTGCTCGAACCGAAGTTCGTTTCACCTCTTTATCTGAGGAAGAAATAAACTATTACATTGAGACATATAAACCTTTCGATAAAGCAGGATCGTATGGAGTACAAGAGTGGATTGGTTACATTGGTGTGGAAAATATCTCCGGTAGTTTTTATAATGTAATGGGATTACCTGTACAAAAACTCTATGCTGAATTGAAAAAGTATTAATCAATATATCTATATTGATTAATGCTGATTTTTATCATTAGTAAGAAGAGTCAAAGCGTTTTCCTGTTGTTCTTTATCTCTGAATTGGCAAAGCATAAACACATATTGATACCCTATATATAGGGTTAGGGCAGATGTAAA
>CAZGUI010000010.1:0-54539 GCA_964528875.1 uncultured Bacteroides sp. | reverse complement strand
TTCAAACGAATAAATCAGAGAGGATTAGGTGATACGGCAACCGATGCTGCTATATATGGTAGTAAGATGTATCTGGTAGTTAATGTTTCCAGTTGTGTGGAGGTAATCGATTATTTATCAGGAAAATCCATCAAACAAATTCCTTTTTTACAAGATAATGGTAGTTCTCGTGAACCTCGTTACATTACATTTCATAAGGATAAAGCGTATGTTTGCTCCTTTGATGGCACAGTGGCACGTATAGATACAACATCACTTGCTATAGATAAAATAACAAAGGTAGGAAGAAACCCGGATGGTCTTTGTATTCAAAACAACCAACTCTTTGTTTCCAACTCCGGAGGATTGGATGCTGAGGGTCAAGGAGTGGATGAAACTGTTTCTGTGGTCGATTTAAGCACATTTACCGAAGTAAAAAAAATACAAGTGGGACCTAACCCCAGTAAGATAGAGGCAGATACAAGAGGTAATGTATATGTAGTAACCCGTGGGCAACATATTGAGGAAGGCGTTTATAAATTACATAAAATTGATGCTCAAACACATACGGTTATACACACCTATGAACATCCTATTTTAAACTTTACCATACACAATAATTTTGCCTATGCTTATACCTATAACTACCAGACTAAAGAGAGTTCATTTCCATTAATTGACTTAATAACCGATCAAACCCTTGTTCCTAATTTTATTGACGGCAAAGAGATAGAAACTCCATTTGCTATTGCTATTAATCCTTATAGTGATAATATCTATATCACTGATGCAGGGAATTATCAAATTGATGGAGACCTTCACTGTTACAATCAGCAGGGTGATTTACTTTATAAACTCACTAATATTGGACTTAATCCTAACACTATTATTTTTTCAACTATCTCTGCTCAAGCAGATGGCGAAATCACTTTACCCGAACCTAGTAGTAAAGCTTTTGCTTCCAAAGTTTTAGAGTACCACCCTGCCCCGGGACAATTCATAAACACAACAACCTCTGCATATAAAGAGGGTTATAACTACGATGAAGTGTTGGCTTTTGCTAACGAGAAACTTAAAAAACGCTCTATCTTTTCATTGGGTGGATATGGTGGCTATATAACTTTTGGGTTTGAAGAAAGTATACCCAATATAAAAGACAAGCACGACTTCAAGATTTATGGCAACGCATTTTATGCTCCCATACAATATGAAGGAGCTTTAAAAGCTGGTAGTGCTGAACCGGGTATTGTAATGGTGTCTAAAGATGTAAATGAAAACGGACTACCTGATGACCCATGGTATGAACTGGCGGGGAGTGAAGAGAATTCAAAAGAAACCCTACATAATTATAAAATCACCTATCATAAGCCTAAAAACAGTTTAGAAAGTATTTTTTGGGAAGATAATCAGGAAAACTCGGGTTACATCAAACCGAATGCTTTTCACAATCATTCCTACTACCCCCTATGGATTAATGGGAAAGAATTGACTTTTAAAGGAACACTTCTTCCTAACAATGTTGAAGAGAGAGACGGTAGATTGGTAAACTTTGCCTTTCCATGGGGATATGCAGATAATCACCCTAACAAATCAGAACTCAGTAATTTTGATATTGATTGGGCTGTTGATGAAAATAGAAAACCCATACACTTAGATGCAATTGATTTTATACGGATTTACACCGGAGTTAATCAAGATGCGGGGGCTATGGGCGAAGTATCTACCGAAATAGAAACAATTGAGAATTTACATTATAAATAATTATAACATTTAATTTTATTCATTATGAAACAGAAAAACTTATTATTACTATTCACGTTATTTTTAGGATTATCTATCTTCACTTCTTGTAGTGATGATGACGAAAAAACGATACTCAATGATAAGAAAATTATAACTATTACGTTTAATGACATATTAAAAGAAGCAAATAGTGAGTTTAAAACAGATAAAGGTAAGCGTGATGAGGATCATAGTTTTCCTTCTTATAATCTTTATCACACAACCTTTAGCGATGCTAAAGATTCACTAATTTTAACTCACTCTTACACCCCGGAAAACGGATTTGCCGGAGGATTTACTTACACCAATAAAACAGATGTATCGACTCCCGGATTTACAAATATAAGTGCCATAACTGGGAAAGGTAAATTTGGAGAAACCTATTTAACTGCAGCTACAGGACAAAAAACTACAATAACGCTTCAAAATCCGGAGAATTATTCATTTAAAGAAATATGGGTAACGAATGCTACTTATGCTTATTTAGCAATTAAAGATGGAAATGATGGCTTTGGAGGCGCAAGAAAATTCAAAGAAGGAGATTATTTCAAACTAATTATGACCGGATATGACTCTACAAACCAAAAGATTGGATCACAAGATTTCTATTTAGCGGATTATAGAGATAAAAAAACAGAAGTTATCAATGAATGGAAACAAATTGATTTAAGTGCATTTCATAATGCAACATACATAGAATTCACTATGGATGGAACAGATAAAGGTGATTTTGGATTAAATACTCCACAATATTTCTGTGTAGATGGAATTACACTCATTGAAAAGTAACAATAAGACGAAGTGTTCTTATATTTTAGAAAGGTCGTACATAAATTTCATGTATGACCTTTTTTATTCCATAAATATCTTTAGACAATCATAAGTTTACACATAACATATCTATCATGGAAAACTAAATCTAGCTATCATTTGATATTAATTCTTAAATTTATGTTTCATTTCGTTTGTTTATGTAATATAATATTATATTTAGCTATCAATATTTATTAATCTAAAAATAAAGCCCATGAAAAATTTGGAAATGTTCATTGATGGAGAGTTCATAGAAAATCAATCAGGAAAATGGATTGATGTAATTAATCCATCGAATGAGGAAGTTGTATCTCGTCAACCCGAAGGAACCATAGAAGATACTCAAAGAGCGATTGACGCGGCAGAGAAAGCTCAAAAAGAGTGGGAGTCGCTTCCTGCTGTAGAAAGAGGTAGTTATTTAATAAAGATTGCTCAAGGCATTCGTGCGCGTGAAGAAGAGCTGACTAATATAATTATTAAAGAAGGTGGTAAAACATACGGCTTAGCCAATACTGAAGTCAACTTCACTGCAGACTATTTAGAGTATATGGCCGGTTGGGCTCGTCGCTATGAAGGAGAAATTATACAAAGTGATCGTCCAAAAGAAAATATCTTTCTTTTTAAAAAACCAATAGGTGTAACTACTGGTATTTTACCTTGGAACTTTCCTTTTTTCTTAATTGCTAGAAAAGCTGCTCCTGCTTTAATTACAGGTAATACCATTGTGGTTAAACCTAGCCAGCAAACACCTGAAAACGCCTATGTTTTTGCTCAAATAGTTAAAGAGTCAGGATTACCCAAAGGTGTATTCAACTTAGTAATGGGAAGAGGTTCTGTTATAGGACAAGAATTATCTTCTAATCCTAAAGTGGGAATGGTAAGTCTTACTGGTAGTGTTGGTGCTGGAGTGCAAACGATGAGAGCAGCATCAGAAAATGTAATAAAAGTTTCCCTAGAACTTGGAGGAAAAGCTCCTGCTATTGTTATGGATGATGCCGATTTAGATTTAGCTGTACAATCCATTGTTGCATCCAGAGTTATTAACACCGGTCAAGTTTGTAATTGTGCAGAACGCGTTTACGTGCACAAAAACATAAAAGAAGCTTTTGTGGAAAAAGTGACAACTGCAATGAAAGCAGTGAAAGTAGGAAATCCCAATGAGACTAAAGACTTGGACATGGGACCTCTAGTTGAAGCTAACTCATTGAAGAGTATGCAAGAGAAAGTAAAAAGAGCTGTAGAGCAAGGAGCTAAAATAGAATGTGGTGGCAATAGAATTGGTGATCAGGGTTATTTCTTCGAACCTACCGTATTAACGAATGTTACTCAAAAAATGGATATTATTCAAGAGGAAACTTTTGGACCAATACTCCCTATTGTAGAGTTCACAACCGTTGACGAAGTAATTGAAATGGCTAATGATTCCGAATATGGGTTAACCTCCTCAATCTACACCAAAGACCTAAATACTTCATTTAAGCTAATTAGAGGCTTGAAGTTTGGTGAAACATATGTAAATCGTGAGAACTTTGAAGCAATGCAAGGGTTTCATGCAGGATACAGGAAATCAGGTATTGGTGGAGCTGATGGAAAACATGGCCTTGAAGAGTATCTACAAACTCATGTAGTATATCTTGAAACCAATTAAAAGTAAAGAAGTATATTGAAATAAAAAAAGAGGGATAATTCCCTCTTTTTTTATTTCCTACACCTATTATTTATATTTTTTATTATATTAAAATCCAACTATTCCCAAGATATCTTTTCTCCTAATTTTCTTTCTCCTAAATTAAAGACACATATCTTATCTTCAGTATGAATAGAGTTTCCTAATTTTTTTTCAGATTGAATAGATGTTCTTAAGAATTGAATAGGGCGTTCTTTCCCTTCTTCTTTTTCCTCAGGAGTTATTTTTCCATATTTACCCGCAAGTTCTAACAGTGTAACATCTGACATAGGTATTGGAGAAGCTGAAACTAAAGCTCCTTTTTCATTTGTTGGAATGTTTCGTTGTTCATATTGGATAATTGCATCAGTAATTGGGTAATATACACGATAAAAAGAACCATCTTTTGCAAAGATGTATTGGCGTTTCGCTGTATTTTGTGTAATTTTTGCCAATTCTTTTATTTTTGCCATATCATCTTGAATCTGTGCCTTATAAGTGTTATAGGCTATGATTTTAACGACCTTACTATCAGAAGAAATACTATCTCCTAAAACTTTTTCAATGTTTTTTACGCTAGCTAAGAATTCTGCACTTTGTTGATCATTTTTGTTAGAGCAGCTGATCATTAACAAACCGACAAACACCATTACCAAAGAGAAATAATTTTTACGTTGTACCATTTTTACTACTTTTTACCTTTTTTTACTATTTACTATCATTTTCACAATATAAATATAAAATTAAGACTAAATTAATGTTTAGTCAAATTAATTCATATTAAAATGAAAGGATTTTCTTCTTTTTAACTTTAATTGATTTTTTCAAAGGCTAAAGTCTTGATAGATAGTTTTTTTTATAACTTTGCATAGATTAATGAACTCAAATAAGAAAACAACTATGAATGTTTTTGCTCCTATAATTGCTGAACAAATAAACATCCCCCAACATAAGATTCAAAAGACTATTAATTTACTTAATGAAGGTGCTACAATCCCTTTTATTAGTAGATATAGAAAAGAAGTTACCGAAGGTCTTGATGAAGTACAGGTTAAATTAATTGAAGATCAATATAAGCGCTTAGAGACTTTATTTAAACGAAAAGAGACCATTTTCAACTCTCTGGAAAAATTAGAGAAACTAACTCCTGAATTAGAAGAAAAGATAAAAAACACTTGGGATGAAGTTATTCTAGAAGATATCTATTTACCGTATAAGCCTAAAAGACGTACACGTGCTGAAAAAGCCAGGGAGTTAGGGTTAGAACCTCTAGCTGATGTTTTATGGAAACAAATGAACATTGATGTTTACTCAGAAGCATCTAAATTCAAAACCGAAGAAATAGAAGAGATAGAGGACATATTAGCTGGTGCACGCGATATTATTGCTGAACGTGTAAGTGAAGATCAACGTGCCAGACAATTAGTAAGGAATTCATATGAAAGACACACTTTGGTTAAGACACAGGTTGTGAAAGGAAAAGAAGATGAAGGAGCTAAATATAAAAATTACTTTGATTTCAATCAACCATTAAAGAGATGTTCATCGCACCAGTTATTAGCTATCCTTAGAGCTCAAAACGAAGAGATATTAAGAATGTCCATTGCCTCTGATGATGAGGGTATTACTGAAGGTCTATTGCGTCAATTTATATTAACTAACAACAAAGCATCTCACGAGGTTGAGAAAGCTGTTATTGATAGCTATAATCGGTTAATAAAGCCCTCTATTGAAACTGAAGTGATAAATAAGGCTAAAGACAGAGCCGATGATGAAGCTATACGTGTATTTGCTGAGAACTTAAAACAATTACTACTGGCTCCTCCTCTGGGACAAAAACGAACGCTAGGTATAGACCCGGGATATCGAACAGGATGTAAGGTGGTTTGTTTAGATAATCAAGGTAACCTATTACATAATGAGACCATCTACCCTCATCCTCCTCAATCCAAGCAAAAACAAGCCGCCTCTACCCTACGAAAACTAGTTGAAGCTTACAAAATTGAAGCTATTGCGATAGGAAATGGAACCGCAAGTAGAGAAACAGAGTCATTTGTAACACGTCAATCGTTCGATAGAAAGGTTCAAGTATTCACAGTGAGTGAGCAAGGAGCTTCCATTTATTCTGCTTCATCCATTGCGCGTGAGGAGTTTCCGGATTATGATGTTACAGTTCGTGGGGCTGTTTCCATTGCCAGAAGACTGATGGACCCTTTGGCTGAATTGGTTAAAATTGATCCTAAATCAATTGGTGTAGGTCAGTATCAGCATGATGTAGATCAAACCAAACTAAAAAATGCATTGGACAGTACAGTGGAAAGCTGTGTGAATGCTGTTGGTGTAAATCTAAATACAGCAAGCAAACATTTGCTATTATATATTTCGGGATTAGGCCCACAGTTAGCACAAAACATTGTGGATTTCAGAGCTGAAAATGGAGCATTTCAGTCTAGGAAACAACTGCTAAAAGTCCCTCGGATGGGAGCAAAAACATTTGAGCAATGTGCCGGTTTTCTTCGTATACCAGGTGCAATAAATCCGTTAGATAACACAGCAGTACACCCCGAAAGTTATACTATTGTAGAAGCTATGGCGAATGATTTAAGTTGCTCTATTCCTGATTTAATTGCAAACAAACCACTTAGAGAACAAATAAATATTAAAAATTATCAAACAGAAAACATCGGACTTCCTACGCTTACCGATATTATAGAAGAGCTTGACAAACCAGGTAGAGATCCTAGAGAGATCATTAAAGTTTTTGAATTTGATAAATCAATACGTTCAATAGATCAACTAAGTGAAGGAAAGATATTGCCGGGAATCATCAATAACATCACTAATTTTGGTGCTTTTGTTGATATAGGTATCAAAGAAAATGGATTGGTACATATTTCACAATTAACCAATCGGTTCATCAGTGACCCTACAGAAGTTGTATCTATTCATCAACACGTACAAGTTAAGATTTTATCTGTGGATAAAGAAAGAAAGCGTATTCAGTTAACTATGATTGATGTTCCTCAATAAACTCTCTTTTTCTACAATAATAATAAGTTAAAGATATAGCTATTAGCAACAATATTGAGCAAAGAAGAGAACCTTCGAAACCAAAACTACCACCCGTAATCCAAGGAGGTCCCACCTCTTTTATCTGAATAAGGGGTGAGATAATAGTTAATCCACTGACTTTATAACCTAAAATCGGACCTTGTATCCAATTCCAGAATAGATGGGCAATGATAGGAAACCAAAGATTTTGATTGTACAACATATAAACCCCAAAAAACATACCAGCCAAAAAAAGATTAAATAATGGAATCCAATCTAGACCAGGGTTATTCCAATGTGCTAACATAAAGAGCGCCGAAGTAATTAGTAATGCAATAGATTTAGGAAGAGGAATGTCCAGTAAAAGGGGTTGAACAACTCCTCGAAAAATTATTTCTTCGGAAAATGCAACAATCAGAAAAATCAAAAAAGAAGAACCTAACGCTATAAAATCCCATTGGATGTTTACTATTTGAATCCACCCAAAAGATAATGAGATTAGGTAACCTATTAAATAAATTACGAGAACAAATAAAAATCCACCAAGCATTAAAAAAGGTGCGTTTTTAAGAGATAAATCTATCTTAAGTGAATTACGAAATAGACTAATCTTAAGAATTATAACTGAGGGTATGATGGAAAACAAAGAGGTAAGCTGCAAATGAAACAAGTCTGTTAGTTCACTCTCTGTTGTTAAAGGAAGTAGTTTTCCATTAAATACAAGCCACTTCAACAAATAAAAAAAAACAAAACTGAAGAAGGAGAATAATAAGAACAGAAAGAAAAAGCCCCAAATAGTTTTAATCGTTTTTAATAACCAATTGGGTGCTAAATCCCAATCATCATTTTTTTGTTTTTCCAGATCCACAGACATATAATTATTGATTCATTTCAAAGGTAAAACAATTTATATATATACAAAATGAAGTCTGTCTTTGTTGATTTATATTTCCTCTTTTAATGATTGAAACGGGTGAATAAAAAGAACGGTTAGAATACACAGAACAGGGTCTAAGACCTAAGAGGTGTCGGTCTAGGACTGAACACCCTTCAGTCCTAGACCGACAAAAACTCTTATCTGTTGATTTTCTTTATAATCCTAAATATTGACCTTATTAACACACATTAATTTGATATAAATTAAACCTTAAAAGGATTAAAATGCATATTTAGATCGTGTTTATTCATTATGTTTGTGAATTACAAAAACCCAAAAAAATGAAAATTAATTCAATACTCATAGCTATCGCTCTTATATTGGTCTGCTCCATTAATGACATAAACGGACAAGTGTATAAAACTCTTAATGTCATTAAGGCAGGAGATTTAATAAGTAATCTGACAGAAGCAGAATCAAATGAAATAACCCATTTAACTATTACCGGAAAAATAAATGCTATAGATTTTAAACATTTAAGAGATGGATTCAAAAGCTTGGAGTCTTTAGATATTTCAAATGCCGATATAAGGATGTACACAGGAAAGGAAGGAACTTATCCAAATAAACTCTATGTTTACCCCAAAAACTGCATACCTGCATATGCTTTTTGTAAAACAATTGATGGCCAAGAAATAGGAAAACCCAGCTTAAAAAAGGTAAAACTATCAGAGAAAATATGGAATATAGAAGATGCTGCCTTCAAAAACTGTAAAAATCTACAGGTATTAGAAATAGGTAAGAAAAAGGCACCTAATTTATTAACAGATGCCTTATTAAACACCAATACAACTATATTTGTGCCACTGGGTAGTGGAGATAACTACCGAATGAATGAAAAGTGGAAATCTTTTTCCATTCTGGAAGGAACTCCACTAAAAGTAGATGTAAAAATAGCTACAGAAAGTAATTTGTCTGATGAGTTACTTAATATAGGAGTTCAACCTAATGATGTAAACTTTTTAAGTATAGAAGGAAAACTGGATGAAACAGATTTTAAAGTTATAAGAAATTACATGTCTAGCTTAGTATCTTTAGATATAAAAAAGACTTCAGCTAGAAGAATTCCCGAATTTACTTTCTCCAAAAAAATATATTTAAGTAGTATAGAGCTCCCCTCTCAACTGGAAGTCATTGAACAAAGAGCCTTTAGTAACTGTGAACGATTAAGTGGTAATGTTATTTTACCCAAAACAATGACTGCATTGGAGTATGGAGCTTTCTTAGATTGTAAAAGACTTAAAAAAGTAATTGTTACAGGGAATAACTTAAACACTATTGCTTCTGATGTTTTCGGAGAAGATAGTTCAACTCAATTGGAATACTTAAAATAACCTTTTCAACGCATATATGTCATTCTGGCATATCTTTCCTTTTGAATTTTAATTTATTAGTAAAAACAGAACATTGGCAAAGTTTTTGCTATGCTGAATGTAGTTGTAATATTATTATAAAATACATAAAATAATAGTTCAATCATTATGAGTGAAAATAAAGAATACAATCAAGAAGAAAATATAGAAAACATTCAAGCAGAAGATCAAGTAGAAGACATTGAGCACCAAAAAAACGGGGACGAGTCGAACGAAAAAGAAGCATCTTCTAAAAAAGAAAAAAAGAAAAAACAGTCGAAAGAGGAAAAAATGAAGAGTGAACTGATAGCTGCAGAAGAAGCTTTGACTGATCAAAAGGATAAATATCTTCGTTTAGCTGCTGAATTTGATAATTACAGAAAGAGAACAATTAAAGAAAAAGCAGAACTCATTTTAAACGGAGGAGCAAAAAGTATAGAAAGTATTCTTCCGGTAATTGATGACATGGAACGTGCTATAGATACAATGAAAACAGCTACTGATGTTGAAGCAGTAAAAGAAGGCATTGATTTAATCTATCAGAAGTTCATTAAAATATTGGGAGAAAATGGAGTTCAAATCATTGAAGCTAAAGGTAAAGAGTTAAATACTGATTTACACGATGCTATTGCTGTTATTCCTGCTCCTAATGATGAAGACAAAGGAAAAATAATTGACTGTGTTCAGACAGGCTACACCATTAACGACAAAGTGATTAGACACGCGAAAGTCGTTGTTGGAGAATAATTTTAAGAAGAATAAGTTAAGAGATGGCAGATAAAAGAGATTTTTATGAGGTTTTGGGGGTTGATAAAAGTGCCTCTAACGATGAAATAAAGAAAGCTTATCGTAAAAAGGCAATTCAATATCATCCGGATAAAAACCCTGGAGATAAAGAGGCGGAAGATAAATTCAAGGAAGCTGCTGAAGCTTATGAAGTATTGAGCGATGCTGACAAAAGAGCTCGCTACGATCAATACGGTCACGCGGGTATGAGTGGTTCGGGTGGATTTAGTGGACAAGGAATGTCTATGGATGATATCTTCTCTATGTTTGGTGATATTTTTGGTGGCCGCTCCGGTGGTTTTGGAGGTTTTGGTGGTTTTGGAGGTTTTGGTAGTGGATTTGGAGGTTCAGCCGGATCTCAAAAAAGAAAATACCGTGGTTCTGATTTACGTGTTAAAGTCAAATTAGACTTAAAAGAAATAGCTACAGGGGTTGAGAAGAAATTCAAATTAAAAAAATACATTCCTTGTGAAACCTGCCATGGATCAGGAGCTGAAAACAATAGAGATATTGAAACCTGTACTACTTGTAACGGGTCGGGTACTGTTATTCGCACTCAACAAACCATATTGGGGAATATGCAGACTCAAACCACTTGTCCTACTTGTCATGGAGAAGGGGAAATCATAAAGAATAAGTGTAAAACTTGTGCCGGAGAGGGTGTTACTTATGGTGAAGAGGTGGTTTCGGTGAAAATACCTAAAGGAGTAGCTGAAGGGATGCAACTCTCTATGAGTGGTAAGGGTAATGCAGGAAAACATAATGGAGTACCCGGTGATTTACTTATAGTTGTTGAAGAAAAACCTCACGATGAATTAATGCGTGATGGTAATGACGTAGTTTACAATTTAGTGTTAGATTTCCCTACAGCAGCTTTAGGTGGAGCAACAGAAATTCCAACTATAGATGGAAAAGTAAAAGTAAAAATTGACGCAGGAACACAACCCGGTAAAATTTTACGTTTAAGAAATAAAGGATTACCCGATATCAATGGATATGGAACAGGAGATTTATTAGTAAAGATTACTGTATATGTGCCGGAAACATTAACAAATGAAGAGAAGAAAGAGGTGGAAAGACTTACAAAATATGAAAACTTTAAACCTACTGATTCTGTAAAGAGTAAAATGTTCCGTCGTTTTAAGAGAATGTTTAACTAATTGAAATGAGTTAACATAAACTAAGTTTATTTGTTTCTTAACTTATACAAGAAGAATCCCTAATCTGAATATCTATCAGGTTAGGGATTCTTTTATTGATAGATCTTGAATGATTAAAATTCAACTCTTATTTTAAAGAATCTAAAAAGAACCTATTAATTGATTACTTAGAAGTATAGATTGATGAATTATGGGTATATTAAGAATATATAATGCTAAAAAAGAAACTTATGAAACATCAAAAGATTTATTTTTATGCTATCATTCTATTTTTGGGACTTCTTCCCTACTCACTAAATGCTCAATCTAAGGCTGAACGTTCTTTTAAGGAAATTGTAGATAGTAAGCAATATAAAATTGAAGTTAATTATGCTCATCCTCAATCGGGACGCCTCATAAACTTGACATCCAACTATTCTTTGACTATAAAAAATGATAGCCTTGATTCTTATCTTCCTTTTTTTGGAAGAGCTTACAGCATCCCATATGGAGGTGGCAATGGGTTGATATTTAAATCTAGTATAAAGGACTACAAAATAGAAAAAGAGAAGAAGAAAGAGATTAGAATTAAAGTAGAAACGGTTACTCCGGAAGATTCATATACCTTTTTTATTACGGTATATAAAAATTTAAGTGCGGATATCAATGTAATGATGAATAAGAGAAGTAGCATCCGATTTACCGGAAAATTAGAAGAAATAGAAGAATCAACTGAAGAATGATTTATTGATACTCTTTTGCTCTCACTCATTTTTACTTCTATCATTACTTTAATCAACAGAATTTTCATAGAGATATCTTTTATAATAAAGAAAACTGCAGCTTTACTCATACCTTTCCCATAGAAAGTGTACATTTGTTATTGAACTAAAGAATAATTTAAGAATGAGGATTACTATTGTAGCTGGAGCTCGTCCTAATTTCATGAAAATAGCTCCTTTGATTCGTGCCATTGATAAAAAAAAGGAAGAGGGTAAAAATATAGACTATCGACTTATTTACACAGGCAAACAAGATGATTTAAGTATTGATACTACTCTTTTCTCTGATCTGGAAATCAAATCACCCGATAATAATCTTGGCGTTGAAGCTAATGATCCCATAGAGCTTATTGCTCAAATTATGATTCAGTTTAATGATGAATTAAAAGAATACCCGGCTAATATAGTGCTTGTTGTAGACGACTTAAGTGCTACGATGAGTTGTTCCATAGTAGCAAAGAAACAAGGCTGTAAAGTGGCTCATTTAGTTGCAGGAACGCGTTCTTTTAATTTGGATATGCCTAAAGAAATTAATAGATTAATAACAGATGGTTTATCTGACTACCTATTTACTGCAGGTACAACAGCTAATCGTAACTTAGACTCAACGGGTACTGAAAGAGAAACGGTTTACCATGTGGGAAATATATTGATTGACAACATTAGGCACAACAGAAACAGAATAAAACAACCGGTTTGGTTTAAATTATTAAACTTAGAGGAGAAAGAGTTTATCCTTCTTACGTTGAATCGTAGAGACTTTATATCCGACAGAAAATCATTTCGAAAAGTAATAGAAACTATTCTATCTGTCGCTGGAGACACTCCTATTGTCGCTCCTATGCATGGATATATTCAGAAAGCAATAGAAAACCTATCCCTTTCTAGCAAAACACTACATTTATTACCTCCACAACGTTATCTAAACTTTATTTATCTAATTGATAAAGCAAAAGTAATTGTTACAGATTCAGGAAATATAGCCGAAGAAGCAACTTTCTTAGGTACTCCTTGTTTAACTATCAACAATTATGCTGAACATCCTGAAACATGGAAAACCGGAACAAATGAATTGGTAGGTGAAGACCCTAATTTATTAAAAGAAAAACTACAATTGGCTCTTAAAGATGAATGGAAAGAAGGCTCACTTCCCGAGCGTTGGGATGGTAGAACAGCAGAAAGAATTCTTCAGATACTTACTGAAGTTTAATTGTAAACTTTATTTAGAAGCGAATTTGAACTAGATATTAGCCTTCAATTGCTATTAATTAACAAACGAAACGACTTGTATAAAGATACGTTTTTGATGAAATGAATTACAGATGAAAAATTTTTTCATAGAGAATATTCGAAAGTATGGCCCTATTTCTAAAGATACGGAAGAGTTACTGACTCCCTATATCCAATATTGTAATAAATACAAAGGAGATCATTTACTCAAAAAGGGACAAATTAATGGAGGGGTTTATATTTTAGAGAAAGGCATCCTTCGTTTCTACTATGAAAATAACAAGAAAGAGATAACAACTTGGTTCTGCTCCGAAAATATGGTGGCTTTTAGTTCTTCATTCTTTTTTCATATTCCTTCTTTTGAAAACATTCAAGTCTTAGAAAACTCTTCTGTTTATTATATTGCAGGAGATACATTAAATAAACTCTATAAAGAAAATGAACAAATAAATACCATTGGGAGAAAACTTTCCGAAGAGTATTGTTTAGAGTTTGAACATAGAGTTGCCTCATTACAGACTCAAACTGCATTGGAACGCTATGAGTATTTAATGAAACAATCCCCCGAAATCTTTCAAAGAGTTGCTTTGGGTTACATCGCTTCATATTTAGCCGTATCACAAGAAACGCTAAGCAGAATTAGAAGACAATACGCCAGCAATAGCTAATGCACACCTTTTTTTGACATTTGTCAAATTTATCACTCTTTATTACAGGTAAATTTGTACCAGCTAAGTTTTAAAAATAAAACTATGGCTAGTTTATTGACAATACTGAGATTAAAAATGACAAAAATTAAATCGTTTAATAAAAATCCTTGGTTTATTCTGGGGGTACTCATCACTTGTTTTGTTCCTGTTGTAATTGATGCCACTGTATTACATATGGCTATTCCTCCTCTAACACTAGATTTGAAAGCATCAGGAAATCAAGTCCTTTGGATGTTAGATATCTATTCATTATTTATGGCTGGATTATTGATTCCTATGGGTGTTCTTGGGGATAAGATAGGGCACCAAAAACTTCTACTCTATGGTGTAATAATATTCACTTTAGCCTCATTAGCAGCAGGTTTTTCACAACGACCTTTTCATTTAATTCTTTCTCGAATTTTATTAGCGGTTGGAGGATCAATGATTATGCCAACCACATTAGCCGTGATACGTCAAACGTTTCAAAGCGAAAAGCAGAGAGGTATTGCTCTAGGCATATGGGTAGTTTTCGCCAATGGAGGTGCAGCTATTGGTCCTTTATTGGGAGGAGTATTGATTGATTATTTTTCGTGGCGTGCCATCTTTTTAATTAATATCCCTGTACTACTTTTAGTTATTCCTTTTGTCTTAACTTTACCCAAAAGTATTACAGATGCTACTAAAGAATGGGTGTTAAGATATGCTCTCCAATTGATTGCATCCATCATATTAATAGTATATGGAATCAAAACGATACCTAAGAATGATGAGAATCTAGGTTTTGGAATCTCAGGAATGATTATTGGTCTCTTTTTACTTTTTCTTTTTTATAAGATTCAAAAGAATAGTAAAAACAGTATGATCGACTGGGAATTATTTAAAAGCCCTAGTGTAAAATATGGTATGTTATTTACTTTCATACCGATGACCATCTGCTCAGGGTTTGAATTATTATTATCACAAGAACTACAGCTTGTACATCACTTATCTCCTACTCAAACCGCCTTCTACATTGCACCTTTCTTTTTTGCTTTTGCTTTGTCAGGAGCTATGGGAAAATACTTAAAAGAAATAGGTATTGTTCCAATTATTATCATTGGATTATTTCTTTCCGCTCTATCTTTTTTTACAATGAGTCATGTGGGGTTTGCCAAACTCACCATTACCCTACTCATATTACTTTTAGTTGGAGGATTTGGCTTGGGAATCATTATGTTAGCTGCCTCTTTCTCCATTATGTCGGCTGCAGATGACGAGAATGCTGGTGCTGCAGGTTCTTTAGAATCTATATCCTATGAAATGGGCGTTGGATTAGGTGTTACTTTTTTTGGTGTTTTACTCTCTGACGTTTTCTCTAGAAAATTGATTTTAGATGAATCAGTAATAAGTAACGTTCCTCAGAATGTTTATTATTCTATTAATGATGCCTTAGTGGTAGCAGAAAATGTGGGGGGAGAAATTGGATCAATCATCCAAAAGGAATCAAAAATAGCTTTTATGAGTGCACACAGTGCTGTACTTTTAACCTGTGCAACTATTCTCGTTTTTTTCATTGTTTTAATGACGTACAGGCACTTTAAGCACAAAAGAAAAGCAAATAAATATCGAGATAATTTATTCAAAGAATGAACTTCTAAAAAGTGAAATTTTAAGCAGATGATATCTATTGACGCCGTAAAAGTTCTAAGCAGGAAAATAGGTTAGTATATTTTCAATTGGTGATTGGCAAAACAAGCCACTCACTAATGTGATGTATTTCGGTTGATGATCTATTTTGCTCCATTGTAACTCGATACCCATAAGTTCTTTGGTTGTTTTACCTATATCAAACCCTAACGATTCAAGCGAAGGTCTTATCTTCTCCGGATAGCGACAAGGTTCTTCCAAGATACGAGTACACTCTTTATTAAGGCAAAAATGACAAGAACCCGCAAAGAAAGCTTTACTATTCTTAATTTGTTGTTCAGCACTTAATAATTGTTGATCCAACTCTAATCGGACAATTCTAATGATTTCTTCTGTTTGTCTTATAAACTCAGCCGAATGAGACATTGAAGAATGAGAAGAATTAGGTAGTGTTATTTTAGTCGCTAAAAGATATGCTATGTTATAAGAAGAGAGATATTTATCTATGTTGAAAGTAAATGGAGGACAAGCCCAAGAATTATTGTACTTTGGACATTGTCTACAAAACTCAATAAACTTAGATGCATTCCTATATTGTGTAATATATTGTGCTACAGAAATATTTGCAATGTCATTTTGAATTAAATACACTTGTTGTATTGTTTTAGAAAACAAACATAAGAATTATTACAATAACAATTATTGTTTTTCTTTTTATATAGTCTAAATCAATTGAATATAAAATCAACTTATAGTTTTATCTTTAACGTTCAGTAGTAGAGTTGAATAGTCTTTTAATACATTAATCATGAAGTTAACAGAAGACATACTTAAACAGATAGATTTCATTAAGGAGATTGATAAAATCAAATATATCCAAAGAAGGACAAAATTAATCAATAGTAATCGACGGGAAAATGATGCAGAACATAGTTGGCACCTAGCTATCATGGCTCTTATTCTTTCTGAACACGCTAATGAAAAAGTAGATATACTGAAGGTGGTTAAAATGGTACTCATTCATGATATTGTCGAAATTGATGCAGGCGATACCTTTATTTATGACACACAAAAGAATCACTGTAATACAGCTAATGAAGAAAAAGCAGCTGAAAGAATCTTTGGGCTGTTACCTACTAAACAAAAAGAGGAATACATTGCTCTTTGGTTAGAGTTTGAAGAAAGAAAGACTCCTGAAGCAAAATTTGCCAGAGCTATGGATAGACTTGAACCATTATTACAAAACGCCTCTAACAATGGAGGGACATGGAAAGAATATAATGTTGATTATGAGGAAGTTTACAAAAAGAAGATTGCGATCAAAGAGGGATCAGAGAGTTTATGGAGCTTTGCCAATGAACTACTCAATGAAAGTGTTAAAAAAGGTATTCTCTCAAAGAATGAATAAAGACATATCGGCCCTTATTCTCCTCAAAATAACATAATTAATCTCTACCATTCAAGAAAAAAGAATGTATGATCTCTTAACTAACAGATACTTTATCCAAAGAAAAGGTACGCAAATAAAACAGAGGCTATTAAACCCATGAGATCGGCTATCAATGAATAAGACAGTACATAACGTATGTTTTTTATTGCAACAGAACCAAAATAGAGTGCTATAACATAAAAAGTAGTATCCGTAGTTCCTTGAACTATACAACTTAAACGACCGGCAAAAGAGTCAGCACCTAAAGTTTGCATGGTATCAACCATCATTCCTCTAGCTCCACTACCACTTAAGGGTTTCATCAACATTGTGGGTAAAGCATCTACCCAAGCTGTATCAAAATGAAGAAAAGTTACCCCTGCTTTTATACCATCGATGATATAATCCATAGCACCGGAAGCTCTAAAAACACCTATAGCCACAAGAATAGCTATAAGGTAAGGTATAATCTTTATCGCTGTATAAAACCCATCTTTAGCACCTTCGACAAAGGCATCATAGACATTTATTTTCTTACGCAAACCTGCAATAATGAAACCGCAAATAACCAGAAACAGTAATATATTGGCTACTGTAGTGGCATGACTCGCAATGGTATCTCTTTCCTTTGTCAAAAATAAGAAAACAAGACCTGCGACCAGAGTTATGATAACGAGAAAAGGAATCAGAATAGCACGATGATACAGATTTATTTGTTGCTTTATCGAAACCAAACAAATGGCTGTAAGTGTTGATGTTAATGTTGCCAGTAAAATAGGAATAAAAACATCAGCAGGGGCAACAGCTCCCAATTGAGCACGGTACATCATTATAGTAACAGGAATAGCGGTTAGTCCTGAAGCATTTATAGCAATGAACATAATCATAGGGTTACTGGCTGTATCTTTATTGGGGTTCAAGTCTTGCAACTCTTTCATTACATTTAATCCTATAGGAGTAGCCGCATTATCTAATCCTAAAAGATTGGCAGAGAAATTCATAAACATTCTTCCAATTACCGGATGATTCTTAGGGATGTCTGGAAATAGTCTACCAAATAAAGGAGCAGCTACACGTGCAAAAGCATTTATAACCCCACCCTGTTCACCAATTCGCATAATACCTAACCAGAGTGCTAATACTCCCGTTAAACCGATAGATATTTCAAAACCACTTTTTGCAGATGAAAATGTAGCATCAATAATATCTGAAAAGACTTGTGTATTACCCGTAAACACAGCAGTTATACAAGCAAAAACTAAGGCAATCAAAAAAAATCCAATCCAAATATAATTAAGAGCCATTATCCATTTTGTTTTTGTTGTTGAACTTTATTTATTACACGTTGTAGGTTTCCTCCCCATATAAGTGCAATATCCTCTTCACTATATCCTCTGCGAAGCAACTCTATTGTTATGTTTTTCAACTCATTCGCAGCATTACATCCTTCAATTCCTCCTCCTCCATCGAAATCAGAACCGATACCTACTGATTGGATACCTCCAACCTTAATGATATGTTCTATGTGATTCACCGCATCAAAGACCGATGCTGTTCCCTCATTAACAAGAAACCCATTATATAAACAAACTTGAACCACTCCTCCAGCAGAAGCTATTGTTTTGATTTGTTCATCAGTTAAATTTCTTGGGTGATTGCATAAAGTTCGTGCAGAAGAATGAGAAACAATCACGGAAGAAGAACTTTCTTTTAACACATCATAGAATGTTGATTCAGCAGCATGAGAAAGATCAATAACCAGTCCCATTTCATTCATACGATGAACAACTTGTTTACCAAACTTACTCAATCCACTATGCACAGGATTGCCTATAGCAGAATCACAAATGGCATTTGCTCCATTATGACACAAAGTAATATAAGTAACTCCTAACTCTTGAAACAACTCTAAGTTTTCTAGATTTTGTTGTAATGCATGTCCATTCTCAATACCTAAAAAGATAGCTTTACGCCCATCCTCTTTCAATTGCTGAGCAGCATCAAAGGTAGTTACTTGCTTTGCATACTTTTTATTTCTCTTAATCTGATTTTTCATTTCAAGAAGTAATCCTTTAGCATATGCTGTAGCTTGATTTTCCGGATATTTTTGAGGAATATAAGCAACTACAAATACAGCATCTAATTGACCCTCAAACATTTTAACTAAATCAACTTGAGCAACTGAATCACGCTTGCCAAAATCCACCGTGTGTTCTTCAAAAAGCATAGGGGTGTCACAATGTGAATCAACGATTAAATTTCTATGATGAATTTGTTTAGCTTGTTTCAATAGACTAGCCTCTTGAATAAAATGCTGAAACAGCAACTGCATTGTAGGATTATCACCCTCTGTTGCCATGTTTTCAGGATGCCATTGTACACCCAAGACTCTTCTGTTTGGATACCCCTCTATAGCTTCTATAATACCATCAGAAGAGGTTGCTGCAATTTTGAAACCGGGTGCTATCTCCTTAACGGCCTGGTGGTGTCTGGAATTTACTCCCACTTCTTCACTTTGTAGCACATTATACAAAATAGAGTCTTTCTCAATTCGTACAGTATGTGCCGATTGTTCCTTATTTTTTAGTATGCTATGGTTTAACGGATTACGAGGATATTGAGAAGGAATATCTTGCCATAAATCACCCCCAAAAGCTACATTGATAACCTGCATACCTCTGCAAATACCCAAAACAGGTAATTGATAATCGGAAGCGATTCGTAAAAGCATAAAATCATATCGATCTCTTTTGGGATCAACCTCAGTTAATCCTTCTAATGTAGGCTCACCAAAATAACCTCCTCCGATATCAGCGCCACCAGATAATAGAAGTCCATCCATACGTTCCACTAATTCTCGTAAGGTATCCATATCATCAGAAGCTGGAATTAAAAGGGGAATTCCTCCCGCATCTTGAATAGCCCGTATATAAGCTTCGTGCAATCTGGAGGTTTGTGTATCAATATTCACAGAGATTCCGATTATAGGATTAGTATGTAAACGGCTATGCGGATTATCTCCCACACGAATTGTATTAAAATTTAGGATTGTATCTGACATCTCTTTTTCTAAAATATAAGAAACAAATATACAAAATATGAATAGAGTTATACTCTCAATTCAATGAAAAGTAAAACAAGAAAAAGGAGATACTTAAGAATAATAAAATGAGATTGAAAACAAGAAGCTTCTTATAAAACAAAGAAGTGTCTTTATCATTAAAGAAAACCTATCCTGATCAATAGAGACAAGTATCTAATAGAGGAATGACTTCACCCCTAGGGATCAGGGAAGTTTTTTACAGAAGATAATAACAAAACAAAGTAGTGGATAAATATTCCTTTTTGAAGAAAAATATATTGATCTGTTTTTTTTATTTATTGGGTCTAAGACCGAAAGGGTATCGGTCTAGGACTGAAGAGCACTTGGTCTAGGACCGAAGGACCTTAGGTCTAGGACCGACTAAAAACAGCTTTCTATTGACCCTGAACAAGATAGAAGCAAATGTATAAATATTAAAAGGGACAAACCCTTTATTTAAATATTTATTCATCAGCAATCAAATAGAGGAAAGACTTTAGCCCTGATCAGCACCATTGATATTTAGCTTAAAACTATAGCCAAAGAAGTCTGCAGCTTTTCTACACAATAACATACGTTGCATAAAGATTTCAAAGTAGTCCATCACCGAACTAATAGTATGATCAATATCCAAATGAAGCGTTATAGTTTTCTTCTCTTTATCCAGATTCAAATCCGATTTTTTAACTGCGTAATTCACTCTATCGTGTATATCTGAAAGGATAGTTTCCTTATTTCTTACTCTGCTACGGCGTACATCCGTTTTATCAGCTAAAATAACTGCAGCAGCAATTGCATTCACAGGAAATGCAGCGGCTTCATCGTGATTACCAATAGCATTAACAATCATTGCTGTTTCTTCGTAAGGCATCCCCATGTTATCCAAAATTCTAAAAGCCATAAGAGCCCCACTCTGTGCATGATCCACACGATTAATGACATTACCAATATCATGCATATATGCAGCAATCTTCGCTAACTCTACTTTTCGTTCGTCATATCCCAGATCGTATAAAAGCTTACCTGCTACTTCTGCACATTTTGTAACGTGAGCAAAACTATGTTCGGTTAAACCTAAAGCAGCCAAAGAGATATCAGCTTGTTTAATATAAGCTCTTATCTCTTCTGAATTTTGAATGTCATTAAATACCAATATATTATTATTCATACCTCTTTTTTTATATGTTTGTATCTATCTCTAATAGATAAACACTATTGAATCCAAAAGGATTAGAAAAAACCATCAAGAACTATTAAAGAAGAATAAAAACACAAAATTTCACTTCTTCCAATCATTTAAAATTATCCTTTCTAAACTAACTTATTAGTTTAGAATTATATTACTTGTTTCCCAAAGGGACAAAACGCCAGAGGAACCATCTTAAAATGTTGTTTGCCAAACGGAAGTCCTATAATAGTTATGGAAAGTATAATACCCCAAAAGATATGAGTTAAAGTAATGGGGATTCCACCAATAAATAACCAGATAATATTCATTAAAAAGCTAATACAACCGGAGCTACTAGCCGAAGGAACAACCTTTGATCCAAAAGGCCATAAAGCCATAATTCCTAACTTAAAAGATTGTAATCCGAACGGTATTCCAATGATTGTAAGCATCAAAAGAAATCCAGCAGTGAAGTATTCCAATGCAATCATAAAACCTCCACAGATAATCCAAATTATATTTCCTAATGTTTTCATTTTATTCTTAGTTTGTTCAAACTAAATTCATCACTTATCTTTCTGTTTATATTATAGAAAAGAATTAGTTAGCAAAAATAAGGAGTTGCAGCTAATACGCAAACTTATGTAAGGATTTTGTAATTAAAAAGTTTTAAAAGAAAAGTGAGAAAATAAACACCTAAGGATTAGTTGCAATTGAAAGAGAAAGAATAAACATTAAAGGTCAACACCAACACTCTAACAATATGCCACTCCTTCTGCACTATTCTTACCCAACAGAAAACATATAATTAGATATTGGCACTTACATAACATAATAGAACAATAAAAACACCTGTTTATATCAATTTTTCCACCTAAGAAACAAACAATTATTCGTACAATTGTAGTGTGAAAATAATTTTCAATTTGTTAATTTTACAAAAACAAAAACTATGAGTAAACTAATTAGGCAATTGCCTTTATTACTTAGCTTTTTTTTGTGTATTAATCTATATGCACAAAATAAAACTATTACAGGCTCAATAAAAGATCAAACAGGAGAGCCAATGATTGGAGTCAATGTTTTAGTTAAAGGAACATTAAATGGTTCTATTACAAATATTGATGGATTCTACACACTACAAAACGTAGATAAAAATGCTACTTTGGTTATTTCATATATAGGGTATGAAACTCAAGAAATACTTGTAGCAGATAGAAGTGAAATAAACGTTGTATTAAAAGATGACCAACAAACCTTAGAAGAAGTTGTTGTTGTTGGTTATGGTGTACAAAAGAAAAGCGATTTAACAGGATCAATAGCGAGTGTTTCATCAGAAAGAATAGCATCTGTAGGAACAACCTCTCCAATGGCTGCATTACAAGGAGCTTCTCCTGGTGTAGACATTACAACAAACTCTACAAGGCCTGGTAGCTCCTTTGAAGTTCAAATTCGAGGTCAAAACTCATTAGCTGGAGGTAAACCTCTATATGTGGTTGATGGAATCATAACTAGTGATATAGATTTCTTAAATCCTTCTGACATCGAACGCATTGATGTGCTAAAAGATGCTTCCTCAACTGCAATTTACGGATCTAGAGGTTCAAACGGAGTTGTTATAGTTCAAACTAAAGGTGCTTCTTCTGCAAAATCGAAGCTTAGTATATCTTATGATGGATTTTATGGCGTACGTAAAATAGCAAGAACTCCTGACTTTATGGATGGACGTGAATGGATAGATTATAGAGCTTCTCGTTATTACGGATGGAATGGAAATAATCAAGCCTATGAGTTGACTAGTTCAAATCAAAATGCGGTTACACAAAACTCTTCAATTGTTCACAACTCTCTTTATAACGAAGATTATACAGACTGGCTCAATTTAGGAACTCAAAACGGATCTCAACAAAATCATTTCCTTTCCATATCAGGTATGGCTAAAGATATCTCTTACAATATTGGTTTTGGTTATCAAACGGAAGAGGGGAACTTTCTTTTAGAAGAATTAGATAAATACAGCTTAAAAGGATCTGTTAATCACAAACCGAATAAATATTTTTCCACAGGGTTAGATGTTAGTATGTCTCATCAAATTATAAATACCGGATCAGAATATGGTTACAGAGATTTAATGAGAATTCCTAATGTATTAAAAGCGTACAGAGAGAATGGAGAATTAATTGAACAACCGGGAATTAAAGCTGAAATAAATGGAGATGGAAACTTTACTAGTGCAGCTAACCCATTAATTGAAATCGCTTCAGGTTCAAACGAGTCTCGTCGTTTTGATATTCTTGGAAGCTTTTATTTAGAAGTAAAGCCTATTGATGGCTTATCACTAAAAACCACTTTCTCTCCTCGTTTTAGAAGATTAAGAGAAGGATTTTATAGAGAGAAAAATGCGAATCGATCAAAAAATCAAGCGCAATCAAACAATACAGAAAACTTTGATTGGACTTGGGATAACGTAATAACTTACAATAAAACATTTAAAGAATCACATCGATTAAATGTTACTTTGATCAATTCATTTTTGAAAAATGAAACCGAGTCTTTAAAAGTATTTGCTGAGGACTTTCCTTACGACTCTAAATGGTATAATCTGTTTAACGGAACCATAAAACCAGGTAACAGTTCAAGTGGATATTCTCAAATTTCCATGATATCTTATGCTGCTCGCGTTAATTATGATTATAAAGGCAAGTATCTAGCTACAGGAACCGTTAGATATGATGGTAGCTCTAAACTTGCAGATAAATGGAAAGCTTTCCCATCATTAGCATTAGCATGGAGAATGTCTGAAGAAAATTTCATGCAATCAACCGAATGGATAAATAACATTAAGTGGCGTCTAAGTTTTGGTTATTCAGGAAACAATAATATTGATGCATACTCAACAATCTTTTCTCCAAATACAAGTAGTAGTGTTTATTATGACTTTAATGGATCACCAGTAACAGGATTTGCTACAGGTTCACCTGTAAACAGAGCTTTAACCTGGGAAAAAACCAGAGAATGGAACTTTGGTGTGGACTTTGGATTCTTATCGAACAGAATAACAGGTTCTATTGATTTATATGATAAATTATCTGACGGTTTACTTATGCAACGTATGCTAGCCCTGGAATCAGGAGTTTCAAGTATGACTGACAATGTTGGTTCTGTAAATAACCGAGGTATTGAGTTTATGTTAAACACGACCAATATTTCAACCAAAGATTGGGAGTGGACAACAACTTTCACATTTGCATATAATAAAAACTCAATAAAAAATCTATTCGGGAAAAAAGAAGATGTAATTGCTTCTTCTTGGTTCATAGGAAGACCTATCAATGTTATTTATGACTATAAAGTAGATGGAGTTTATAGTAAAGCTGAATGGGAAGCTATGTCTCAGGATACAAGAGATAAAATGGGAGCAAAACAACCGGGATATCCTAAAGTAATTGATACAAATAACGATGGGAAAATTACAGTTGAAGATCAGGTTATACTTGGACAAGTTGATCCACGATGGACAGGTAGTATTAACTCCACTTTAAGATATAAGGATTGGGATTTTTCTTTTAATATTTATACTCGTCAAGGTTCTTTCGTTAACGACCGTTTTTCAGAAGAGTTTAATGGTGCTGCAAATACACAACGTGGAAGACCTAAAGTTAATTTTGATTATTATGTTCCTGATGGAGTTCCTCGTTTTGATTGGAATCAACCATTCACTACTGATGATAAAGGTAATCATTGGGCAACTTGGGGTACTTCTACAGAAAATGTAAATGCTAAATATCCGGTGGCTGGAATGACTGGTGATTTTTATGGAAAGAACGGTTCATACCAAAAAACTTCTTTTGTAAAAGTTCGAAATATTACTTTAGGTTATACATTACCTAAAAGATTAAGTCAAAAAGCATTTTTATCGCATGCACGTATTTATTTAAATATCTTAAACCCCTTTACATTCTCTAGTTATGGAGGTTGGGACCCAGAATATGCTACGACATCATTACAAAATGGTAATGGACCATCATCGGTAACTTATCAGGTAGGCGTAAACTTAAAATTCTAAATTAAAAGATTATGAAAAAAATATTTAACATACTAGCTGTTTTTATCCTATTATCCAGTTGCAGTAGCTTCTTGGAGGAAAAAAACAAGGCTGGAATAAATAATGATGACTTATACAAAACCAAAGAAGGTTATCAGACTTTACGAGTAAATGCTTATAGTACTTTAAGAAATGTTTTTCAAGAAGGTCCTTTAATACTATTTGCCGGAACGGATGTATTTCAAATGCCAAGAGGGATGAATGCTAATGGCATTTATGATTATACAAACTTAAATCATGAAAATGGAGATGTTACAACATTCTATAAAAACTGCTACAATGCTATACAGCAAGTAAATACAGCTATTTACTATTTGGATATAGCCGATATTTCAGAGGAAGATAAAGCTTTATATTTAGCAGAATATAATTTCCTGCTGGGTTTCTACCATTTCATATTAATTGAGCAGTTTGGAGGTATTGTACTTAATGATGCCTACACAAAAGAGACTAGAATAAATATGCCTCGCTCTAGTTTGGACGAATCTTACACTTTTGTTATTGAAAAACTCAATAATGCATTAAGCGGATCATTATCACAAACAAAAAACGATGGTTCTATCTGTAAAGATATTGTAAATCACTACTTGGCTAAAGTATATTTAACTCGTGGTTGGGATTTAGGAGACAAAGGAGATTTCAAAAAAGCTAAAGAGTACGCTCAAGCTGTTATGAATAGTAGAGGAGACTTAAAATATACAATGGAAAATTTATGGAGTCCTTCTAATGAAAATAACGATGAGGTTATATTCGCAATTCAATATAGCGATAAATCGTTACCAAATACAACAAGTGGAAATAATCAAGAGGCATTATTTGGACCATATTTAGGTGGTACAGAAAGAAATCATAAATATATGAGTGGAGATTTCTGTGCATCCTGGTCTGTTCACTCTTGGTTTGATAAAGATGATGCTAGATATGAAGCTACTTTCATGCTAACTCTTTGGGAGTATTATTATGACTATTATAATAATGAAAGAAATATTCCAGGGAAAAATGCAATTACAGCAGTTTTTCCAAGAGCTTGGGACAAAGCTGAAGAGATGTTTAATGACTACTTGAAACTAACTAATGGGGAAAAAAATGGGCAGTTTGTAAGAACATCAATGAATGATGAAAATGGTCAACTTATCCCTGGTGTTAAAGAATTTATAAAAAAATGGGTTCCCGATTATTTCAATGTTGATCCTATTAATGCACTAGATAAACAAGGTAAGAACTATTTAGTTGTTTATCCTTTTATTGAACATAGTTCGCAACCTCTTGTGAACGAGACTTATTGGAGAACAGCATACAATAATGATTTTGCTCAACCTGGAATCAAAAAATTTGATATGTCTAAGCTGGTTAATTTCCATACTCGTCAAAGTTATAGAGATATTGTATTAGCTTCACTTTCTGAAACAATGTTACTCTATGCAGAAGCATGCATTGGAGATGAGAGTTATTCTGAAGCTGAGCAATATATTAATAAGGTGTTGCAAAGACCTGGGAACAGTAAAAGTGGCTCAACTTTAGCTTGCAGTTTACCAAACAATCAGAAAGAAGCTCTTGAAGTTTATCTTAAAGAAAGTGCAAAAGAATTAATGGGACAATATTGTGGAAGATGGCCAGAGTTAAGAAGGACAAAAATGCTTTCAACAATGTTCTATAAATATAATTATGATTATACTTCAGGATTACTTGGCAAAGACCCAATAGGAGCTAAAACCTATCGTCCAATACCTTTAGATGCTATTGAAATTAATGAAGGATTATCATTTGAAGATCAAAATCCTGGATATTATTAATTTCTAGGTCATAATTTTACGTATAAAAAGGAGGTGTCTCATAATTGAGATACCTCTTTTTTTATACTGCGATGTCTCGTCCTAGTATAGCGTTACATAAAAAAAGTAATGTTATGAAAGCTATTGATAATCAGTACGTCAAGCGTACACAAAAGGATTATAGTATGTCCTTTAAGTTATCCATTGTGGATAAAGTTGAACGAGGCGAACTTTCTGTTACCAGTGCACAGAAGAAATATGGTATTCAAGGGAATGCTACAGTTATCAGATGAAACAAAAACAACTCTTGATTGTAGATTTATCTGTTGCAGTCAACCCTGTAAAGACTTTGCTGCCGCTCATACGCTTGTTTTTACAAACTCAATCGATGTAGAGTCGACAAAGTGATTGCAAGACACTATCTTGGGAAACTCGGATATCATATTCTGTACATAAAAAACAGCAACTTCATCAAAGCAAATCATAAGGCAATCTTTCATTATACAATTAATAATCAAATACTTAAATACACGGAATTATTGCCTTATTTTATTGCATACCAAGAAAAAAGATTAATTGAACCCCTGTTTGTAATATAGAAAACGAAGAAAAAACACAATAATATATTGCCCTTATGTCTCTTTCTTTTTTATAACAATAAAGCCTACAATATAAGTAAATATTGTAGGCTTTATTTGTTATAAATATATTAATAGGATTTATAATTCAACGAGTTTATCATCATAATAAACATTCTTTAGAACTACATCGCGTACACCAGATAATCTATTCTCGAAATTCTTCACATTATAGAACTTACAGTCCTCAACACTAATGTCATAAACTTGATCTTTACCTTCCATTCCATCAATAATAATCCCATATTGACTCTTATTACAGGTAATATTTTTTAGATGAACATTGCGAACTATAGGATCAAAGGCTCTGTTGCAATCTTCTTTACTCTCATAAAGCAAGTTAATTTTAAGAACAGCTTCTTTACATTGCCCAACTTCTATGTTTCTCACCCAAATGTTTTCAATAATACCCCCACGACAGTTATTTGTTTTAATCCTTATCACTCGGTCTAATTGAGGACTATCCATGGTACAGTCTTCAACATATAGGTTTTTATATCCACCTGATATTTCACTACCAATAACAACACCTCCATGACCATTTTTCATATGGCAATTACGAACCCAGATGTTTTCACTTGGAATATTCCATTTTCTACCATCGTTATTTCTGCCCGATTTAATAGCAATACAATCATCTCCGGTATCAAACTCACAGTTTTCAATCAAAACATTTTTGCATGACTCCGGATCGCAACCATCACCATTGGGACCTCTATTAAACACAGAAACGCCACGTACTATAATGTTTTCACACATTAGTGGATGTATCACCCAAAAAGGAGAGTTTAACAATTTTACATCTTCAATTAAAATATTAGAGCATTTATACAAGTTTATTAATTGGGGACGTAAGGCATCATCTTTTGTCATTATACGTTCTTCCACAGGAGTTTCTGTCTCTGCATACATTAACAATTTATCACGCCCACCATTTCTTTGAGAAAGCATTCCTTCTTGCCATCCGTATCTATCAGAACCACACATGGGCCACCAATTTTCTTTTGAACCTTGTCCATCAATAATCCCTTTTCCTGTAATGGCTACATTCGTTTCATCATAGGCATAAATTAAAGGACGTATGTTATAACAATCAACACCTTCCCAACGCGTCAAAACAGCTGGAAAATAGAGATCTAAATCAGGTGAGAATTTTAAAACAGCACCCTCTTCCAAATGTAAATTTACATTACTTTTAAGAGTTATAGGACCGGTATAATACTCTCCGGAAGGAATTACAACCATTCCTCCACCTTCATTACTACAAGTCTCAATTACTTTGTTTATAATATCATGACAAAGTGAAGATTCATCATTTGAAATGGCACCAAAGTCAGTAATATTGTATTTTTTCTCATGAAGCTGAATAGCATCTAACTGTCGTTGAATTACTTGAGTCTGCTGAAAAGCAACATCAAACATATCTTTTTTATTTTCACAAGAATAAAAAATAAAAAAAAGGAAAACAGGCAAACTGTAAATTGATAATTTTTTCATAAAGTTAAAATTTAAGAGGTATTTTGTCTATTCTTTTTTGATGTCTCCCAGCCTCAAATTCAGAGGTGAAAAAGACTTCTAACATTTCGGCAGTTTCATTAATGGTGAGAAAACGACCCGGAAGAGATAAAACATTGGCATTATTGTGAACTTTTGCCAGCCTAGCAATCTCTCTGTTCCAGCAAAGAGCGGCACGAATGCCTTGATGTTTATTTAAAGTCATACTAATACCATTTCCACTTCCACAAATGGAGATTCCTACTTCAAACTCTCCATTTTCAATTGATTCAGCCATTGGATGGGCTACATCAGGATAGTCTACACTATCCTGATTAAATGACCCAAAATCTTTATAAGTCCAGCCCTTCTTCTCAATCCAAAGTTTTACAAACTGTTTTACTTCATATCCTGCATGATCAGAACAAAGTGCTATTGTTTTCATTTTTATTATCCTAAAATAGATTTTACTTGTTCATATACATTTTCAGCTGTAAAGCCTAGTTTTTGATCTAACACTTGATATGGTGCAGAGAAACCAAATGATTCCATTCCAAATATTACTCCATCAGTTCCTACTAAACCAAGTAAAGTAACGGGAAGTCCGGCAGTCATACCAAAACGTTTTACGTTAAAATCAATAACTGATTTTTGATATTCTTCGGATTGATTTCTAAATACACCTTCTGAAGGAGCAGAAACAATCCGAATTTTCACTCCATCTGCTCTTAAAAGCTCAGCACCTGCAATTAAAGTAGCAACTTCTGATCCTGAAGCTATCATAATTACATCCGGATTTTCATCTGAACCTGCTACTACATAAGCACCTTTCTCAACTTGAGAGTAATCATTTCCTTGAGGTAGGCTCTTTATGTTTTGCCTTGAAAAAATAAGGCCGGTAGGAGTAGAAGTATTCTCCATTGCCATACGCCAAGCTACCGTAGTCTCTTCAGCATCAGCAGGACGCAACACTAACATAGAGTTTTCACCATTATGGTTTTGAAGTTGCTCCATTAAGCGAATTTGTGCTTCTTGTTCAACAGGTTCATGTGTTGGACCATCTTCTCCTACTCTAAATGCATCGTGTGTCCAAATAAACTTAACAGGTTGTTCCATTAAAGCAGCTAAACGAATAGCAGGTTTCATATAATCCGAGAAAACAAAAAAGGTAGCACACGCAGGTATAACTCCACCATGTAAAGACATACCTATTGAAAGACACGCCATAGTCAGTTCCGATACTCCGGCTTGTAAAAAAGCTCCGGAGAAATCACCTTTTTTAAATGCTTTGGTTTTCTTGAGGAATCCATCTGTTTTATCAGAATTAGATAAATCAGCTGAAGCAACAATCATATTTTCCACTTGTTCGGCTAAGTGAGAGAGTACAGTTGCTGATGCATTACGTGTAGCTGAGTCTGCTTTTTGTTCAATAGCTCCCCAGTTTACTTGAGGTGCTTCTTTTGAAAAGAATAAATTCAATTTTTTAGCTAATTCAGGATTCGCATTACTCCATTCTTCTTTTTTAGCTTGTTTTTCAGCAACAATACCACGTAACTCCTCTTTTCTATCATTGTATAACTTTTGAACTTCAGGAAAAACTTGAAAAGGATTAGTAGGATCACCACCTAAATTTTTAATTGTATTTGTATATGCGTCACCACCTAAAGGAGCTCCATGGGTTTCGTACGTTTTCTCAAAACTTGATCCATCAGCTCTCAATGCTCCTTTTCCCATTACTGTTTTACCAATAATTAAAGTAGGTTTTCCTTCTATTTTCTTAGCTTCTTGGATTGCATCAGTTATTTGTTGTGCGTCATTACCATCAATTGTTATAACATGCCAATTCCAAGCTTTATATTTTTGTTCTACATTTTCACTAGAAACATCATGTGTAATAGTTGACAATTGAATATCGTTTGAGTCATAGAACATTATTAAATTATCTAGACCTAAATGACCTGCAATACGACCGGCACCTTGTGAAATTTCCTCTTGAACCCCTCCATCAGAAATAAAAGCATAGATCGTTTGATTCATCACATTACCAAATCTGGCTTTTAAGAATTTAGCTGCTATAGCAGCTCCAACAGCAAAAGTATGTCCTTGTCCCAATGGACCTGAAGTATTCTCAATACCACGTGCAACATCTACTTCTGGATGACCGGGGGTAGGACTACCCCACTGTCTAAAACCTTTTAACTCATCTAAAGTGTACTTCCCTGATAAAGCTAAAGCTGAATAAAGCATTGTAGACATATGTCCCGGATCTAAGAAAAAACGGTCTCTACCCTCCCAATGAGGATTCTCTGGGTCATATACTAAAAACTGAGAATATAATACATTAATAAAATCAGCACCTCCCATAGCACCTCCCGGATGACCTGAATTAGCTTTCTCAACCATTGATGCTGCTAGTATACGAATGTTATCTGCAGCTTTATTCATTATTTCTTTATTCATAATTCTTTGTTTTAAATATTTACACAAATATAAATTTATAATTTCTAGATTGCTAAAATATTAAAAGGTTAATTTTCTTAATAAAAATTCTCCCTAGATATTTACCTTGATAAAGTATTAAATATTAGGGAGAATAAAAAAGAATCCAACTCTTTAATTAATAGCTAATGTAACTATTGATTTAGGAGGTAGTTTTACGACAAGGTTTCCTTTAGAAAACTTAGCTCCTTTAAATTCTTTTGGAGCCACTTTGTTAGGATTATCAAACGTATTATGATCATCAATTGAGTTTGCTTCCAAAATTTCTCCGGTTACATTACCTTTCTTTAAATCATCAATAGTTATAACTACCTCTTGTGCTTCAGTTAAATGAATATTTGAAAGTGAGATATGAATTACTCCTTCTTTGTTTTTTGAAGCGGTTGCACTTAACAACGGAATAGTACGATTGTCTCTTACATCCATTGTTTTAGTGTTTAATTCTATAGGAAGATAAGTTGCGTCTTGATGAACATTATACATTCTAAATACATGGTATGTAGGTGTTAATGTCATTTTTTCATCTTTTGTTAAAATCATTGATTGTAATACATTCACCATCTGAGCTATGTTTGTCATTTGGATTCTATCTGTGTATTTATGAAATATATCAAAAGATAAAGAAGCAACAAAAGCATCTCTTAAGGTGTTTTGTTGATTTAGGTGTCCGGATATTGTCCCCGGCTCTTCGTCCCACCAAGTACCCCATTCATCAACAATTAAACCAACTCTTTTTTTAGGATCATATTTATCCATAATATCAATGTGTTTTACAAGCACATCTTCTATTTCACGACATTTACCTAAAGTCCAATAATAATCATCTGCATTAAATTTTGTAGCAGAACCTTTACTTCCACTCCACCCTAATACTGTATAGTAATGTAAAGATAAGCCATGCATACGACCACCTACATTTTCCATCAAGACTTTGGTCCAGTTATAATCATAATCACTTGCACCACAAGCAATTTTATACAGTCTATTTCCACTATAGTTACGACAATAAGTAGCAAAACGACGATACAAATCGGAGTAATATTCAGGTCTCATATTTCCACCACAACCCCAGCTTTCGTTTCCAACGCCAAAGTATTTTACATTCCAAGCTTTATCTCTTCCATTCTCACGTCTAAGATTTGCCATAGGAGTGTCTTCATTAGAGGTCATATACTCTACCCATTGTTCCATTTCTTCAACAGTGCCACTTCCTACATTACCATTTACATAAGGTTCAGCACCTATTAACTCACAAAAATTCAGAAACTCGTGTGTACCAAAACTATTATCTTCAATGGTCCCCCCCCAATGTGTATTAATCATTTTGGGACGCTCGCCTTTTGGACCAATCCCATCTTTCCAGTGATATTCATCAGCAAAACATCCTCCCGGCCAACGTACAATCGGAACTTTTAAGTCTTTCAAAGCTTTCAGAACATCATTTCTATATCCATTCGTATTGGGAATTGGAGAATCCTCTCCTACCCAAACTCCTCCATAAATACAAGTTCCTAAATGTTCTGCAAACTGACCATAAATTTCTCTGGGAATACTATTCTTTCCTTCAGTAGATTTAACTTGAATTGTTACCTTATCTTGTGCATAAATTGAAAGAGATAACACTAAAGATAAGCTCAATAAAATTTTTCTCATTTTGTTTAATTATTTAAGTGTTTATTGGGTATATATAATAGAACCTCCTTCAGGCTCTAGCTTTAAAGTCAACTTTTGTTTAACCTCTATTTCTTTGTATCCGGCAGTTCTATCTTTCTTATCAAATATCATAGATACTGTTTTCCCTTTTAGCTCATCAAAGGAAATAGATAGATCTAGTTTTTCTTTAGTTCCATTTACAGCAACTACATACCATTTATCAGCCAAGCGCCTAGCTATAACACAATATTTTCCTGGATAACCATCAATAAATAGAGTCTCATCCCATATAGTAGGAACAGTTTTCATAAAATTCAAAATATAATCCGGTTGTTCTATCAAGTTGTTAGGAGTAACTCCAAAGTGCTGTATAGGAGATTGATACAAAACAGATGTAGCTAACTGAAAAGCATCTGTTGTTTTCCGAATAGTTCCTGATTCATTGGTTTTTGAGAATCGAGCATTGAAAAATACAGGTCCAAAATCCATAGCAGAAACAGCATTTCTAATGAAGGGGTATAGAGTGCTTCTATAAGCCTCCTGATCTGCATCGTATTGGTTAAACACCAAGTTTTCTGAAACCAAAGCAGCCTCACTTGTCATATGATTAGGATACATACGTTCCCAACCCCTAGGTAAGGTGGTACCATGAAAGTTCACAAAAAGACCATATCGATTAGCGTCTGTTAAGATATCCTCGTAGAGACGCATAGTTTCTTGTTTATCACCTCCAAAGAAGTCCACTTTAATACCTTTTACACCTAAGGCTTTCATCCATTCCATCTCTTTTTGTCTGGCTGGACTTGTACTCATCCTATTTTTAGGTCCTTGAGGAGCATCATTCCATGCCCCATTGGAATTGTACCAAAGAATTACATCAACTCCTTTATTTTGGGCATACTTAATTAATGAAGGCATTTGTTCATAACCAATTTGTTTATCCCATAAAGCATCAATTAAAATATACTCGAAATTTAAATCAGCAGCTAAATCTATAAATGTTTGCTGATCTTTATAATTACAACTTCCATCTTGCCATAATATCCAACTCCACGTTGTTCTTCCGGGAACATAATGTTGTGAAGGAGAGTATTCAGACTTCACCACATCATAAGCCGATGTAGTTTCTACTATAGGTGCTAAATTGTCTCCTACAGTTATTGTTTTCCAAGAAGATTGAAAAGGTAAAGAGGTTGTTGCGAATGTTGATCCTATCCCTGCATTTTCCGATTTATCCGGAAATGCAATAGTATATAACCCATCAGAAGTTGCTTCCCCTAATCGTGTTCCTACATATTGACTATTCACTCCTGTTTCTGAAAGTAGAACCCAAAAATTATTTTTCAACTTAAAAAGTCCGGGAAAAGTATAACCTAAACCATATTTTGAAGGAGTACCTACCGGTTCTTCGTAAGTATATTCTTCTTCATAACTGGGTTTTGTTGCCATCCAGCCCTGACCACCTTGAATTTGAGGTGTAATAAAAGTCTTCGTATCAGGATGGAACTTAAACCCTGTTTTTTCCTCAAAAACAGTTAAACGGGATTTATTTGGTGAGCTTATTCTATAAGCTAAAGAAATATCATTATTTGCGACTCTAAAAACAATTCTTAATGTGTCACTATTACTATTAAGATGAGTGGAAATTAATTCATTTGCTTTGTAATTTACTCGGCTAGTTTTAGCGTGAGATAAACTATATGTTTCATTAATACTGTTAGTTGCAATAGTTAAAGGAGTTAATCCGAAACTAAAATCTCCAATATTTGCATTTATCCCCAAAGGAGATTCTTGAAGAATTTCCTTATTTTTATAGTAAACTTCATAGCTTAAAGAACCATTATTAGTAAAATTAAGCTTTACTTGCAACATTCCATCTGGACTTGTTACTTGTTGTGCAAATAAAGAACAGGATAATAATGTTACCCAAAGAACACAGAACTGCCTAAAATGCATAATTATTAATTTAATCGTTAATCAATCGAACTTCAAAGATAGAAGCCGTTGGTGTATTCTTTACTTTAGGAGCAAAATGAACTTTATACGTACCTTCTGTTAAAACATCATCTAACTCGTACTCCAAAATAGTGAAACCATCTGCACTTTGTCTTACTTGAGGTTCTTTATATAAAGGCGCATTTGCTACAGATATAATTGTAGCTTTTTCTTCCCCTGTCTTAACAGTAATCCGAAGTTTATTTGCTTTTTCTTTTACCTTCATATTATAACTAAACCATCCTCTTGCTACCCTGAATCGCTCATCTTTATAAGTAGAGACATCTGAGTCTTTATATTCTATATTGTGATCAGACTCAGGTTGTTGTTCTCCTATATAAATCACATCTTCTGTTTGTTTTTCCAGTTCTAATTTCTCCTTCTCCTCAACCCTTAACTTTTCAAGTTTTTCCACCGATTCAATTTGTCTAAAATAGACTACATAACGAGCATTATGTAATTGATAAAATGGAATTAGTTCTAAACGGGAAAAAGAAGGTTCTGTCATACCATCGTATATAAAACTAAGAGGTTTAGTGGTAGATCGTTTGATATACTGAGTGAAATTTTGAGGATTACCAATTAATGTTGGTGTTTGATTCAAAGGCATTAATTTTCCATTAGCTATGTGTCCCATTCTACTATCATCAGCATATAACCCTTTTAGATCTTCTGAATTCACTTTAGAGGCTAACACTATAGGTCCATATCTAAAAGCATAATAATCACTTCCATCAGGTAGTTGATCTAAGGTTAAGCTCATTGGTAAAGTATAAGAGATAACGTCTCCTTCTTTCCATTTTCTATTTATAGTTACATAACCTTCTTTCTTTGAGTTTATTGAAACTTCTTTACCATTGACAGCTACTTTAATTTCATTTAGAGAAGTCCAAGCAGGTTTTCTCATGTGAATAGAAAAGGATTTAGAGTTTGATTTTTCTATTCTAATATTCATGTTATTGCTTTCAGGAAACTTAGTTTCTTGTACTATCTCCACTCCCTTTTCTTTCCAATTTAAAGAAGAAGGAATAAATAGATTAACATAGAAATCATCCTTTGAATGAGCATAAATAAACTCACCATATTGAGCATGATTTTCAAGCCCGGAACCTACACAGCACCAAAAACTTGTTTCTGGCTGAGAATAAACTCTATAGTGTCCGGGACGCATAGAGGTAAAATAGACAAAGCCTCCATTCTTCGGTTCTATAGTAGATAAAATATGATTATAAAGAGCTCTCTCATAATAATCTACCAATTCAGTTTTCAGAGAGGTTTTATAAAGCATTTCCGAGAGTCTTAGCATATTATAAGTATTACAAGTCTCCGGTCCTTCTTTGTCATCTACCATCGATAAGAAATTATCAGCAGGATGAAAATGCTCACGTACACTATTCCCTCCAATGCTTATTGTACGATTATGAACCACCGTATTCCAAAAGAACCAAGAAGCATCATCCCATGCACTATTGTTTTCCAAGTCGGCTATACGCTTATAACCAATAACTTTGGGTATTTGTGTGTTGGCATGCATTCCGGTTAGTTTATCTTCTTTTTGAAGTAAAGGATTTAATATTGACTGATGAGAAAAACGATGTGCTAACTCTAAATATTTGTCCTTTCCTGTGAGTGCTGCAACATCAGCAAATACTTCATTTAACCCACCATGTTCACTGCGAAGCATATCTTGCATTTGATCATCAGTTAGATTAGAAGTGATATCTATCATCCAGTCTGTTAGTTTAACTAGCATATCTAAAGCTAATTCACTTTCAGCATGGATATAGGCATCTCTAAGACCTGCATAAGTTTTATGGATATTATAAAGAGGAACCCACTTTTCATTCAAGCTGAAACCTCCAGCTCTAATATCTCCTCTTTTTATTTCTGCCCATACAGTCAAACTATTAGGTGTACCTCCAATAAATCCCGTACCGACATAATCCTGACAACGTTTTAGTTCAGACAACATATAGTTTAACCGATTGAATATTTCTTCATTTCCTGTAGATGCATACATTTTAGCTAACGCAGAAATATAATGTCCTCCTATATGACCATCTAGTCCTGTATTCTCCCAGTTTGTATAACTTGGGACTTTAGCTTCAAGTCCTGCTTCTCTAAGAAATGGAGCCAATAAACGATCACAATCCATTGCTAAGATATACTCCAAGCCTCTTTGTTGTGCTTCATAAAATGGAGAGTCGTACAATCGAACATCCTTTAGAGGAAATAGATTTACTTTATTTTTTATTTGACATTGCAAGCAGAGAAAGGTATTAGACAAGAGAATGAACGAAAGGAATAATAGTTTCTTCATTATATGTATTGATTAAAGGTCAGAAAAAAACAAAGCATAAGGAGTACAATACTCCTTATGCTTACTAAATAAAAACAAATTAACTATAAAACTCTTTTTCTGTAAACTCACCTAGTTTACAGTAGTTTTTATAGATTTCTTGATATTTTTTCACATTATCTTTATTCGGTTCATAAACATGAGCAAATCCCGGTTCCATAGCTTTGGAAGCATCTTCAACTTTATTATATAAACCTGCAGCAGTAGCAGCAAACATAGCAGTACCTAGAGCAACTGCTTGATCGGTTTTACAGACCTTAATAGGCATATCAAGCACATCACTAAGTGTTTGCATAACAAAAGGAGACTTCAATGCTATTCCACCAATACCAATCACATCATGTATGGCTATTCCCTCTCTTATGAATCGATCCACAATAGCTTTTGATCCAAAGGCTGTACCTTCAACAATAGCGCGAAAAATACGTGGAGCAGAACTACCTAAAGTCAATCCGGTAATCGTTCCTTGTAGCAACTGATTTGCATCTGGTGTACGTCGTCCATTCATCCAGTCAATCGCAAGAATTGTACTTTCTTCTATCGGAATTTTCTCTGCTTCTACTGTTAATTCATTTAATATTTGATCTGATGTTTCAACAATTAATTTAGCTTTAGTCTCTTCATCAATTAAAGTCGATTGACTTAAAATATGATGTAAAGGAAACTCCAAGACGCGTTTAAACCAAGCATAAATATCTCCAAATCCGGATTGACCAGCTTCAAGTCCTACCATTCCGGGTATAACCGATCCATCTACTTGTCCACATATGCCTCGAATCAATTTGTCTTTAATTTCATCATATTCAGCAACCATGATGTCACAAGTTGATGTTCCAATCACACGAACAAAGGTATGTGGTGTAATTCCTGCACCTACAGCTCCCATATGACAGTCAAATGCTCCTCCGGCAACCACAACATTTTTAGAAAGTCCTAAGCGTTTAGCCCATTCATCACTCAATGTTCCTACAGGTTTATCTGCGGTTTCAGTCTCCTCAAATAAACGATCTCTAAATCCTTTTAATAAGGGATCTAATGCTACTAAGAAATCCTCAGCAGGTAATCCTCCCCATTTCTCATGCCACATAGCCTTATGTCCTGCAGCACAACGACTCCTAACGATATCGCTGCTTTTATTCACTCCTGTAATTAAAGCCGGAAGCCACTCACACAATTCCACCAATGAATAGGCTTTCTCGCGAACAACCTCATCATTACGCAAAATGTGTAGAGCTTTAGCCCAAAACCACTCTGAAGAATATATTCCTCCAACATAATCAGTATAATTAATCTCCCATTTTTCCGCTAGTTCATTAATCTCATCAGCTTCTTTTGTTGCTGTATGATCTTTCCACAAAATAAACATTGCGTTTGGATTTTCTTGAAACTCCGGTAGTAAAGCCAAAGGAGTTCCAAACTCATCCGTAAGAGCAGGAGTACTTCCGGTAGTATCAAAAGCAATACCAACAACATTCTTTGCTACTTCTTCTGAACATTGCGCTAAAGCACCTGTTACAGTTGCTTCCAATACCTCAATATAATCAAGAGGATGTTGACGATACTGATTGATTTGTGGGTTACAGTATTTTTTCTCCGACCATCGAGGGTAGTTTTTTACCGAAGTGGCTAATATTTTGCCATTTGTAGCATTAACAACTAATGCTCTTGCCGAATCACTTCCGTAATCAACACCTATTACATATTTTGTATCTTTCATCTCTGAATATTTTTAATTTTTGTCTATTTAACAAATAGAGAAATTGTCAGATAGACTAATGAAGAGATTTATTTCAATGCTTTGTTCAATAAATAATATACCTCATTCATTCTTAACTCTTTTTTGAATGAATCTAAAGTAGTATCATTGTCTATTACAACCATCTCTATATCAGCAATCTCAGCATAATCTTCTAGATATTCAACGGTTAAGTCATACGAGAAGCTAGTGTGATGTGTTCCACCTGCTAAAATCCAAGCTGCTGCTCCTACTTCAAAGCTAGGTTGTGGAACCCATAATGCAGATGCCACAGGCAAATTAGGCAACTCTTTACTTTTCACACAATCCACTTTGTTTACAATAAGTCTGAAGCGATTACCCATATCTACAATAGTAGCAGCAACACCTTCACCCTCTTTGGATGTAAACACCAAACGAGCAGGATCATTCTTACCTCCAATGCCTAATGGGTGAACCTCTAATTTTGGTTTATGTTCGGCAATTAAAGGACAAACCTCTAACATATGTGCTTGTAGAATTGTGCTATTGGCACCATCAAAGTTCAAAGTATAATCTTCTAAGAAAGAACATCCTTTTTTGAATCCTTGTCCCATAAACCACATACTTCTATAAAGTGCTGCTGTTTTCCAATCACCTTCAGCACCAAAGCCGTATCCATCAACCATTAATCTTTGACTAGCTAAGCCGGGTAATTGATCAATACCTTCCAAGTCATCAAAATTTGTAGTAAATGCTTTTGCACCTTTCTCTTCTAAGAAACGACGTAGAGCTATTTCGATACGAGCTGCTTCAAGGACTTGCTTTCTATCTTTTCCACCTTCTTTACAGTTAGCCGCAAAGTCGTATTCAGATTCATATACTTTAACTAAGCTATTAATCTCTTCGTTTGTAACTTGATTTTGTACCTTTACTAACTCAGCTATGGGATAATAATCAACATGGTAACCTAAGCGCATTTCAGCTTCTACTTTATCACCATCTGTTACAGCAACGTTATTCATCTGATCGCCAAAACGGATAATCAACATATCTTGAGCATCAGCCCAAGCTGCAGCAACACGCATCCAAACAGAAATCTTACCTTGTGTTTTTTCATCTTCCCAATGTCCAACAACAACTTTTCTGTTTTTACGCATACGTGTTACAATATGTCCAAATTCTCTATCTCCATGAGCACTTTGATTTAGATTCATAAAATCCATATCCATTGTATCCCATGGAATTTCCTTGTTAAATTGTGTATGTAAGTGTAATAAAGGTTTTCTTAATTCTTGCAATCCATGAATCCACATTTTTGCAGGGGAGAAGGTATGCATCCACGTAATTATTCCTACACACTTATCATCATTATTTGCACTTTTCAAAGTTTGCAACACCTCTTTTGATGAATTAACCGTTCCTTTATATACAACCTTGATTGGTAAATTACCGGATTTATTTAATCCTTCTACAATTTGAGTACTGTGTGCATCAACAGCTTTAACTGCATCTCCTCCATATAGCAACTGAGCCCCGGTAACAAACCAAACTTCAAAATCTTTAAACGTCATATTATTTAATATTAAATTATTTTTCACTATAAAATCATTTCTTTTCTTGTCCATAATAAGCATTAGGACCATGCTTTCGACTAAAGTGTTTTTCTATTAAGAGTGAATTCATTTTTAGTTTAGGATTCAAACTAAAAGAAACACTGGCCATTTTCGCTACCTCCTCCATAACTACAGCATTATATACTGCTTCATCGGCATCTTTTCCCCACGAAAAAGGACCATGATTTTTCACTAATACACCAGGAGTATGCATAGGGTTCACACCTTGAAAGCGTTTTACAATTACATTTCCTGTTTCTAACTCATAATTCGTTTCAACTTCTTGTTGAGTCATATCTTCGGTACAAGGAATGTCTTTATAAAAATAATCAGCGTGTGTTGTCCCTATGTTTGGAATATCCAATCCTGCTTGTGCCCATGCTGTGGCATAGGTGGAGTGAGTATGTACCACCCCACCAATTTCTGGAAAAGCTTTATATAAAGCGATATGAGTTGGGGTATCTGATGATGGTTTTAAGTCTCCTTCAATAACTTTACCCTCTAAATCTACCACAACCATATCACTGACCTTCATCGTTTCATAATCAACACCGGAAGGTTTTATTACAACTAAATTAGTTTCTCTATCAATAGCAGAGACATTTCCCCAAGTAAAAATCACTAACCCATGTTGAACTAAAGCTAAATTCGCTTGATATACTTTTTCTTTTAATGGTTCTAACATGACTTTACAAATTAAAATTAGGGTCTTCTAAATAAGCTTTATCATTAAACTTATACAGAGCTGCTCCTCTACGAGAAGTCTCTTTATCAATTTTATCAGTTTTCTCTATAAAATCCATTTTAGCTACTTTTCTTCTAAAATTTCGCTTATCCATTTCTTGATTATAAATTGCCTCGTAAAGGGTCTGTAATTGAGTCAAAGTAAAAAGTTCCGGTAACAAGTTGAAACCAATAGGTGCAGTGGCTGCTTTCCTTTTCATTTGTCTGCGGGCTAATTTAATCATCTCATAATGGTCAAAAATCAATGGAGGAAGTTCACTCATCTTAATCCAAAAGGCGTTATGTTCTTCCACTAATTCTCTGTCATACTTATTAATATTAAGTAGAGCATAATAAGCTACAGAGATTACTCTTTCTCCCGGATCACGATCAATTTTACCAAAAGCACCTACCTGTTCCATGAAAACATTAGTCAAGCCTGTTAATTCTTGTAGCACTCTACGTGCTCCTTCATCAGTACTTTCTTCTTTTTTTAAGAATCCACCCATCAAAGACCATTGTCCTTTAGCTGGTTCAAAATTTCTTTTTAATAAAAGTAAATGTAATTCGTTATTATGAAATCCAAATATCACACAGTCTAGTCCAATATGGAACTTATCGTGATGTGAATAAAAATCACTCATATATTATTATTTTAAATTAACTACCAAAAATAGATATAGAAAGCCAACGTTATACTTATAATTATAACCGAATGAATAACATCCCATTTATTCCAACTAGCTCTTGAAGCAGCCTTTTCTTCTGCTGTAGCTGTTCCAAATACTAAGCCTTGAATTTTCTCAGCAGAAGGCGCCGGAGTTGCTAAACTCACTAATACTACAACTATTATACAGAATAAAAGCATCCACCCACAGAAGAACAACCAATTAATATCATAGAATACATATTTAAATAAGGAGTCACTTGCATCAGTAACATTACTGTAATAAACTCTTGCACTTAAACGAGTTAATCCGATAACAATACCTGAGATTAATCCCCACATGCCACCTTGTGCTGAAGTTCTCTTCCATGTAATACCCAGTAAAAATGCTGCTGCAATACCAGGAGCTAATACGGATTGAACATCTTGTAGATACTCATACAATACATCTCCAATACTACGCATTATTGGTATCCATAAAATACCTAAAGCAACAATGACAACTGTAGCAATTTGCCCAATACGAACCAATGTTTTCTCAGGTGTTTTTGGACGGAATCGCTTATAGAAATCAATGGTAAATAACATTGCTGAAGAGTTAAATAAAGAAGCTAAAGAACTCATTAGTGCAGCTAAAATTCCACACACCACTAATCCTTTTACACCTGCAGGTAATAATTTTGCAACTAATGTTGGGAAAGCTGCATCTGAGTTAAGAACTCCATTATCTAGGAAAGGTAAGAAACCTGCTCCTCCATCCATAACACCTTTTTGATGTAGAGCAAAAGCAATCATTCCAGGGATTAAAAACAAAAATACGGGTAAAAGTTTTAAATAAGCGCCAAAGATAGTACCTCTACGTGCTTGAGTTTCATTCTTTCCAGATAAAACACGTTGAACAATGTATTGATCGGTACACCAATACCAAAAACCAATAATTGAGGAACCTATTAATGCACCAAGCCATGGAAAGTTTGCATCACTGTTACTGCGGATTAGGTTAGTCATTGAATCACCATAATCATTAACTGTAACTGCACTACAAATCTTCATCATTTCATCCCATCCACCAAGCTCTTTAAGTCCTAAAGCCAGTATAATTAATGATCCTAATAATAGAATTGGGGTTTGTAAAACAGAAGTATATAAAACAGACTTCATTCCTCCTACAATTGTATAGATGGCTGTTATCAAGACTAATCCAATTGCAGCTATCCAGAAGAAATCAATTCCCCATAATGTATCAATACCAAAAACTTGCTGAAACACTAAACCGCCCGCATAAACAGTCACAGCTACCTTTGTTAAAACATAGCTTATCAAAGAGATTCCAGAAAGAATAGTTCTTGATTGTGAATTATACCTTCTTTCTAAAAACTCGGGCATGGTATAGACCATACTGCGACTGTAAAATGGAACAAAAACCCAACCTAAAATAAGAATCATCCATCCTTGAATCTCCCAGTGTGCCATTGCCATTCCACTGGATGCGCCAGCTCCAGCCAATCCAATTAAGTGCTCTGAACCGATATTCGAAGCAAAGATAGAGGCACCAATAGCTAGCCATGTGGCGTCTCGACCACCTAAAAAATAATCAGCAGAGTCATTTTGTTTCTGCCTCATTACCCAAACTATGATTCCTATTAACAGGAGTGCAAAAATACCTATTACAATCCAATCTAATGTGCTAAATAATTCCACAATAATAAATTTTAGTTTTGTTTATTTCTTTTATTTTGTCAAAGTAAACTTATAAGTACATTTACTTTTATATGTTTCTCCTGGACTTAGATAAACTGATGGCCAATCGGATTTATTAGGACTATCAGGATAGTGTTGAGTTTCTAAACAAACTCCTGTTCTTTTATTATAAGCCAACCCTTTTTTTCCTATAGCAGAACCATCCATAAAATTACCAGTATAAACCTGAATTCCAGGCTCATTGGTATATACTTCAACTCCTATACCAGTCTCTTCAGAGTATATTCTTGCAGCTAGTTGGGTATCGTCTCCTTGTGTATTTAGCACAAAGTTATGATCAATACCATCCGCAAACTTTAATTGGTCGAAATTGTATTCATCTATACGTGAACCTATTTTTCTTTCAACTGTAAAATCTAAAGGAGTATCTTTTAGAGAGAGTATTTCACCCGTAGTAATTACCGTTTCATCTATTGGAGTATAATTATCAGCATTCACATAAAGATTGTGGTCAGTAATAGGAGTTAAAGGATTTCCTGTTAAATTAAAATAAGAGTGGTTTGTCATGTTTATCACTGTTTTTTGATCGGTTGTAGCTTCATAATCAATCTCCAGTGAGTTATTATCCGTTAAAGTATATGTAACAAAAGCCTCTACATTACCGGGGAAATTCTCCTCTCCATCTACAGATAAATAAGAGAAAGTTAAACTATTAGGAGTCTGATTGACCAAGTTATAAACTTGATATTGCCATCCTTTTATTCCTCCATGTAAACAATGACCAAAGTTGTTTTGTGGTAGCTGTATTGTATCTCCATCGACAACCAGTATACCCTCTTTAATTCTGTTAGCGTAACGACCAATAGACGCTCCATAATCACTAGCCTCTGTCGTTAAGCTGTTCAAATTGTCATAGTTCAATACTATATCTTTCATATCACCATTTTTATCCGGTACAAGAATAGATAAAATACGTGCTCCATAATTGGTAAAACAAACCTCTACACCACTATTATTAGTTATAGAATATAGGCCTGTTTGTTTTCCATCAATAATACTGTCAAATTTTTCAGGGTTTAATCCGGATTTAGTTCTTTGACTTTTTGGATTACTACTGCAAGCCGAAAGTAATAAAACCAAGAATGCACAGAAATACATGTGTGTTCTCATAAATATGTTTTTTAGATGTTTTATTTGTTAAGTGTAAATATAACACTTAAGGTCTAAAGCATATAACACATTTAATATGTTACAAAACATATAATGGAATTTTACACCTAACAGACTATTTAGAAGAAAAGCTTTTCTATATTCAGAAAGAAATATAATTGGTTTGATTTAGAAAACTAAAAGAAAACATAAAAATGTTAGTAAAACAATATAAAACTGTACATTATGAAAAATACATCTTTAGTCTTATTTTTTACAATTCTTATTTTAAGTTCTTGTGATAATCAAACCTTTGTACCTAAAGACAAGCCAAATCCATGGTCTGACGATTATTCTAAAATCAGCAATATTCAATATTATAAACAATGGGGAACTTATAATGTACATGATCCAGCAGGATTAAAGGAAGGTGAATATTTTTACATATTTTCAACAGATGCAATTTATGCACACCACCCAAATGAATCAAAAAAACACAATGTACCAGAGGGTTATATACAGATTAGAAGAACAAAAGACTTAATTAATTGGGAATTTGTAGGTTGGGCTTTTTCGGAAATTCCTCAAGAAGCTATAGAATGGGTTCATTCCAATAACAATAATAGAGGTGCAACAAATATATGGGCACCTTATGTAATAAAAACAAACAACCTATTTAGACTTTATTATTCTGTTTCTGCTTTTGGAAAAAACACCTCTTATATAGGAGTTGCTGAATCTAAATCAATTGAAGGACCGTGGATCAATAAAGGAGCAGTCGTAAAAACCAATCAATCTTCACTTATGAATGCTATTGATCCCAGCATTATCATTCATAACAATAAGACTTGGATGCATTATGGTTCTTATTTTGGAGGTCTATACTGTGTGGAATTAGATACTGAAACAGGATTAACGAAAAGAGAAGATGATCAAGGTCATTTAATAGCAAGAAGAGCAAACTATAAGATGGATAATCTGGAAGCACCAGAAATCATATATAACAAACAATTAAATACTTATTATTTATTTACTTCCTACGATCCATTAATGACCACCTATAATATAAGAGTAGCAAAAGCTAATATGCCAGAGGGACCTTTTTATGATTTCAATGGAGAAAACATTAAAGATACAACAAACAATTTTCCCATAATCACAGCACCTTATAAATTCAACAATCACCCAGGCTGGGCTGGCGTTGGACACTGTGGTATCATTGAAAATGAAGGTGATTTTTTTATGGTACATCAAGGTAGATTATCTCCTCAAAATCATCTAATGATTTTACACGTAAGACAAATATTCTTTACTGAAGAAGGTTGGCCTGTGGTATCTCCAGAACGTTATGCGAGCACCAAACCAATTAAATTTAGAAATAAGGATATTGAAGGTGAGTGGGAGATTATACGTATCCAAGAACCAGAATTTAATCGTGGATTAGAAGCCGGACAAGTTTTATCCGATGCAGGTACATTATTTAATTTGGAGTGGAATAATTCATCAACATATACTTTTAAAAAGAATACCATTGAAAATAAAGGTGAATGGACTTTTAATTCTAAAAAACAAGTGTTAGATTTACACTTTACCAAAGAGTCTATACACAATATAATTGTTTTTGCTGGGCAAGATTGGGAAAATGAAAAAGAAACCATTCTTTTCACCGGATTAGATAACCAAGGTCGATCCATCTGGGGCAAAAGAATAAAATAATTATAATTAACCCTCAAATTTTATTTATCATGAAAAAACTCTTATCGCTATTTTTTTTAAGTGTCACGGTGACGCTATTGATTGCCCAAAACAACGTATTTGAAATCAACCTTAAGAAAAAGGGAGCTACAATACAACCTACAATGTATGGTCTCTTTTTTGAAGATATTAACTATGCTGCTGATGGGGGGCTCTATGGTGAACTTATAAAAAACAGATCGTTTGAATTCCCACAAAACCTTTTAGGATGGAAGACTTTTGGTAATGTATCGGTTCAAAATGACGGACCTTTCGAAAATAATCCTCATTATGTACGATTAGCCTATTCAGGACATAGGCATAAACACACAGGATTAGAGAACGAGGGTTTTTTTGGTGTAGGTGTCTTTAAAGATAAAGATTATCGGTTTTCTGTTTGGGCACGTCTACCTCAAAATAGCCCACAAGAAAAAATAAGAGTTGAGTTAGTGCAAACCAATAGTCCAAACGAACATCACTCCTTTGTTTCTCAAGAGTTAATTATTGATTCCAAAGAGTGGAAAAAATATGAGATCACGCTACGTCCCTCCAAAACAGATGCTAAAGCTATTCTTCGTATTTTCCTAACATCAAAAGGACCTATTGATTTGGAACACATATCTTTATTTCCCGTAGATACCTGGAAAGGTCATGAAAATGGTTTAAGAAAAGATATTGCTCAGGTATTAGCCGATTTGAAACCCGGAGTTTTCCGTTTCCCTGGTGGATGTATTGTTGAAGGTACTGACATTGATACGCGCTACGACTGGAAAAAATCAGTGGGGCCGGTTGAAAACAGACCTTTGAATGAAAACCGTTGGCATTACACTTTTGCTCATCGTTTTTATCCTGATTACTACCAAAGTTATGGATTGGGTTTTTATGAATACTTCTTGTTTTCAGAAGAAATTGGAGCAGAACCACTTCCTGTACTTAATGTAGGACTAGCTTGTCAATATCAAAATAATGATATGGATGCTCATATTGCTTTAGATCAGTTAGAGCCCTACATTCAAGATGCACTAGATTTAATTGAGTTTGCTAATGGAAGTACACACACTAAATGGGGTAAATTAAGGGCTGACATGGGACACCCTCAACCTTTCAATATGAAATATATTGGTATTGGTAATGAACAATGGGGGCCTGAATACGTAGAACGGTTAAAACCTTTTATGAATATACTCAAGAAAAGACATCCTGAAATTCAGGTTATTGGTGGGTCAGGACCTGGTTCTGAAGGAAAAGAATTTGAATACCTATGGCCTGAAATGAAAAAGCTAAAAGTGGATTTGGTTGACGAACATTTCTATCGTCCTGAAAGTTGGTTTTTAACCCAAGGAGCAAGATACGATAGTTATGACAGAAAAGGACCTAAAGTTTTTGCTGGAGAATTTGCATGTCATGGAAAAGGGAGAAAGTACAATCATTTCAATACAGCAATTCTTGAAGCTGCATTTATGACAGGCTTAGAACGTAATGCTGACATAGTACATATGGCCACGTATGCCCCTCTTTTAGCTCACGTGGAAGGGTGGCAATGGAGACCTGATCTAGTATGGTTTGACAACCTAAATACGTTCAAAACAACGAGTTACTATGTTCAACAACTCTATACTCTTAATCCAGGAACCAATGTACTCTCTCTTACTATGAACAAAAAACCTGTTACTGGCTCAGAAGATCAAAAAGGATTATTTGCAAGCGCAGTGTGGGACAAGAACTCTAATGAAGTAATTATCAAGGTGGTTAATACAGCCAATAAAAAATCAGATATATTATTAGATTTCAACGGATTACAAAAAAGAGAAAGTCTAACAACAGGAACAGTAACTATACTTCAATCGGATGATATTTATGCAGAAAACAGCATTGAAACACCCAATAAGATTGCTCCAATAGAGAAAAAAATAGAAGTTAATGGAAGTTCATTAAATATTAATGTAACTCCTAATACATTTGTTTTATACAGAATAAGGGTTGAAGCTAAATAATAGGAGAAAAAAACTCAACACAATCGGAGAATAAATACTCCACATTCTCCGTTTCAAACTAACAAAGCCAATGTCTACAACAAGAGCCATTGGCTTTGTCTTTTTATTCTTTTACCTCAAATCATTAGAGATCTAATCCTATATTAATATTTTGTTTATATTTTTCAAAATACTCTATAAAGGAAAAAATGAAAAGAAAACGAATGTCATAAAATCATTCTATTTAAATTCAAATTAAACAAAACAGTTCAAAATTCTCATATTTAGTCGGTCCTAGACTGAGCACCCTTAGGTCCTAGACCGACAAGGGTTCAGTCCTAGACCGAGAGGTCTTCGGTCCTAGCCCTATTTTAGAAGATAGAATGAGGATATATAAATTCACTCCTTATTATTTGTCTTTTTTCTCTTTATGAAAAGAGTATTAAACTCACCAATAAACATTCTGTTTATATTTTTCCTTTTTTTATGTATTAATAGAAAGTAAAAGGCTCGCTCTATTCGTTTAAATCCAAAAAAGGAAGCATATCTTTTGGCTAGAAAGAATAAAACCACTATTTTTGTGCACTTATTATTCCGAACCGGGTATTTTAAGAGTTTTAGTAAGAGAATAAAAGCCACCCGACGGAGATCATTTTATAATTGTATTATAAATGTACGCAATTGTAGAAATTAATGGTCAGCAATTTAAAGCAGAAGCTGGCAAGAAATTATTTGTACACCGTATTAATAACGTTGAAAACGGTGCTACAGTAGAGTTTGATAAAGTTCTTTTAGTGAGCACAGAAGGTAACACAACTGTTGGAACTCCTATTATTGAAGGAGCAAAAGTAGTTTGTGAAGTTATCAACCCATTAGTAAAAGGTGATAAAGTATTAGTGTTCAAAAAGAAAAGAAGAAAAGGCTATAGAAAATTGAATGGTCACCGCCAACAATTTTCACAAATTGCAATTAAAGAAATTATAGCTTAATCGTTTAATTTTTAAAAAGTAAAAGAAAATGGCACATAAAAAAGGTGTTGGTAGTTCGAAGAACGGACGTGAGTCAGAAAGTAAAAGATTAGGCGTTAAGATTTTTGGTGGTGAAAGCTGTAAAGCAGGAAACATCATTGTACGCCAAAGAGGTACTGCTTTTCATCCTGGAGAAAATACTGGTATTGGTAAAGATCACACATTGTTTGCTCTTGTAGACGGTACAGTAAGCTTTAACAGAGGAAGAAATGACAGAAGATTTGTATCGGTTATCCCGAATGAAGTGAGTGAGGCATAACTTTATAAGATACAAAAAAAAGAAAATAAAGAAAGGTGTTACTCAATTAGTAACACCTTTCTCTCTTTTAAAATCAAAACAACCATTTTCTTCTAATTTTATGTATCTTTGTGCATTAACGAAAAAACGAAAATCAACATATAGAATATGCTAACTATCAAACAGATTACTGATGATAAAGAAGCAGTAATTTTAGGACTTAAAAAGAAGCATTTTAATAATGCTGAACAAGTAATTAATCAAGTGCTACAACTGAATGACGAGAGAAGAAATTCTCAAAGTCAGTTAGATGAACTTTTAGCCCAAGTCAATCAATCATCAAGAACTATTGGTTCTTTAATGAAAGAGGGAAAGAAAGAAGAAGCATCTAAAATAAAAGAAGAAGTATCTAAAATAAAAGAAGAGTGTAAAACTCTTGAAGATGCAATGAAGAGCGCATCAGACAAACTCCAACAACTTTTATACGATATCCCAAACATTCCTTATGATATTGTTCCTGAAGGTAGTGGAGCTGATGACAACGTAGTTGCTAAAGAAGGAGGCGTAAAACCTCAATTACCAACAGAAGCACAACCTCATTGGGAGTTAGCTAAGAAATATGATATTATAGATTTTGAATTAGGTGTAAAAATAACCGGAGCAGGATTTCCTATCTATAAAGGTAAGGGTGCACGCCTACAACGCTCATTAATCAACTTCTTTTTAGACGAAGCCAGAGATGCAGGATATCTTGAAATAGAACCACCTTATTTAGTGAATGAAGCATCAGGTTATGGCACAGGACAACTACCCGATAAAGAAGGACAGATGTACCAAGCAGAAAGAGAAAACTTATTTCTAATTCCAACTGCTGAAGTTCCTGTTACAAATATCTATCGTGATGCTATAGTAAATAAAGAAGATCTTCCGATTAAGAATTGTGCATACTCTGCTTGTTTCCGTAGAGAAGCCGGATCTTATGGAAAAGATGTACGTGGACTGAATCGTTTACATCAATTCAACAAAGTAGAGATTGTACGTATTGATACTCCTGAACATTCTATGGAATCATTACAGGAAATGTTAGATCACGTAGAAGGGCTAGTAAAGAAACTAGAACTCCCCTATCGTATACTTAATCTATGTGGTGGTGATTTAGGATTTACTTCCGCAGTTACTTATGACTTCGAGGTTTATTCAGCAGCACAAGAGCGTTGGTTAGAAGTGAGTTCGGTTTCAAACTTTGATTCTTACCAAGCAAATCGATTGAAATGCAGATATCGCACAGAAGACAAAAAAAATGAGCTTTGTCACACACTCAATGGCTCTGCTTTAGCACTACCTCGCATTTTAGCTGCTATCCTAGAAAACAATCAAACAGAAAAGGGAATTAAAGTACCTAAAGTATTAGTTCCATATTGTGGATTTGAATGGATTGATTAAAAAACCACACCCAAACATAAAATAATACGAAACACTAAATCGATACATCAGACAATGAATAAAATAGTAAAAAAAGAACAGTTATCAGAAAGAGTTTACAGATTTGAGGTTGAAGCTCCTTTAATTGCAAAAGCAAGAAAAGCTGGACACTTTGTTATTGTCCGAGTAGGCAGTAAAGGTGAAAGAATTCCTTTAACCATTGCCGGAGCAGATACTCAAAAAGGAACCATTTCTCTAGTTGTACAAAAAGTAGGATTATCTTCATCACGATTAGTCGATTTAAACGAAGGTGAATACGTTACAGATATCGTTGGCCCTCTTGGACAAGCAACAGATATTCAAAACTTTGGTACCGTTATTTGTGCAGGTGGAGGTGTAGGTATGGCTCCTATGCTTCCGATAGTACAGGCACTTAAGAAAGCAGGTAACCGAGTAATTACAGTTATAGCTGCGCGTACTAAAGATCTAGTGATTCTTGAAGAGGAATTTAAAGCGCATTCGGACGAAGTCATTATTATGACAGATGATGGTTCTTATGGAAAAAAAGGACTAGTAACAGTGGGTGTTGAAGAGGTTCTTAATTCTGAAAAAGTTGATCGTTGTTTTGCCATTGGTCCGGCTATAATGATGAAGTTCATTAGTGAGCTTACAAAAAAATATAACATTCCAACCATAGTATCATTGAATACTATCATGGTTGACGGTACAGGTATGTGTGGTGCTTGTCGTGTAACAGTTGGAGGTAAAACGAAATTCGTTTGTGTGGATGGACCTGAGTTTGATGCTCATCAGGTAAACTTTGATGAGATGTTGAAGCGTATGGGAGCATTTAAATCTGCCGAAGATAAACAAATGAAAAAGACAGATACAGAATGCCAAATTCATGAAAAGAAAGAAACTGTTGCTCCTAAAATTATTACTAGTGACCAACCTCAAGAAGAACTTGACAAAAGTAGAAATGCTGAATGGAGAGTCGATCTGAGAAAAAAATTCAAGCCTAAAGAAAGAACAGCTATTGAACGCTGTACAATGAATTCTTTAGACCCGGTTTATAGAGCAACAAGCTTAAAAGAAGAAGTAAACTTAGGTCTTAATAAAGAACAGGCCATGGTAGAAGCGCAACGTTGTTTAGACTGTGCAAATCCGGGCTGTGTCGAAGGTTGTCCAGTTGAAATAGATATTCCCCGTTTTATTAAACATATAGAATTAGGAGAAATCAAAGAAGCGGCTCAAACTTTAAAAGAAACTAGTGCTCTTCCTGCTGTATGTGGACGAGTTTGTCCTCAAGAGAAACAATGTGAGGCTAAATGTATTCACATAAAAATGAAGAGCAAACCTGTTGCTATTGGACACTTAGAGCGTTTTGCTGCTGATTATGAAAGGGAAAGTGGTGAAATTTATGTTCCCGTTATTAAAGATAAAAAGAATATTAAGGTAGCTGTAGTTGGTTCCGGACCTGCTGGTTTATCGTTTGCCGGTGATATGATTAAAGAAGGCTATGATGTTACTGTTTTTGAAGCTTTACACGACTTAGGAGGTGTATTAAGATATGGTATTCCTGAATTCCGTCTCCCTAATGAAGTAGTTGATGTTGAGATCAACCTATTAGCTAAAATGGGGGTAGAATTTGTAAAAGACTGTATTGTTGGAAAGACCATCAGTGTTGAAGATTTAGAAAAAGAAGGATTCAAAGGAATTTTTGTTGCTTCAGGAGCCGGATTACCTAACTTCATGAATATACCGGGTGAAAACTCAATCAATATCCTATCATCTAACGAGTACTTAACTCGTGTGAACTTAATGGATGCCGCTGATCCTGATTCTGATACTCCTGTTCCTTTTGGTACCAATGTAGCAGTTATTGGTGGAGGTAACACGGCAATGGATTCTGTACGCACAGCGAAACGCTTAGGAGCAAAAAGAGCTATGATTATCTATCGTCGTTCGGAAGAGGAAATGCCCGCTCGTTTAGAGGAAGTTCATCATGCTAAAGAAGAAGGTATTGAATTCTTAAATCTGCATAATCCACTAGAATACATTGCAGATGAACAAGGTAAAGTAAAACAAGTTGTTCTACAAAGAATGGAATTAGGTGAGCCGGATGAATCAGGCAGAAGACGTCCGGTTCCTATTGAAGGTGATATTATTACTGTTGATATAGACTTAGCAATTGTTAGTATCGGTGTATCACCTAATCCTATTGTACCTCAATCAATCAAAGGTTTAGACTTAGGTTATAAAGGAACAATTGTTGTAAGTGATGAAATGCAATCGTCTATTCCTTCTATTTATGCTGGTGGAGATATTGTTCGTGGAGGTGCTACTGTTATTCTAGCTATGGGTGATGGCAGAAAAGCTGCAGCAGCCATGAATAAGCAACTTATGGGCATTAATTAACATACCTAATACCCTATAAAATAAAAGCGATATCTTATTAAAGATATCGCTTTTATTTTAGGGACATTCAGTAATTAGGGACATTCAGTAATTAAATAATTAATCCCAACTAACTCTTAGTGAGTTA
>CAZGUI010000009.1:0-74090 GCA_964528875.1 uncultured Bacteroides sp. | reverse complement strand
TATCTCCGGGTGATATTATTATTGATGGAGGAAACTCTAACTATGAAGATAGTAACCGTAGAGTTGAATGGGCAGAATCTAAAGGTTTTCTATTTGTTGGTAGTGGTGTGTCAGGTGGTGAAGAAGGAGCTTTAAACGGTGCTTCCATTATGCCTGGGGGTTCAGCAAGAGCTTGGCCTGAGGTAAAACCCATTCTTCAAAGTATTGCTGCAAAGGCTGAAGATGGCACTCCTTGTTGTGATTGGGTAGGACCTGCAGGGTCAGGGCATTTTGTTAAGATGATTCACAATGGTATTGAGTATGGCGATATGCAGTTAATCAGTGAGGCTTATTGGTTAATGAAACATTTATTGAATAAGCCCAATGAAGAAATGGCTGATACCTTTGCTCAATGGAATGAGGGAAAACTTAAGAGTTACCTTGTTGAAATAACTTCAAATATATTGAAATATAAAGACGAGAACGGCTCATATGTTATCGATCAGATTCTTGATACTGCCGGACAAAAAGGTACAGGCAAATGGTCTGTAATCAATGCTATGAATTTGGGTATGCCTCTAGGTCTTATTGCTTCGGCAGTTTTTGAACGTAGCTTATCTGCACAAAAAGAGATTCGAGTTTTAGCCTCTAAAGAATTTGCCAGAGGGCAAGTAGGTGATACCTATCCTAGAGAAAATTTATTGAAAGATATAGAAGAGGCCTTGTATGCATCTAAGCTAGTATCGTATGCACAAGGTTTTGCTGTATTGAAACAAGCTTCTGATGATTTTGGTTGGAATTTAAATTTAGCCTCTATCGCTAGAATGTGGCGTGCAGGTTGTATTATTCGTAGTGTATTCTTAAATGATATTGCGGCTGCTTTTGAAGAAGAGAAGCCACAACATTTACTTCTGGCTTCTTATTTTAAGAAACAAATTAATGAAGCATTGAGTGGTTGGAAACAGTTAGTTGCTTTTTCAATGATGGAAGAGATTCCTGTTCCTGCTTTTTCTTCAGCATTAAATTACTTTTACTCCTTAACTTCGGAGAATTTACCGGCCAATATGATCCAAGGTCAGCGAGATTATTTTGGAGCTCATACTTTTGAACGTGTGGGTCAGCCTAGAGGAGTTTTCTACCACGAAAACTGGACGGGAAAAGGAGGCGATACAAAATCAGGAACTTATAATGTGTAGTATGATGCAATTGGAAGAAAAGAATAAACAACCCTTTACAATGGTGATTTTTGGGGCATCTGGCGATTTAACTAAACGTAAATTGATGCCTGCTCTTTATGAATTGTTTAAGGATAATCGACTGAATGATGACTTTGCAATATTAGGGGTTGGGCGAAGTGATTATTCCGATGAAACTTATCAAGCATATCAACATGAACAATTGTTGAAATTTGTAAGTGATGAGATCAAAGATGATGAATTAATTGATAGTTTTGTTAAGCATTTGCATTATGTTGCTATGGATTCTGAGAAAGAAGAAGACTATAGTCAATTGCTTAACAAACTTCAGGGAATAACTGGTGAGCGATCTCCTAGTCATTTGTTATTTTATTTGGCAACGCCTCCTTCTTTATATGGAAAAATACCTCTCTATTTAAAAAGTGTACACTTAAATCAAAAAGATGCTCGTATTATTGTAGAGAAACCTTTTGGTTATGATTTACAATCAGCACGAGAATTGAATGATATCTATGCTTCTGTATTTGCGGAAGAGCAGATTTATCGTATTGATCATTTTTTAGGTAAAGAAACAGCACAGAATATTTTAGCCTTTCGGTTTGCAAACTATATGTTTGAACCAATTTGGAATAGAAACTATGTAGACTATGTAGAGGTAACTGCAGTAGAAAGCTTAGGTATTGAAAAGCGAGGAGGTTTTTATGAAGGAGTGGGTGCTCTGCGTGATATGGTTCAAAATCACTTAATACAGTTAGTTGCATTAACAGCCATGGAACCTCCGGTTCATTTCGATGCTACAAGTTTTAGAAATGAAGTGGTTAAAGTGTATGACTCACTACGTCCTTTAACAAAAGAGGATTTTGAGGAGCATATTGTACGAGGACAGTATATTGCTGCTGATGATAAAAAAGGATATAGGGATGAGGATAGTGTGAATCCTAATTCGCGCACGGAAACATATATCGCTATGAAAATTGGTATAGAAAACTGGAGATGGAGTGGTGTGCCATTCTATATTAGAACCGGTAAAGCATTACCAACTAAGGTTACAGAAATAGTTGTCCATTTTAAAAAGACACCTTATCAGATGTTCCAATTTTCGGATGGAGAAAGTTCTGTTGCAAATAAATTGATTATTCGTATCCAGCCTAATGAGGGAATCTTATTGCGTTTTAGTATGAAGAAACCCGGAACAGGATTTAAAGTTAAAACGGTAGATATGAACTTTACGTACAATCAGCTTAGTAATGTGCCAATTGCCGATGCTTATGCTCGTTTGCTAGAAGATTGTATACAGGGTGAACAGACTCTTTTTACTCGAAGTGATGCTGTTGAGTCTTCTTGGAGATTTTTCGACCCTGTTCTGAAGTATTGGAATGAATGTGAGAATGCTCCTTTGTATGGCTATCCAATAGGAACTTGGGGGCCTTTGGAGAGTGAGGCGATGATGCGAGATCATGGTGCCGAATGGACTAACCCCTGTAAGAATTTAATTAATACTGATCAATATTGTGAATTATGAAAATACATACCTATGCTTCATTAGAAGAGGCGGCTATTGGGATTATTGAGAAAATTGTGGAGTTATTGAAAAACTTTGAAGGTGATAAGTTTCATATAGCTTTTAGTGGAGGTAGTACTCCCAAATTAATGTTTGATCTTTGGGTGAAGAATTATAAAGATGAAACATTATGGGATAAACTTTGTGTGTATTTAGTTGATGAACGAAGTGTTCCTCCTAATGATCCGGAGAGTAACTATGGAATGATGAAGGCTCATTTGTTGGATTTTGTATCTATACCTACTGAGCAAATCTTTCGCATCCGTGGAGAGGAAAACCCAGAAAAAGAAGCAAAAAGGTACTCTAAGTTAGTGTATGATAGTTTACCAAAAACAAAAGAAGGTTATCCCCAATTCGATTTAATTCTTTTAGGTGCTGGTGATGATGGACACACTTCTTCTATTTTCCCGGGGCAAGAAGATTTGTTGAAGTCTCCTGACCTGTATGCTCCATCTATAAATCCTAATACACAACAAAAACGTATTGCTTTGACAGGTGAACCAATGATACAAGCTTCTCAGGTGTATTTCTTTATAACAGGAAGTAATAAAGCTAAAGTGGTTGCCGATATGTTTGAATCGGATAATAATGGTCCGGCGGCTTATGTCGCTCACTTTTCTAAATCAACAGAAATATTTATAGATGAGAGTGCTTCAACAGAATTGGACAGAATAAATGAATAAAAAAAGAGCTTCGGCTCTTTTTTTTTGTCTAAACATAAAAAAAACAAAGAATGTGTCGTAAAACTTAAAGTTTAATTCTTTATTTTAAAAATAAGTAACTATCTTTCCAAAGTAATCTTTTAGAGTATTTTAGGTAAAAAATAAGCAAAGCATATTAAAATTAATCTTTTTTATTTCTTTGTTTTGTTTATTAAAATGGTTAAATTTGTTTAAGTGGTTGTGGTTTAACGTAATACTACTATGAAAAAACAGTTATTAAATGTATTTCGTCAGATTGGAAAAGCTTTGACTAATGTTTGGACTTTCTATGTAGAAGGGTTTAAAAGTATGACATTGGGAAAGACACTATGGCTTATTATATTAATCAAACTCTTTATTATGTTTTGTATTTTACGTCCTTTCTTTTTTCCTCGTTATTTAAATGAGGAAAAATTAGGAGAGACTAAAGAGGAGCATGTAGCGGGAGAATTAATTGATAGAGGCATTGATAATAATACTTTGTTAATCAACACTAATAAAAAATAATATTATATGATTGCAAACATTGACACTTCGTTAGTTGATTGGTCCCGAGCACAATTTGCATTGACGGCCATGTATCATTGGATTTTTGTTCCACTTACTCTTGGGCTATCTGTTATCATGGCGGTAATGGAGACTCTTTATTACAAAACAGGGAATGAGTTCTGGAAAAAAACAGCAAAGTTTTGGATGAAATTATTTGGAATTAATTTTGCAGTAGGAGTAGCTACTGGTTTAATTCTAGAATTTGAGTTTGGAACAAACTGGAGTAACTACTCTTGGTTTGTTGGAGATATTTTTGGAGCTCCTTTGGCTATTGAAGGTATTTTAGCATTCTTTATGGAAGCTACCTTTATTGCCGTTATGTTTTTTGGTTGGAATAAAGTGAGTAAAGGTTTCCATTTAGCCTCTACTTGGCTAGTTTCTTTAGGAGCTACAATTTCTGCATGGTGGATTTTAGTTGCTAATGCTTGGATGCAACATCCTGTAGGAATGCAGTTTAACCCTGATACTGTAAGAAATGAAATGGTTGATTTTATGGCTGTAGCTTTCTCTCCGGCAGCAGTCAATAAGTTTTTCCACTCCATTTTTTCAGGGTGGGTATTAGGTGCTATTTTTGTAGTAGGAGTTAGTTGCTGGTTTTTATTGAATAGTAAACATCGTAAATTTGCGTTGAAAAGCATAAAAATTGCTGCTCTTTTTGGAATAATATCCTCCGGTTTAATTGTTTTTACAGGTCATATTTCGGGCACCATCATTGGTCAAACGCAGCCGATGAAGCTTGCTGCTGCTGAAGGGTTCTATGAAGGACAGGAAGGAGCTGGTTTAGTAGCCATTGGCATGACTAATCCTTCGAAAAAAACCTATGATGATGGGAAAGATCCATTTTTATTTAGAATTGAAATTCCTAAAATGCTATCTTTCTTAGCTAATAGTAATTTTAATAGTTTTGTTCCAGGAATAGCTGATATTATTGAAGGTGGTTATGTTCAACATGATGGTTCCGTTGCTATACCTGCTAAAGAAAAAATTGAAAAAGGAAAACTTGCCATTGCTGCATTATCTGCTTATCGTGATGCAGATAAACGGGGAGATGAAGAAGCGAAAAATGCAGCTTATGTAGAACTACAGGAAAATGTGGAATATTTTGGTTATGGGTATATTAATGATGTACACGAACTAGTCCCTAATGTTCCTTTGAATTTTTATTCTTTCCGTATTATGGTTGTTCTGGGCTTCTATTTTGTTCTGTTTTTTATTGTAGTTCTTTACTTAGAGTATAAAGAAAAATTACACAAAATGAAATGGATGCATTGGGTGGGAATTTTAACTGTTCCATTAGCCTACATTGCAGGGCAAGCAGGTTGGATTGTTGCAGAGGTTGGACGCCAGCCTTGGGCTATTCAAGATATGCTACCTGTATCGGCAGCTGTATCTAAATTGGATACCAGCACAGTTCAGATAACGTTCTTTATTTTCTTGTTCTTATTTACTTTGATGCTCATAGCAGCAATAGGTATATCATTACGTGAGATTAAGAAAGGACCGGATTTACTACCCGAACAAGAAGAGAATAATTAATTCTATCATCTAAACTTTAATAATATAGTATCTATGGATCAAACATATATTTTTTTACAACAATATTGGTGGGTAATTATCGCTTTATTAGGTGGTATCCTAGTATTCTTGTTATTTGTTCAAGGTGGTAATTCTCTATTATTTGAAATAGGAAAAACGGACGAAGAGCGTAAGATGATGATCAACTCTACCGGAAGAAAATGGGAGTTCACTTTTACCACATTAGTAACTTTTGGTGCCTCATTTTTTGCCTCTTTCCCTCTTTTTTATAGTACTAGTTTTGGAGGAGCTTATTGGCTGTGGATGATCATTTTATTCACTTTTGTGCTTCAGGCTGTGAGTTATGAATTTCAAGATCGTGCAGGAAATCTGTTGGGTAAGAAAACCTATCATTCCTTTTTAATTGCAAATGGTATACTAGGACCTCTATTATTAGGTGGTGCAGTAGCAACTTTCTTTAATGGTTCAAATTTTATTGTAAATAAAGATAATTTATTATCATTAGACGGTTCATCCCCCATTATTAGTCAATGGGCTAATGCATCTCATGGTTTAGATGCATTGCTAGACCCATGGAATGTGGTTCTTGGACTAGCAGTACTTTTTTTGGCTCGTATATTAGGCATTTTGTATTTCTTAAATAGTATTGATCATGAGTCTTTAATTAAGCGTTGCAGAAAAAGTTTAATTATTAATACCGTTATTTTCTTGGTATTCTTCTTAGGTTTTGTAATTCGCACTTTATTAAAAGACGGATTTGCTGTGAACCCTGAGACACAAGAGATTTTTATGCAACCTTATAAGTATTTTACAAACTTAATTGAAATGCCTATTGTAGCGGCCGTCTTTTTAATTGGGGTTGTTTTGGTACTTTATGGGATCATTAGAACCATTTTCCAATCTACTTATGATAAAGGAATTTGGTTTGCAGGAACAGGCACTGTATTAACTGTTTTAGCTCTGTTCTTGTTAGCAGGATTTAATAATACTGCTTTCTATCCTTCAAATGTAGATATTCAATATTCATTGACTATTGCAAATAGTTCGTCAAGTTTGTTCACGCTTAAAACAATGGCTTACGTTTCTTTATTAGCTCCATTTGTTTTTGCATATATATTTTATGCTTGGCGTAGCTTAAATAAAAAGAAAATTGATAGTGATGAATTAGAGTCTAATAAACACATGTATTAATTATAAGTTACAAGTTCTATTAAACAAAAAAGGCGATTGAAAACTCAATCGCCTTTTTTGTAGTGTATTATTATAGCTCATTCCCTGTAAGATTGTGTGTTTCTTTGGGTATTCTATTTGGATGAATAATCAAATAAAATGAACCTTATTTTATCGGTCTAGGACTTAACCCCCTTCGGTCCTAGACCGAGCACCCTTCAGTCCTAGACCGACAGACCTTCGGTCCCAGACCCTTTAGCAACCCCTCTACAAGCTTTCAAAGACCTGTTGAACAAAGCGTGGAAAGAGTGGTATTTAAAATGCGATTAAACAAAAAAACGAGGACACTTTTGCATCCTCGTTTTAATGAATATCTATCGTATTGAATCTTTTCTAATTGCTTCTAAAGTCAAACCATAAATTGATGTTTAATCCTTCATCGCCCGATTTTATACGTATATCACCCGGTTGGCTTTGAGGTCCTTGTTGGTGGATCGGTTTGAAACACCGTATAGCAGGAATATCCAGAAGAAAAGACAAATCTCCCTCAGGAAATTCCGGGTTAGCTTTGTTTGCTTTGTTGTCTTTAGGTTCCTCCGGAGTATACACTCGCATATAAATACCATCACTCTCGCTAAATACAGTAAAGTCTGATTCTGTAGTTTGTAAAGTACTCCAATAGATGTTTCCATGATATCCTTTAAATTCCGGATATACCATTGTTTCATAGGAAGCCCCTGTTAATGTATTGTTGTACTCTTTTTCCCATATACCAAAATTGGCTCCTGGAATACGATTTTTCCAAACACGGTATGGACCTCTTCCTAGCCAGCGCATTCCTTTAACCTTTTCTTCAGGGTAAGAGAAAGTTAATCCAAAGTTTAATATGTTTTCTTCATGAATTGCATCATCAAAACCTTGTCCTCCTTTACCTCTATTTAACATCACTGAATGCATTTGCAACATACCTGATGGAGTCATTTTCCATTGTATGGAATCAATAGCTCCCAAATATTTAGCTGTAAAGACTGCGTTATCTCCATCCATATAAGAATAAGTCTTGTCAATACGAGCATTCATTCCTACAGGTATTGGTCCATTATTAAACGATATTTTACTTTTTGGGTTATTCACTTCAGCTAAATAGCCGTTTGTGCAATCAAATGTTACTGATACTCCATTTGCAGAAAGTGTAACCTTATTTGAAGTAGATTCTATTTGAGCTTTTCCTGTTTGGTCTACATGAGCTAACTCACGAGTTGTATATTTATCTGCATAATGAATGGTCCATGTCCAGTTGCAAATTTCACTATCGTTTTTGTCAAAGGCAACTAATTCTAAAATATCACCTTTAAAAAAGTTTGCTGGGAGTTCCATTTTTGCACGCCCAACTTCTGATGGTCCAATGTTCGGTAACTTCACCTTTCCAGAAGCAATTATGTTCATCTTATTATCTGATAGAGGCGATGTAGCAGAAAGTATCCGATACTCCATCTTACAGTCCTCTAATGTGCTATAAAGATATCCATTCTCAACTAAAAATTCTCCATTAAAAGAAGGAGTAATAAACAACTTCTTGAATTTTATGGGAGCCCAGATCTCTCGTACAGCATAATAGCTGCCGTCTTTTTCCCTGTATGGTCCAAGAATACCATCCGCTCCGTTAGAGCCATCTGAATCAAGAATGTTGTTTTTGTCCGTTCTTACTACTGCGTTATCTGAGAAATCCCACATAAAACCACCTACAAATAGTGGGTGTGAAGTCCATTTATTCCAGAAGTCCTCTAATCCGGCACCATGACCTTGATCATAAGTTCCATGCATAAATTCAGTAGGCATAAATAACTTATAGCCATTGTTGAATCGGCCAACACCTGTTTGATAAGTAGGGTAATGATGAGTATCTAAATCATTGAAATCAGCCCAAGCATGAATCACATGTCTTTTTTGTGGATCTAGTTCTGCAAACCCTGCATCTAAGTCGTAATTCCAACCTCCTTCATTACCATTACTCCAAATAACAATGGATGGATGATTAACATCACGAGCCATAAAGTTTGCTTGTATCTTTTTACCGACCTCTGTATCGTAAGCATTTTGCCAGCCCGCTAATTCATCAATAACAAAGATACCTAAGGAGTCGCAAATATCTAAAAAATGCTTGTCGGGTGCATAATGAAAACGAACCGCATTCATGTTCATTTCTTTGATAAGCTTTCCGTCCATTAAACTAATTTCGCGATTAGTGGTTCTTCCTCCTGTGGGATAAAAAGAGTGACGGTTAATTCCTTTCAGAACTACCTTAACTCCATTGACGTATAATCCATCGCGTTTACGAAGTTCAACAGTTCTAAAACCAATACGTTCACTGAAGTTGTGTACAGTTTCTCCCTTTGGGTTGATTAGGCTTAAATGAAGGGTATAAAGATTTGGGCTTTCAACATCCCAGGGTTTTACATTACTCCATTTGGTTTCCAAAGTATGTGTATTTCCTTTGGATAAAGATTGTTTATGTTTGTTAAACGTATCTATTTCAGTGCCTACAGGCGTTATATGTGACTCTATTGAATATCCTTTAGGGAGGTTAGAAGTATAGACATCAGCATAGAAAGAGCCATCCATTTTAGCATTAACAGCAATGCGTTCAATATTAAATTTCGGTTTAGCCTCAAGATACACCGGACGATAAATACCTCCAAATATCCACCAATCAGCCTTACGTTCAGCAGCATTAACCGATCTATTAGATGATTCTTTGGCGACTTTTACCTCTATCTCGTTAGATTTTCCGACATTAACTTTGTTTGTAATGTCATAACTAAATTGAGTAAATCCTCCCTGATGCATTGGTCCAGCTAATTTACCGTTAATAAAAACCTCAGTGTCAGTCATTACGCCTTCAAAAACAATCTTTATCTGTTTGTTTTTCCATGATTCAGGAATATTGAAGGAGCGCTTATAAATGCCTGTTTCAACAGGAGGTGTTGCTCCTTCTATTTTATACCATCGTCCGTAGCAATAATCACCATATCCTTGTAGCTCCCATTGTGAAGGTACTTCTATGGTACTCCATTTTTGACTATTGTGTCCTTCAGAACACCAGAAGTCCCAGGTTTGCGTATCCCCTAATCCTTTACCGGTAATATACTGCGTTTCTGTATGTTGTGAAAAAGAGAATAAAGAAGAAAGTGAGAATAATAATAAAAGTGTAACTGTTTTTTTCATAATTTTCTTTTTGGGCATATTCTAGATTATTAATTACAAAAATGTAATTAATAATCTGTAAGAAATAATTTTTTTACATAATAAATATAAAAATAGTGTTTTTATTACACTAAATAAGTATTCTTACTGTCGAACCGTATGGGATGATCCTGTATAATAAACCTTTAGTATCTTTTAATAAGAAGGAAAGAGGTGCAATACTAATAAATATTAAGTAGGTTTTAATATTTAATAAAAGTTGATTGTTTTTTTATATATTTGTTTAACATAGGGGTTATTACATTAAATATATTATTAAAAAATACTTTATTTGGCTAGAGTTGTTTTACTTACCGATTTTGGAGAAGAATATTCTAATAGTCTTCTAGAAGGTATTGTGCAATATTCAAGAGAGACTAAGCCTTGGGCATTGTGTAAAATGCCTCTTTCTTATAGGGATATAAAGGGAGTTGAGGGAATAATTGAATGGGCTAAAGAATGGCAAGCAGATGTTGTTATAGGACAGTTTTATAACTCAGATAATGTAGAACTCTTTAAGAAAGAAAACATAATAGCAATAGCACAAGACTTTAAGAAAAGATTTACAAACATACCGAATATAACCGGGAATCATGGTAAAGCTGGTGAGATAGGTGCAAAGTATTTTATCCAAAAAGGTTTTGTTAATTATGCTTTTTTGGGCATTAAAAATGCTGTATGGTCTTATGAACGATGTGGTGGCTTTAAGAAAGAACTACGTAAAAATGGTCTGATTCATAATTATTACGAGTATCAAAAAAATGGTGATGAGGGCTTGTGGTATTATGCTGAAGATTTGAAGCAATGGTTAGAGTGTTTACCAAAGCCTATTGCTATTATGGCTTGCGATGACAATCAAGCTAAGCATATTACAGAAATATGTCTATTGAAAGGGATTAGGATTCCAGAGGAAATTTCTTTACTTGGAGTTGATAATGATAAGATGATATGTTTGTTATCTGATCCTCAAATATCATCCATTAATCAAAATGCTGTTAAAGGAGGTTACGAAGTAGCTCAATTAATAGATCGCTTGATGAGTAATCCTGATTATCCATGGTATGATATTGTTGTTGAACCTACATATATAACAACTAGAGCTTCGAGTGATATTTATTCTACAAGTAATCCTCATGTTTCTAAAGTAATTGATTATATCCACAAGAATATTTCAAATAAACTCACAGTTCAATCTCTTGTAGATTTAGTCCCATTATCCCGAAGAAGTTTGGAAACATTATTTAAAGAGATAATTGGAGAATCTATATATTCTTATATACTAAACCTGCGAATTGAAAAGTTCGCTTCTGAACTTATTGGTACAACAAAGCCCATTATTAATATAGCGTTAGATTTAGGTTATATTGATTACAAAAATTTATCTCGTCAATTTAAAACGGTTAAAGGGTGCACTCCTACGGAATTTAGAGAAAAAGCGACTCAACGCTTTGCGTAAAATGAGGACTTAAAGACGCAAAAAGAGATATCGAATCTAGTTATCTATCCTATCTTTATAATTGTATCATGGTACCAGATAATGCCATAAGCAATGTTAACTTATATAACTAATTGAAGTATTTTTTACTAAATCAAAAATTAACCTTAAAGCTATGACGATGAAAAAAAGTAAGTCAGGTATTAACCTGTTAAAATTATCGTCTATGTTATTCATTTTTCTAAGTATTGCATTCCAGTCACATGCAACAAGTTCGAATAGTATAGACAAAAATGTAATGAATAATCATTTATTCATTCTTGACGAAAAGGTAATAGTTGTAAAAGGAACAATTACCGATGTCGCTAATAATGAGCCTCTGATAGGAGTAAATATTATTGAAAAAGCAAACCCGACTAATGGGACAATTACAGATTTAGATGGGAACTACTCAATAAGCGTTCCAGCTAATGCTGTACTTATTGCTAATTACGTAGGTTTTGTCAGTCAAAATGTAGAAGTTGGTAATCGAAGAACAATCAATATTGCCTTGAAAGAAGATGTTCAGGCATTAGAGGAGGTTATTGTTGTTGGTTATACTACACAGAAAAAAGCAGATTTAACAGGAGCTGTTGCTTCAGTTAAGATGGACAACTTAAAAGACATGGCATCTACGGGCATTTCTGACGCTTTGCAAGGGCGTATGTCCGGAGTTACTATTCTACAAAACAGTGGTGCTCCAGGTTCTGGAACTTCTATTCACGTCCGTGGGGTAGGTACTTTTGGTAACAAAGAGCCATTGTATGTAATTGACGGAGTTCCATCAGAAAATATGAATGACTTAAGCCCATCAGATATTGAACGTGTAGACGTATTGAAAGACGCTTCTTCTTCTGCCATTTATGGTTCTCGTGCTGCTAATGGTGTTGTTCTGATTCAAACAAAAAGAGGGAAAGATGGTAAGCCAAGTATTAGTTTTAATACTTTTCATGGAATGTCTACTCCTGCGAAGAAAATGAATGTTCTTAATGCTGAACAGCGTAATTTAATACATAAAGAGGCGTTCACAGCTGAATATATGGATAGTAAGCAAACTCAAGAAGATTTGGATAATTATAAAAAGAATATAGCTGTTTATGATAATCCATATATGCAAGAGACTCGTACAAACTGGCAAGATGAAATTTTTGAAGATGCAGCATATCAAGGAAGTTATGACTTATCTGTTGCTGGAGGGGCAAAAAATATGATTTATAGTGTAATGTTAGGGCACTTCAACCAAGATGGTATTTTAAAAGAGTCTTCATACAATAGAACAACATTACGTATAAATACAGAAATAGAATTATTTAAAGGCTTCAAATTAGGAGAGAATTTAATGATTTCTCATACAAAACGTAAAATTGTTCCTGATATGCAATCAGATGGTGCTATTATTTCAGCATTAAGAGCAGATCCATCAGTTTCAGTATTTGACGACGAAGGGAAATATAGTGGTAGTGGTCCTCTTAATCCAGATATTCGTAATCCATATGCAACGCTAAAAAGAGCCGATAGAACAAGAACACGTGATCGAATATTTGGTAATGTATATGCGGAATATGCGTTCTTAAATGGATTTAAAGTTAAAACTGATTTTGGTTATGATTGGACTAATTGGGGTGATAATTGGTTTAGTTGTAAAGTGCCTGAGGCCGGACGAGCAACTAATACAAATGAGCTCTCAGTATATGAAGAGAAGGGTGTGAAATTAATGAATACAACTACAATTAGCTATAATACTGAAATCAAAAGGCATAAAATAATGGCATTAGGAGGTCATGCTTATGAATACTATAAAATGAACTATTTTGATGCCAGAGGAACAGGCTTTTTGAATGAAGATAAAAAATCTCGTTATTTAGGAGCAGCTACTAATGTTGCTTGGATGTTAGGAGGTAAAAACGACAATGCGTTAGATTCATGGTTCGGTCGGGTAGATTATTCTTTTGCTGATAGGTATCTATTCTCGGCTAGTTTCCGTGCAGATGGATCTAGTAAGTTTGCAAAGGAGAATCGATGGGGTTATTTCCCTTCATTATCAGCAGGATGGCGTATCTCAGAAGAAAAATTCTTTGAAAATTTGAAGCCCATTATTCAGAATATGAAAATAAGAGGAAGCTGGGGTAAATTAGGAAATGAAACCATGGCTTTTGCTGATAGCCCATATTATCCAACTTTTCCACAGTATATAAATACAACAGATGATGATGGGTACTATGTAGTGTTTGGCAAAGGAGAAGAGGCTGCTATAGGGCGCTATCCATCGACAATACCTAATCCTGACCTTAAATGGGAAACTACAACTCAATATGATATCGGTTTTGATATTTCATTTTTAGGAAAGTTTGATTTTGGTTTCGATTATTATAGTAAAGATACAAAGGATGTATTAGTTAATATTCCCATCCCAAGGATGTCGGGTTATTCCAGACAAGTTGTTAATGCTGCATCTGTACGAAATAGTGGATTTGAATTCAATGGATCGTATACAACAACACTATCTCAAGGTTTAGATATTAGGGCTTATGGTAATTTTGCTACAGTTAGTAATAAAGTCCGTTCGTTAGGGGGAGGAGGAAGCTTTAGCTTTACTCAATACCGTGGAAATAATATCAATAGAGTGGAAGAGGGGCAGCCTCTAGCATTTTTGTATGGCTACAAAACTGATGGAATATTTCATTCTCAGGAAGAAATAGACACCTATTTGAACAAAGATAATGAGAAGATACAGCCAACGGCTAAGCCAGGAGATCTAAAATTTGTAGATGTAGATGGTGATGGAAGTATTGGGGGCAATGATCGTACAAAAATAGGAAGTGGATTCCCTAAATTTACTTATGGATTTGGAGTGGACTTGGCATATAAAGGATTTGATTTGAATATGTTTTTCCAAGGCGTTGGAGGTTCACAGATTTTTAATGCTCTGAAGTATGAAGGACTGTTCGTGAATCCTGCATACAATCAATATACTGAAATTATGGGGCGTTTCCATCCTGAAAATAATCCTAATGGAAATTTACCTCGTGTAACAACAAAAGATAATAATAGCAACCGTAGAATCTCGGATTATTATGTAGAAAGTGGTAGTTACTTAAGAATGAAGACTCTAACATTAGGTTATACTTTTAATAAGAATCTTTCTAAAAAAATTGGCCTTCAAAAGTTAAGAGTATATGTAACAGCTCAAAATTTATTTACTATAACTCCGTATAGTGGATTTGACCCGGATCTAGGAAATGCATATTCAAATGAGCTAAATAATACCAGCACTGATATTGGTATAGACCGTGGTCAATTTCCTCAGCCTCGTACATTTATACTAGGTGTTAACATTAATTTTTAATCTAAGTAATCATGAAACAAATATTTAAATCAATATTAATACTTGCAGGAAGTGTACTGTTTCTAGCTTCGTGCGATTTAGATAAGTCTCCGTATGGAAATGCTACATTCTGGGGATCTAAAGAAGAAATTCAAATGGGACTCAATGCCGCTTATGAGCCTTTTTATCAAGAAGAAGGTTATGGACGAGGTCATTGGTGGGCAGGAGCTGCTAGTGATGATATGAATATTAATCGTGATAAGCCGGATGATGCAGCACTAACTGAATTTAGAGCAGCTGGAGGATTAAATACTTCTGGAGGTCATGCAGATAATTGGGAATTAATGTATAAGGTGATTCGCCGTGCCAACGATGTATTACGATATACAACACAAGAAGTTGAAATGAGTCAAGAAGATCGTGATTTGATATTAGGTGAAGCTAATTTCCTTTGTGCTTATTCGTATTTTTATCTAGCTAAGCGCTATGGAGGAGTACCATTCTATGATTACAAAGATGCTGATAATATAAATAAACCACGTGAGACAAAAGAACAGACCTATAAAAACATAGAGTCTTTATTGAAAGAAGCAATAACACATTTTGAAAATCAGAAACTATGGAAACGATCCGATGCTGATTGGGGCAAACCTAATCTCGGTGCTGCCTACGGCTTATTAGCTAAACTTTACGCTCATTGGGGTAAATACACAGAAGCGAAGACTGCTGCTGAAAAAGTGATTGATTCTGGTGAATACGAATTAAACACAACGGACGATAATGGTTTTGCTAATTTATTCTCCCCTGCGGGTGAAAAATCAGATGAAGTTCTTTTCAATCTTTCAAATAAACCTATTCGTCATCAAGGATCTGTAACATCAGTTATTTGTTTATCAGGTAAAATGTCTGGTGGTACTGGTTGGTATTATTTTGCTCCTACAAAAAGTTTGTATGATGCTTATGATGATGGTGATCAAAGGAGAAGCGTAACTTTAAAAAAGGAAGGTGATTTAGTCTCTTACAAACCTTTTATTAAAAAACTACAAGAGGAAGCTGAAAAAGCAGGAGAAAACCCCAAATTAATTGTTGCTCCACAACCAATCAGATTTGATGATATTTCGGATATGAAAACGGGTTTCATGTGTAGTAAATACTTAGCTGCATATGATCTGTTGGACGGATGGAACTGGGAGTCTGGTCAAGATATACCTTTGTTGCGTTATGCTGATGTCCTTCTTATTCATGCTGAAGCAGAAATATTCTTAGCAGGTGGTGGCGCAAGTAACCGTACACAAGGTGTAGCTGCAGCTGCAGAATCTTTCAATAAAGTTCATGTACGTGCTTTTGGTAACGATGCCACTAAAGCAATAGCTGAACCAACATTTAATGATTTGGTAAAGGAGCGTCGCTGTGAACTAGCTTACGAAGACGAACGGCATTACGACTTAGTTCGTTGGGGATTAGCGCAAGAGGTTTATGCTGCAACAACAACAGCTATTGATCCTCGTGGACCACGCACATTTGATCCTGTCAAAGATGCTCATTTCCCTCTTCCTCAGGTAGAGATAGATGATTCACATGGTGTATTGACAAATAACCCTCTTCCTGGATATTCTACGTTCCAATAATATTATTACATCTAAAGACCGAAGGTATCTTTCCTTCGGTCTTTTCTTCTACTTCTAACAACATGAAAAAGACTTTTATTTATTTATTACTGACATTATTTCTGACTAATTGTACCTCGACTCCTACTGAGCCGATTGATTATGTTGATCCATTCGTTGGTACAGGATTTCATGGGCATACATATCCTGGTGCTACAACGCCATATGGAGCTGTGCAATTGAGTCCTGACACACGTACGGGTAACTGGGACGCTTGCTCAGGGTATCATTATAGCGATTCTTCGATAATAGGATTTTCACATACACACTTAAGTGGTACTGGATGTGCTGATTTTGGTGATATACTTTTTCATCCGACAACTAAAAATATAACAACTGATTTAAAGAAATTTGAAATTCAACCATTATTATTTTCTCATAAAGATGAAACAGCTTCACCGGGCTATTATTCAGTAAATTTTAAAAGTGAAGGGATTTTAGCTGAATTGACAGCAACAAGATATACTGGAGTGCATCGTTATACATATAAAAGAGGCTTTTCTGCTTCTATTATCATAGATATGGAGCATGTACTTACAGAAGAAACCATTGATTTAATATCATTAAAGCAAAAATCTTCAACAGAAATAACAGGTATGCGTCGTTCTCAGGGATGGGTTACAAACCAATATGTATATTTTGTAGCTCAATTTTCAAAGGAGTTTGAGAGTTGTATAATTGACGAGGATCATAAGCAGGCTATAATTCAATTTGGTGAATCTGATGGTACTCCCATTATCGCTCGAGTAGGAATATCTGTTGTAAGCGAGGACAATGCAAGAATGAACTTGGAGAACGATGTGAAATCGTTCGATTTTGATGCTATTCATGCTCAAGCTAGAAGCAAATGGATCGAAGAGCTTGGAACAATAATTGTCGAAAGTAATAATAAAGATAATCTAAAGAACTTTTATACAGCAATGTATCACTCTAAGATTATTCCTAATATAGTTAGTGATGTAAATGGTCAATATAGACGTCATGATATGTCAATAGGCGAACAAAAAAATGAGAATGAACACTATTCTACATTCTCGTTGTGGGATACATTTAGGGCATGGAATCCACTGATGACTCTTATTAATACAGATTTAGTAAATCACATGATTCGTTCGTTTATGGATGTGTATGATGCAAGTGGTGAACTACCAATCTGGCCACTTTCGGCTGGTGAAACAGGAACAATGATAGGCTATCATTCGGTTTCGGTTATAGCTGATGCATATCTTAAAGGTATATTATCTGAAGATTTTGATATACAACTTGCTTATGATGCAATGAAAATATCGTCAGATAAAAATAAGAAAGGATCCGATTATTATATTAAATATGGTTTTATACCATCTAATATAAAAAGAGAGTCGGTATCATGTCTTTTAGAATATGCCTACGATGATTGGTGTATTGCTCAGATAGCAGAAAAGCTTGGATATAAGGCCGATGCTGAGAGATATATAGAACGGTCTCTCTCATATATTAATGTATTTGATGGTCATACTAAGTTTTTCAGAGGCAAACGTATGGATGGTAATTGGGAATCTCCTTTCAATCCCTATGCTCCAGGCCGTGCTTACACAGAGGCAACTGCATGGCAATATCGTTTCTTTGTTCCGCACGACGTAAAAGGAATGATTCAGTTATTTGGTGGCTATAATGAATTTATAGATGCCTTAGATCACCTGTTCAGTACAGAATCTAAGATTGATGGAGATATGGTTGACATTACTGGTATGATTGGTCAATATGTACAAGGAAATGAACCGAGTCATCATATGGCATATTTATATAATTATGTAGGACAGCCATGGAAGACCCAATATTGGACACGTCGTATACTAAAAGAATTATATACGCCTACTCCAGAAGGAATAAGTGGAAATGAAGATTGTGGACAAATGTCTGCTTGGTATATCTTAAGTAGCCTAGGTTTTTATCAAGTATGTCCTGGCACAAATCAGTTTATACTAACTTCACCTTTATTCGATAAGGCTACTATAAATTTAGCAAATGGACAAGTGCTTACGATAACTGCAAATAACCCTTCAGGAAATATTTATATTGAAAAGGTTCTCCTCAATGGGGTTGAGGTAGATGTTAATTACTTGACTTATCAGCAAATAACTACAGGTGGAACTCTTGAATATATCTTGACAGATGAGCCAAATAAAGAAAGAGCTATTGATAGTGTAACATTTCCATATTCACTTACAAAAGATGCTGTCGTTTCGATTCCATACACAACTAATGATTTAGACTTATTTATTAATGAAACAGAAGTTCCTTTAGCGTCAGCAACAGCTGGTGTGAAGATATATTATACACTAGATGGTAAAGAGCCTACTGAGTCTTCCGCATTGTATAATATCCCAATAAAGATAAATAAGACAACAACTATAAAAGCAAAAGCTTTTAAGGAGGGATACTTACCTAGTAGAACATTTACAATAAAAGCAACAAAGGCAGAGTTAAGAAAAGCACTTTCTTTTCAAGGAAGTGAAAATGGCGTTAAATATAGCTATTATGAAGGACTATTTAGCTGGGTTTCTGATGTTTTGAAAACCAAACCTTTGAAATCAGGAGTGATGTCTGTCCCCTCTATAACTGAAGCCCAACGAGAAGATCATTTTGGTTATATATTTGAAGGTTTAGTATCTGTACCAGAAGACGGCGTATATGAATTTATGACTAAATCGGATGACGGTAGTGTTCTTTATATAGGAGATGATTTGATTGTAAATAATGATGGTTCGCATGCTGCAATTGTTGCTACGGGAAGGGTAGCTTTACATAAAGGACTCCATCAATATAAAATAATCTATTTTGAAGATTATGAAGGAGAACATTTTAGCTGGGGATGGAAGATCCCTTCATCGAAAGATTTTACGGAAATTTCTGCTAAGAGTTTATTTATAAAATGAGGTTAACAGAAAGTTGTTTTTTACAAAAGTATAAAATCTAAATATATAATAGTTATGAACAAAATATTTTATCTGATATCAGTTTTAGCAATTTCATTTTTGCTGAATTCATGTAGCGAACAAGAACAAGCTAACTTTAATATTATGTCTTTCAATATTAGATATGATAATCCAGAAGATAGTTTGAACAACTGGAAGTACAGAGAAAATATAGTAGCACAAATTATTAAGGATCAGAAAATAGACATTGTGGGTACGCAAGAAGTGCTTCACAATCAACTTGTTGATTTAATCAAACAGCTTGCAGACTATCAATCTATAGGGGTTGGACGTGAAGATGGGATAGAGAAAGGAGAATATAGTGCTTTATTCTATAATAAAAATCGTTTTGACGAAATTAATACAGGTTACTTTTGGTTGAGCGAAACACCCGAAGTTGCAGGTTCGTTAGGATGGGATGGTGCTTGTGAACGTATTGCTACTTGGGCTATCTTGAAGGATAAAGAAAGTAAAAAAGAATTATTTATCATAAATACTCATTTAGACCATGTCGGGAAACTTGCTAGGCAAGAAGGGGTAACGTTGTTGATTCAACGAGCCAGTGAATTATCTAAGGGTTTACCAATTATCATCACTGGAGATTTTAATGCTAGCCCACAATCGGATGTGATTAAACATGTATTAGACGATAATAATCCAATTCAAATGGAAGATAGCCGTTTAGTTGCTACTACTCAAGGTCTAAATACAGAAGGAGAATGGACTTTTCATGGTTTTGGAGAAGTACCTATAGAAAAACGTGAATATATTGACTATATATTTGTGAGCGAAGATATTCAGGTAGATGAATTCACTATTTTACCAGAGAAACTAAACAATGTATACTTGTCAGATCATCGTCCTATTGTAGCTAAAATAACAATCAAATAAAAAGAAGGATGAAATATATATATAAATCACTAATTCTAGCTATTGTATTCCTAACTATTGTTACTGTTCGGTTAACAGCACAAAGTAAAAAACAAATTCACTCGCATAATGATTATTGCCAGTTAGTGCCCTTTTATCAGGCATACTCACAGCGCATATCATCCATCGAAGCAGATTTGTTTTACAAAAATGGGAAACTTTTGATTGGACATGACTTAGAGGATTTGCGAGAAGATGCAACTTTCGAGGATATGTATGTTTTACCGTTAGTTAAGTTGTTTCATCAGAATGGGGGAAAGGCATGGAAAGATAGCAATGAGACACTAACGCTAGTTGTAGAGCTGAAGTCTAAAACAGAACCTACGCTGAGTGCAGTTGTGAAATTATTGCAGAAATATCCCAAAGTGTTTGATTCGTCTAAGAATCCAAATGCAGTAAAAATAGTAGTAACAGGAAATGTACCGGAAGGAATTGATTTTGAAAAGTATCCCGAGTTTATAATGTTCGACGGAACATTTCAAAACTACAAGTCTGAAGAACTGAAAAGAATTGCTATGATTAGTGTTCCGTTCTTTGATTATGCAAATTGGAATGGAAAAGGAGCTATGACTGCTCCTCAAAAAATGAAAGTTCAGAAAGCTATTGATGAGGCGCATAAGTTAGGAAAACCAATTCGCTTTTGGGCGAGTCCAGATGGTATTACAGCATGGAATACGTTACACCAAATGGGTGTAGATATAATAAATACAGATAAAGTTGAAGCATGTACCGATTACTTTTCAAATTTTATTGATAAGAATTATTATATAGATGGAACAAAACATCTTGGAATGCAAGGAGTAAGAGGTACTGATAGATTGGATAAAATAACATCTGGATTTAAAGGTTTTGATAGAGATAAAATACAGTTGACAAAAGCGATAGATATTTATTCTCCTACATATCTGAATGATGGATATGATAAGCCTATAAAAAATGTGATATTACTCATTGGGGATGGTATGGGAATGAATCATATAAATGTAACTGAAACGGTCAATAATGGACTTACTATTTTGAAAATGAAGAATATCGGTTTTCAAAAGAATAGTCCACTAGATAGCTATACCTCTGATTCTGCTGCTGGAGGTAGTGCTTTAGCTACAGGAAAGCCTCATAACAATCGTCACATATCAATGGATGAAGATAGAACAGTAAATCCATCTTTGACGGATTTTGCCTATGATAAAGGTATGGCTTCTGGCGTGATAACATTGGGTAATATAGCAGATGCCACACCTGCTGCATTTTATGGTCATTGTACAGAACGAGACAGCTCGGATGTATTGACGCAATATTTACTTGATGGAAAACTAACAGTTGTGGCTGGTGGTGGAACAGATGTTTTTACAAAGCGGCAAGATGGTTTAACGATAAAAGATTTTGAACAGAAATATGATTTTGTCTATTCTATTAACAAGATAGATAATACATCAAAACCTGTACTTTGTGTGGATAACTTGATGGATTTAGCAGCCACACAAGAAACATTAGACTTATTGGCTAACGTAACAAAACGTTCAATTGATAAGCTAACAAAAACTAGCGATAAAGGCTTTTTTCTTATGGTTGAAGGTGCCAAAATAGACTATGCAGGTCATTCAAACTCTTTGGCTGGATGTATAAGTGAAACTTTAAGCTTCGATTTAGCTGTTGCAGAAGCACTTAGGTTTGCAGATAGTAATGGAGAAACGTTAGTGATTGTAACAGCCGATCATGAAACAGGTGGGCTTGTTATGGTAGATGGAGATCGTGGCAAAGGGCTGATTACAGCTCGTTATACAACTGATGATCACTCTCCATCCATGCCTCCTGTGTTTGCCTATGGCCCGGGAGCTCAACATTTCAGAGGTGTATATTGGAATTATGATATTTGCAATAAAATAAAATCTTTGTTAGGTTTTTAAAATAATAGGGGTATGAAAAAGTGTTTTATTTTTGTTGTTTTAATGTCTTGTTTCACTTTCTTTTCTTGTGAAAAAAAAGAAAGTAGAGTAGAAGAGAATAAACCAATACTTAAATTCGATGAACAAGGTAAGTTTAAGATAGCTCAATTTACGGATATACATTGGGATAATGTATCTGAGAACTGCATTAAAACTATTGAATCTATTAAATATGTTCTAAATGCTCAAAAACCTGATATAGCAATTCTTACAGGAGATATCGTTACCGAGGCTCCTGCTGTAGAAAGTTGGCTAAGATTAGCACAGGTTTTTGAAGCAGCCCAGATGCCTTGGACTATAACTTTAGGTAATCATGATGCTGAGATAGATGTAGAGAGTCGTAGTCAAATCTTCTCTATTATAGATACGCTGACGTATTTTGTTGGCGAAAATGGTCCGAAAGACATCGAGGGAGCAGGTAATTATGTATTGCCAGTAATGGATAGCAAGTTGAAGCAAGTTAAAGCGTTATTGTACGGTATTGATACTAATAATCAGCCTAAAGATCCAAAATATGGTCATTACGATTGGGTACATTTCAATCAGATAGAATGGTATCGCAAGCAAAGTAAATCTTATACTCATTCCCAAGGCAATAAATCTTTACCCGCTCTTGCTTTTTTGCATATTCCTCTATCCGAGTATGGCAACATTGTTGATAATCAAACTACAGTAGGTATAAATAGAGAAGGAGTTGCAGGTTCGGATATCAATTCAGGGTTATTTGCTTCTTTTGTTGAAATGGGTGATGTGATGGGCGTTTTTTGTGGACATGATCACAATAACGACTATATAGGAATTGAAAAAGAGATAGCACTTGCTTTCGGCAGACGATCTGGAGCTGACGCCTATGGTGATTTACCCATTGGTGCTCGTATCATACAACTGTATGAGGGACAGCGTAAATTTGATACGTGGATTTGTACGCAAGAAGAAGGTAACCATACTTACTATTATTACCCATCGGGTCTTTCATCGGTAGACGAAGAACAACTACCAATAATGAAATCTTTAGATGTTGCTCCTAGCGATAATGGAGTCTCTTATTCATACTATGAAGGTGAATTTAGAGAAGTCTCAGAATTAGCCAAGAGTGATGTTATAGAAAAAGGAGTACTGAAAAATTTTTCTCTTTCTCCGGCTAAAGTTAAAGATTGGATGGGATTTGAATACAGTGCATGGATAAAAATACCCGAAACAGGAGTTTATCGTTTTTATACATTTTCAGATGATGGTTCTGTTCTATATATCGACAACAAAATAGTTGTAGATAATGACGGCTCTCATAGCGAGCGCAGAAGAGACGGTAAAATTGCACTTGAGAAAGGTTTTCATAAGTTACAACTACTCTATTTTGAACGATATATGGGAGAAAAGTTAGAAGTAGGATATGCTAGTCGAAATATTGAAGAAACTTTATTACCTGATAGTATTTTATTTGTAAAATAAAAAAAGATAAATACAATGAAAAAAACACTTTTTTTACTATTCGTATTTTATTTGTTTAGTGCACTGAACTCATTCTCACAAGAAGATCAGGACGTCTTGACTAAATACAACCTACCATACAAAAATACTTATGTGAAAGAAGCCTTGGTTGCTGAAAATGAGTTTCGTGTTGCAAAACCTGAATGTATTGAACCAGGCTCTTTTGCTGAAGCCAAAGAAGTATTGCCAAAACCAATTTGGTTAGGACATGAGAAAGAAATTGAAATGTATTGGCGTGCATGGGAAATAGCAATAGGAAACATACGACAACCACTTGAAGGTTCAGGATTTGTATCTCCATATTTAGATACGGCATACAATGGTAATATTTTCATGTGGGATTCTGCTTTTATGATGATGTTTGCCCGTTATGGTTATCGCTTCTTCCCCTTTCAGAGGACATTAGACAACTTTTATGCAAAACAGCACCCCGATGGTTTTATCTGTCGTGAAATCAAACGCGATGGAGCTGATTGTTTTGAACGTTACGATCCTGTAAGTACCGGACCTAATCTTTTACCTTGGGCTGAAATGTTATACTATAAGCAATATGGTGATGACGAGCGCTTACATAAAATCTTTCCTGCACTATGTGCATACTATAAGTGGTTAAAATTAAACCGTACGTGGATGAATGGCACATATTGGTCTAGTGGTTGGGGAACGGGAATGGACAATATGCCACGTGTGGAGTCTGGGTATAACATGATTTTTAGTCATGGGCATATGGTTTGGCTAGATGCTAATTTGCAACAAATATTCACAGCCGGGTTAATGCTTGAAATGGGCTTTTATCTTGAACGTTGGCAAGAAATCGAAGATTTTGAAGATGAAATGAGAGTTTTATCAAAATATGTACGAGACAATTTATGGGATGAAGAAACAGGCTTTTTATATGATCAATATGCTGATGGTAGTCTTTCTTCTACAAAAGGTATTATTGCCTATTGGGCACTTTTGACGGATGTGTTGACCAAAGAACAAACAGATAAATTGGTAGAAAAACTGAAAGATCCGAAGCTGTTTAATCGTCCTCATCGTGTGCCTTCACTTTCTGCAGACAACGCCAAATATAATGCTAATGGACGTTATTGGCAAGGTGGGGTGTGGCCTGGGGCTAACTATATGGTTATTTGTGGATTAGATAATAAGGGTTATACAGCCTTAGCTAAGGAAATAGCAAAAAATCACTATAACTCTGTATTTGAGGTTTATAAAAACACTGGAACATTCTGGGAGTATTATGCACCTGAAAAAATAGAACCAGGGTTCATGGCTCGTGATGAATTTGTTGGATGGACAGGATTACCTCCAATTGCAGTTTTTATAGAGTATATTCTAGGTATCAGATCAGATTTCTCTAAAAAGACATTGACCTGGGATATAGTGCAAACTGAATCTCATGGAATTGAGGATTATCCATTTGGACCCAATGGAACAGTGAATTTAAAAGTCAATAAAAGAAACTCAGTAGATTCAACTCCACAAATTACTGTAGAATCTAATATATCTTTCAAAATGAATATTCATTGGGGTAAGAATCAAACCAAAACTGTAGAGGTGGAAGTTGGTAAACAAACTTTTTGATATACATTATATAATATGAGAATTGGTATAGACTTAGGAGGTACAAATATTCGTGTTGCTCTGATAAATAATGGACAAATAGAGAAAAAATTGTCTGAGCCCTGTAAGTCACAGGAAGAAGAGCATGTAGTTATAAATCAAATAAAAGTATTGATTCATGAATTGATGAATCAATCTGTTGAAAGTATAGGAATTGGTGTTCCTTCTGTTGTAGATACCGAGAAAGGCATAATCTATAATGTGACGAATATTCCATCGTGGAAAGAAGTACATCTTAAAAGTATTCTTGAAAAAGAATTCAAAGTTCCTGTAAAAATAAACAATGATTGTAATTGCTTTGTATATGGTGAATACCATTTTGGTCAAGGCAGTAAGTATGAGAGTTTAGTTGGAATCACCCTAGGAACAGGCTTGGGATGTGGTATCATTATCGATAACAAACTTTATAGTGGTCATAATACAGGTGCAGGAGAAATATGCTCAATTCCGTATAAAGGCTATAATTATGAATATTATTGCAGTACTCCTTTTTTTTTAGAAATAAATAACATCTCTGGTAAAGAAGCATACGAGAAAGCGATTCAAGGAGATAATACTGCACTTGCCCTATGGGCTGAATATGGGATGCACTTGGGAAATATGCTCAAAATAGTACTTCTAGCATATGATCCACCGTGTGTAGTTATAGGGGGAAGTATTGCGAATGCTATGCCTTTTTTTGAAGAATCGATGAAAGCGAGTTTGAGTGATTTTATGTATCCTAAAAGCCTTGAACGACTTAAAATATATCGCTCTGAAATAGATGATGTGGCCATATTAGGAGCTGCAATGTTGTAAGAAAAACCAATCTTGTATAATGAAAAATAAATATTATTACCTATTACTTTTCATCGTTTGTTTAGCAAGCTCTTCTTGCAGGAATAATAAAGGACACACAGTCAATGCTATTTTTGTAGAGGCAGATGATCCTAAAAGAGATACTACAAATTGGATAAACCCTTTAAGTAGTGGGTTGTGCGCATCATTTGTAAGTATAGATACAAAATATGCAAAGTCAGTGATGCCAACTTTAAACGAAGAAACTTCGGTACATAAAATGGAAGGGTGGAAAGGAGAAAGGCTTTCAGCCCAACTATTGTTATGGTCGGATTGTGATGTAGAGCAAGTTGAGGTCAAAGTGGGCAATTTTGAGTCTGAGGAATATACTTTACCTAAAAAAATAGCTCAAGCACGCTTTGTACGCTATGTGTTGACAGATGAATTTGGAGAAGGGTGTGATGAGTGTGAACGTAATCCGGATGAGTTGGATGCATCATTGGCTCCTGATATGTTAGATAGTTTAGCTTGTTTCGATATAGAAAGAAAAACAGTTAGGCCTGTTTGGATAACTATAGAAATCCCACGTGATGCAAGGAGTGGAAACTATAAAAGTGTAGTCGAAATATTTGCAGGAAATAAACAAAGCCATAAGTTTAGCATAGAATTAGAGGTCATTGAACAAGTATTGCCCCCTGCATCTCAGTGGACTATCCATCTTGATCAATGGCAACATCCTTCAGCAGTTGCTCGAATTCATAATTTAGAGCTATGGACAGATGCGCATTTTAATAAAATGAAACCATTGATGCAAATGTTAGCTGATATGGGACAGAAGGTCATAACTACTAATATTAACAAAGACCCATGGAATCATCAGTGCTATGATGCTTATGAGGATATGATTAAATGGACTAAGTGTCTAGATGGTAGTTGGAGTTATGACTATACAGTTTTTGACAAATGGGTTCAGTTTATGATGGATTTGGGCGTTACACATATGATAAACTGTTATTCTATGCTCCCTTGGAATAATGAGTTACATTATATGGATGAAGAAGTAGGTAAAATTGTAACAGTTAGTGCTAATCCTGGAACAGAATTGTTCGATCAGATGTGGAAACCCTTTTTAACTGATTTTGTAAGACATCAAACCGAAAAAGGCTGGCTCGAGATAACCAATATTGCAATGGATGAACGTAATCCGAAAGATATGGATATTACACTAAAAACACTCAAAAAATATGCTCCGGAGCTTGGAGTAGCAATAGCGGATAATCATAAAAGCTACAAAAAATATCCATTTATTAGAGATATGTGTGTAGGAGCAGAACATCCGGTAGATATGACAGATATAATGAAAAGAAGAGAAAAAGGACTTATTACAACGCCCTATATATGTTGTGCACATAAGTTTCCTAATGTGTTTACATTTTCTGATGCGGCTGAAGGTACATACTTGTCGTGGTTTGCTTTAGCTTCAGGTTACGATGGTTGGTTGAGATGGGCTTTCAATTCATGGGTGGAGAATCCATTGAAAGATTCCCGTTTTCGAACATGGCCTGCCGGAGATACATATATTGTATACCCGGATGCTCGTAGTTCTATTCGCTATGAACGTGTGCTGGAAGGTATTCAAGACTTTGAAAAGATAAAGATACTACGTAAAATTCTATCAGATAAAAACAAGCACAGAGAACTTGATTTATTAAATAAAACAGTTGTGAAATTCAATTCGTTAGAAAGGACCTCAACATGGAATGATGAGTTGAATCATGCCAAACTAATTCTGAATAAACTATCGAAAGATAATTAATACTGGAATATATTAAGTCTATAAATGTGACACTTATCTTTTGAGCATCTATCCTTATTTACTATCTAAGAAAACTTTTAATAAAATGAAAAAAACAATATTTACTATCTGTTCTTTTCTGGTAGGAATAACTATGAGTGCGCAGGATATTAATCCGAATTTACTTTATAAAATAATCAGTCCACTAGGCTTGGTGTTGAGTAATCAGCATAGTGAGAACAATGATACAAATTTATTTTTAGAAGAAGATAAGGGCAATGATAAAGCACAATTATGGGTTGTCAAACTGTTGGACAATGGTTCTTATTTTATACAAAATCCTTTTTATGGAAAGGCCGTAGATAATACAGGTGAAGAATTTTATGATGAAAAAGGAAATGCTTTAGTACAATGGGATGGGCATGAAAACAACAAAAATCAGCATTGGATACTGAAAATTACCGGAACGGGAGCTTATGTGATAGTCAATAGACTTTCTAATATGGAATTATGCTATGATGGACCCGAAGTGGTTGGTGCTAAGATATGGCAGAAACACAATACGGGTCAGTCGTGGAAATTACGTCCTGAAACGAAAGCTCCAAAGGAAAAGAAAAGAGTTATAAGTAAAAACCCATGGGAGAACGAAACTATTTTTGCTATCAATAAAGAACAGGGTCATGCGACTTTTCATCCTTATGCTTCGATGGATGAGTTAATGAATTCTCCATGCTTTGATAAGCCTTGGTTAACTCCTAGTTCCAGTCTTTACATCTTACTCAATGGGACATGGAAGTTTCATTGGGTAAACAGCACTGAAAATCGTCCTATCAACTTTTATAAAACCAATTATGATGTATCCTCTTGGGATAACATACCTGTCCCTTCCAACTGGGAGATGCAAGGATACGGAACGCCAATATATACAAATTTTACTTATCCATTCAAGAATGATCCTCCTTTAATATTACCTCAAAAAGGATACACAAACGAAAAAGAGGTCAATCCGGTAGGCTCATATAGGAGAGATTTTGTAGTTCCGGAAAGTTGGAAAAATAATGAGATTTTCTTGCACTTCGATGGTGCTTATAGCTGTCTTAATGTTTGGGTAAATGGACAAAAAGTTGGTTATAGTGAAGGCGCAAATAATGATGCTGAGTTCAATATTACAAAATATGTAAGACAAGGACAGAATACTTTGGCAGTTGAGGTTTTTAGGTGGACAGATGCAAGTTACATAGAAGACCAAGATATGTTTCGTTTAAGTGGAATTCATCGTGATGTATACTTAAGAGCTACTCCAAAAGTACATGTAAGAGATTATACCTTGACATCCGAATTTACAAATGATGAGTTGAATAGTGCTGTATTGAATGTTGATGCATTTGTGCATAATTATAGCTCGAGAAGAAGCGAAAGAAAGCTATTAAACATTCAGCTGTTAGACATAAATAAAAAACTTGTTATTGAAGACAAAGTCTTGATTGAAGAGATAAATAAAGGTAGTAAGCGAAAAGTTTCTTTACAAATACCGGTAAATGAACCATTATTATGGTCGGCCGAGACTCCTAATTTATACACAGTTATATTGTTTTTAGAGGACGAAAGCGGCAAAGAAACCGAGGCTATGTCTACCAAACATGGATTTCGTAAGATAGAACTCAAAGATAGACGGGTATATATCAATAATAGGCCTGTGTTTTTTAAAGGTGTTAACCGTCATGATATACATCCCCAGCATGGTAAAGCAGTTCCAGTCGAATCTATGATGGAAGATGTCATAATGATGAAACAGCACAATATTAATACTTTACGGACGAGTCATTATCCTAATAGTTCACAAATGTATTCCCTATGTGATTATTATGGACTTTATGTTATGGATGAGGCTGACTTGGAGAACCATGGGAATCATGGAATAGGGTTCACCATAAGTTGGGCTAATGCATTTGTTGATCGTATAGAAAGAGTTATAGAACGTGATAAAAATCATCCTTCAGTTATCTTTTGGTCTTTAGGTAATGAGGGTGGTGACGGTAATAATTTCGACGAAATGTATAAACGAACAAAAGCAATGGATACGACTAGACCTGTGCATTATGAAGGAAAGAATGAAATTGCAGATATTGACTCTAATATGTACCCCTCTTTGGAAAGAATGATTCAATTCGATAAGAATGGCTCGACGAAACCTTATTTCATCTGCGAATATGCGCATGCAATGGGTAACTCTGTCGGAAATTTAGCTGAATATTGGGATTATATAGAGAATTATTCGGAACGAACAATAGGGGGATGTATTTGGGATTGGGTGGATCAAGGCATAAATATGTATGGCAAACCTTTGGATCAATATTATTATGGTGGTGATTTTGGAGATAAACCCAATGATGGAGATTTTGCCTGTAATGGTTTGACTACACCTGATAGACGAATTACAGCGAAATTACTGGAAGTAAAAAAAGTGTATCAGTACATTAAAATAACAAAAATAGATTCAAGGAGAATTGAACTAGAGAATCGATATGAATTTTTAAATCTAGACCAATTCAATATAAATTGGGTGTTATTGAAAAATGGCCACGAATTAGAGAAAGGAACATTAGCAAATATTGAACTTGCTCCTTTCCAAAAGATTTCAGTCTCAATTCCTTATACTAAAGAACTAGATATTAATAGTGAGTATTTTCTAAATGTTTATATTTCACTACGAGACAATCACAGATGGGCTTCTGAAGGTCATATCGTTGCTTCCGAGCAACTACCTTTGACCGAAAAAGTTATGTTAAATGAAGATCTAAGTGTAATTGGAGATTTGTCTTACGAAACCAATAAAAATGGTATTCGTGTTGTTGGAGAGGGATTTGAGGCTTTTGTTTCCTCCAAAGATTGTGCTACGCTAACATCACTAAAATACGAAGGTAAAGAAATTATACACAAAGGAAAAGGTTTCTCTTTCAATTGGTATAGAAGTATAAATAATGATAAGTACACTGATCAAAGTTATTATAATACAACAATTTCAAACAAGAGGTTTGATTATAAATTGAATGCAGAAAACAACTCTATTGTGTTTGAAGTTGCAAATGAAGCCATGATACATCATCCTCAAAAAGCAATCCTTGTTAACTACGTTTCAATATATACGATATATGCAAATGGTATAATCGATGTTCAAGTTGATTTTGAGGATTCATACAATGATCTTGTTATTAGGCGTTTAGGGTTAAATATTGAGTTGGTGAAGAATCTAGAATATATAACTTGGTATGGTAATGGACCTCATGAGAATTATTCCGATCGTAACTCCTCAAGCTTTATTGGTATTTATAGTAAGACGGTTGATGAAATGGCATCCGAACATTATGTGAGACCCCAAAGTATGGGAAATAGAGAAGGTATACGTTGGCTTACAATTGCTGATAAATATGGTAAAGGTATAAAGATATTATCTAAAGATAGATTAAGCTTTAGTGCACTTCACTTTTCGGACGAGATGCTGTGGAACGCTCGTCATGATTTTAATTTAAAAAACATAAAAAAAGAGGAGGTAATCCTCAGTTTAGACTGTATTCAGCAAGGTCTAGGCAATGCCAGTTGCGGTCCTTTGCCTTTGAGTAAATATATGATTCCCAATGATCAAAAACTAACTTATTCTTTCAGAATTGAACCTATAAATTAATTAAAAGTTTAAACTCAAAAAATAGTATATGAAATTGAAATTATTAAGTATAAGTTTTATTACTGTTATATTTATCTTGAATTGCAATAAAGCAAGAGCTTTTACAGTAACTAACTTTAGTGAAAACTATAGTTTGAATAAAGATAATACTCAAGTGGTACCGAAGGCAAATTACAGTAAAACGAATCGTCCTGAGGTCAGCAAACGATTATTCCATTCGAAAGCTATTGATGCAGAAATTATAAAAGTTAAAAGGCTATTGAAAAATAAAAAATTAGCATGGATGTTTGAGAACTGCTTTCCGAACACACTGGATACAACTGTTCGACATAGAAAGATGGATGGAAAAGATGATACTGTAATTTACACCGGTGATATTCATGCTATGTGGTTACGTGACTCTAGTGCTCAGGTTTGGCCATATATACAACTGGCCAATAAAGATGTGAAATTGAAAGCTATGCTTGCTGGTGTAATACGCCGTCAATTCAAATGTATTAATATCGATCCTTATGCAAATGCATTTCTTGACCCTCAAGATCCAGATCCAGACAGATATTGGCAGTCTGATATGACAGAAATGAAACCTGAACTACATGAGCGTAAATGGGAAATAGACTCATTATGCTATCCTCTTCGATTGGCTTATCACTATTGGATAACGACGGGTGATTCCTCTATTTTTGACGAAATATGGATAGAGGCAATATCTAATATTCTCAAAACATTTAAGGAACAACAACGAAAAAACGATCTAGGACCTTATAAGTTTCAACGAGTCGATGAATCAGCAACCGAAACTTTAACAAATGATGGTTGGGGTAATCCGGTAAAACCTGTAGGTTTAGTTTGTTCTGCATTTCGCCCTTCGGATGATGCTACTATATTTCAATTTCTCGTTCCTTCTAATTTTTTTATTGTCAGTTCGCTCCGAAAAGCTGCTGAGATACTTACCGAAGTTAATAAAGAGGTTGCTTTATCGAAAGAGTGCTTAGGTTTGGCGGAAGAAGTAGAGACAGCCTTGAAGAAGTATGCGACTGTTAATCATCCTAAATATGGTACAATCTACGCATTTGAGGTTGATGGATATGGTAGTGCTAACTTGATGGATGATGCCAATGTGCCAAGTTTATTGGCGATGCCATATTTGGGTGATGTGGATATAAATGATCCTATCTATCAAAATACTCGTCGCTTTGTATGGAGTGAAGATAATCCTTACTTTTTTAAAGGTAGTGCAGGAGAAGGGATTGGAGGACCTCATGTTTCACGTGTTAGTCTGCATATGATTTGGCCTATGAGTATCATGATGAGAGCATTTACCAGCCAAGATGATCAAGAGATTAAAAATTGTATTGAAATGTTGCTAATCACTGATAATGAAACTGGATTCATACACGAATCTTTTTATAAAGATGATCCTAGCAAATATACTCGTGAATGGTTTGCATGGCAAAATTCTTTATTTGGCGAATTGATACTGAAATTAATCAATGAAGGTAAACTGGATATGCTGAATAGTATTAACTTATAAAATATTACTAAAATGATCAGAAGTAAATTGCCAGATGAATGTTAAAGAGACATATTAATAATTTTGTTATATATTGAGTCTGTTTATCTGTGAATTGTTTAAGTAATCAAAATAGACAAGGGTTGAACATCATCTGTAGATATTCAACCCTTTTTTCTGTAATCCTTATTTTTCTATTCTAACACTTAAATTAAATCGATGCTACGTTTTACAAAATTAGTTAAACCTTGACCACTTAACATGTTGTTTTGAAGTAGCGCTAAATCAATTAGTTGATGAATAATCTTATTGTCTTTAGCGAAACTCGCATAAGCAGTCTCTTTTTTCTCTTTAAGCTCACCCCATTGTTTATCAAGTTCTTGAATACGATCTTTGTCTTTTGTTGGTACATCCTCAGGTTTCAAATCTTTATTCTTGGTATTGATGTCCTCTTGCTCTTTCTGAATGTTATTAATCTCCTTTTGAATAGGCTCAACTTCTTCTTCGCAAGCTTTTTCTCCTTCAGTAAGAATAGACTTAATTAATTTATGATCGCTATTAAGTACCATAGTAAACATGTCGGGCATTTCACCATAAAAATTCATTCCTGCTTGGATGTCTGCCATGTCCTTCATTCTTCTCATATATTCACTTTGAGTAATGATTACAGGATTTTCATCTTCACCTAAAGATTGAATTTGCACATGGAATTCTTTTTTCTCCATGGCGGGAAGTTGACTTTTGAAACTGTTTGATAATAAATCCTGCTGTTGTGCCGGAAGAATTTCTTTAGTGCTGTCTTCTTTTACAATTAAATTGTCAATCACATCACTATCTACACGAGTGAATCTGGATTTTTCAAATTTCTGTTCCAGTAAGCCAACCACAGCAATATCTAATTGTCCATTCATTAAGAGTACATTGTATCCTTTCTTTTTAGCAGATTCAATGTAGCTGAATTGCTCTTCTTTATTGGTGCTGTACAGATAGATTAAATTATCCTCTTTATCAGTTTGTCCTTCTTTGATTAGTTCTTGGTATTCATCAAAAGTGAAGTGTTTGCCATCTGTATCTGTAAGAAGAGAGAATTTTTTAGCTCTTTCGTAAAAGTCCTCTTCAGTAAGTATTCCGTAATTAATAAAGATCTTAACACTATCCCATTTGCTTTCAAAGTCTTTCCTATCATCTTTGAATATAGAGAATAAACGGTCGGCTACTTTTTTTGTGATGTATGTAGAAATCTTTTTTACGTTGGCATCACTTTGTAAATAAGAACGTGAAACGTTTAAAGGAATATCCGGAGAATCAATAACTCCATGAAGTAATGTAAGGAAATCGGGAACAATGTTTTCAACAGAATCTGTAATGAATACTTGATTGCTGTATAATTGAATTTTATTTCTGTTTAGTTCTATATTGCTTTTAACTTTCGGAAAATAAAGAATACCTGTTAGATTGAATGGATAATCTACATTCAGATGAATCCAGAATAAAGGTTCATCGGACATAGGGTAGAGCGTTCTATAGAAGTCAACATAATCTTCATCCTTTAACTCACTGGGTTGGCGAGTCCAAAGAGGTGTAGTATTGTTAATGATTAAGTCTTCATCCGTTTCTATTTCTTTTCCTTCTTTCCACTCTTTTTTCTTACCAAAAGCAATTGGAACAGGTAAGAATTTAGCGTATTTATTTAGCAAGGTTTGTATGCGAGGTTCTTCTAAAAACTCTTTTGATTCTTCATCAATGTATAGTATGATATCAGTCCCACGATCTTCCTTTTCTGTCTTTTCCATGGTAAACTCTGGACTGCCATCACAACTCCATTTTACAGCTTCTGTGTTTTCTTTGTGCGATTTTGATATAATCTCAACTTTATTAGAAACCATAAAGGCTGAGTAAAAGCCTAAACCAAAATGACCAATTATGGCATTAGCGTCATCTTTATACTTTTCAAGGAAATCATTCGCGCCGGAAAAAGCAATTTGGTTGATGTATTTATCTATCTCTTCATCAGTTAAGCCAATACCACGATCGGAAATAGTTAAAGTCCCTTTTTCTTTATCTAAAGAGATATGTACTGTTAAATCTCCTAGTTCTCCTTTAAATTCACCTATAGAAGAAAGTGTTTTAAGTTTTTGGGTGGCATCTACCGCATTAGAAACTAATTCTCTTAAGAATATTTCATGATCACTATAAAGAAATTTCTTTATGATTGGAAAAATGTTTTCCGTAGTTACTCCAATATTCCCTTTTCTCATACTATTGTTATTTTAAAAGTCATTAATATTTTTATTCTATTTAGATTGATTGCAAAAAAAATGCCAGCTAGTAAAAGCTGACATTTTGTCTTATTTCCTATTGGTTCTCTAGGAAGTTTTATTTTTTTACTTCTTCTTTTTCTTTGATGTTGAACACAATAGTTTCTTGTTCTTGGTTGAGGCTACCCTCAATGATTGTTCCTTCTTCTATTTTTGAAGATATTAACATTTCTGCCAATGGGTCTTCAACATAGTTTTGGATGGCCCTTTTTAATGGTCTAGCTCCGTATTGAGAGTCATATCCTTTAGTGGCAATAAAGTCTTTAGCTTGATCATCTAACTCAACTATAAAACCTAGTGTATTTATACGTTTGTAAAGCTTGTCTAGCTCTAAGTTGATAATTGTCTTGATAGCATCTAGTGAGAGTGTATCGAAGAATATTATTTCATCCAGTCTGTTGATAAACTCCGGAGAGAAAGAGCGATTTAATGCTTTCTTTATTACACCTCTGGCAAAGTTTTTATCTGATAGATTAGCTTGGCTAGTAAATCCAACACCGGTGCCAAAATCTTTTAATCTTCGGCTACCTACATTAGAGGTCATGATAACCACCGTATTTTTGAAATCTACAACGCGACCATTACTATCTGTTAATCTACCCTCATCCATTACTTGTAGTAATATGTTGAATACATCAGCATGAGCTTTTTCTATCTCATCAAGTAAGATAATGGAATAAGGTCTTCTGCGTACCTGTTCAGTCAGCTGACCACCTTCCTCATATCCTACATATCCGGGAGGTGCTCCAACTAATCTGGATACTGTGAATTTCTCCATATATTCACTCATATCAATTCGGATTAATGCATCCGATGAGCCAAACATATATTTAGCCAATTCTTTAGCTAAATAAGTTTTACCAACTCCTGTAGGACCTAATAACATAAATGTACCTATCGGACGGTTAGGGTCTTTTAATCCTACACGGCTTCTCAGTATGGCTTGGGCTATTTTATCTATTGCATCATCTTGAGCTATAACTGTTGATTTTAGCTTTTCTTTCATGCCGGCTAATCGTACACCTTCAGCTTGTGCAATACGCTGAACAGGTACTCCTGACATCATTGACACCACATTTGCCACCTCTTCTTCATCAACGGTTTCACGGTTTTCCTTTAACTCCGCTTCCCATTTAGCTTTCATAGATTCCAATTGATCTATAAGTTTCTTTTCCTGGTCGCGATAATTAGCTGCCAATTCATAGTTTTGACGTTTTACAGCTTCAATTTTATTCTCTTTTGTTTCCTCAATATCCTTTTCCTTCTCTTCTATCTCCTTAGGAACAGTTATATTGGTTAAGTGAACTCTAGAGCCTACTTCGTCTAAAGCATCAATGGCTTTGTCGGGGAAATTCCGATCAGTAATGTAACGATCTGTTAACTTAACACAAGCTTCAATAGCTTTGTCGGTATATGTTACATTGTGATGATCTTCGTATTTATCCTTGATGTTTCTTAGAATTTCTAATGTTTCTTCAAGAGTGGTTTCTTCAACTATCACTTTTTGGAATCGTCTTTCTAAGGCTCCATCTTTTTCAATGTGATTTCTGTACTCATCTAATGTAGTTGCTCCAATACATTGAATTTCACCACGAGCTAAAGCCGGTTTAAGCATATTGGCTGCATCCATTGAACCGGCTGCTGATCCGGCTCCAACAATTGTATGTAACTCATCAATGAAAAGAATAACCTGTGGATTTTCTCTAAGTTCATTCAATATGGATCGAATTCGTTCTTCAAATTGTCCTCTGTACTTGGTTCCTGCAACAACAGAAGCCATATCCAAAGATATAACCCGTTTGTCAAATAGAACACGAGATACTTTTTTCTGAGCTATTCGTAAAGCTAAACCTTCTACGATAGCAGATTTTCCAACTCCCGGCTCCCCAATGAGTACCGGATTATTCTTTTTTCGGCGACTCAATATTTGTGCAATTCGCTCAATCTCTTTTTGTCTACCTATAACAGGGTCTAATTTTCCCTCTTCGGCAGCACGAGTCATATCTAACCCAAAGTTATCCAGCACAGGTGTGTCGTTAGTTGGTTTTTGGGTTGCTGTTTTTGACTTAGAAGTACTCTCTTTTGAACTATCAGAAAGGAAAGACAAATCGTCATCCTCCTCTTCTTCGTCATCTTCATCGTCCTCTAAGAAACTCTTCGTTGAGTCAAGGTCTTGCTTCAATGATAAAAGTTCATATACTTTTTTATAGTTAACATCATCTTCTTCAAGTAAAGCTGCAGCATTATTGGTGTCATCCTTTAATAAAGCGAGTAATAAGTGCTCAGAATCTGCTTCATCACTGTGAAGTTTTCTGGCTTCAAGTAAAGACATTTTTAAAACTTGTGCTGAAGTTTCCGATATGGCAATGTTAGCGTTTGGAAGTAACATCTCATTAGAGAAACCTTTTAACTGTTTCTCGGTTTTGTTTTTTATGTCAATTAAATTTATATTTAACTCCATTAATATATCAATAGCCTTTCCTTGGCCATATCGAATCAATCCAAGCAATAAGTGTTCCGGGCCAATGAAATCGTTCTTAAGACGATTGGCCTCCTCTTTGCTGTAAGCAATGATCTCGGAAACATTCTGTGAAAAATGATTGTTCATAATTTCTCCTCCTTAATAAATAAGGCAAAGATAATATAATCTATACTATCTTGATTTACGTTTAATTTAATTTATAATCTCTTAATAAGTTATGTAGCAAATACTGTGCCATTAAACTGTTCTTTGTTTATAAACTACTCTTCAATGTTTTTTAGTTGAATCGTTTGCTCTTCTTTTATTTAAGATACAAAAAAAACAATAAGAAGAAAAAAAGAAGTGGAAATAAATACTGTTTTTTGGTTTAATTGTCATTTGTATTCAGGTTGAAGAATATGAAAGTAGGAGGATTCATTTTAATATAATTTTTAAGGGTCTAGGTGATAATGGCCTTCGGTCTAGGACTGAACACCCTTCGGTCCTAGACCGACACCCCTTCAGTCCTAGACCGACAAAAACCTCTTTTTACACTGTTTGAGTAGGGGGTTGTTTTTATATAATAAAGGTGTTTCTTTTCGTCATAAATCGCACATGTAATCCCTTTTCTAACAGACTGTGCAGCTCAAGGTTTCTTAATTAAAACTTTTGTATGTCATAAGAATGTAGTAATTTAGCTTCCTATAAATAACGTGAAAATTGTAATTAATTTAATCAATTAAATGCTTGAACAAGATAGAATTATAAAGATTAATATCGAGGAAGAAATGAAGTCATCGTACATTGATTATTCAATGTCAGTTATTGTTTCTCGTGCTCTTCCTGATGTTAGAGATGGATTTAAACCCGTTCATCGTAGAATATTGTATGGAATGATTGAACTGGGGAATACTTCAGATAAACCTTATAAAAAATCAGCTAGAGTTGTCGGTGATGTAATGGGTAAATATCATCCTCATGGTGACTTTTCTGTATATTTAGCTATGGTGCGTATGGCTCAAGATTGGTCTATGCGTTATCCTCTAGTTGATGGACAAGGAAACTTTGGTTCTGTTGATGGTGATAGTCCGGCAGCTATGCGTTATACAGAGGCTAGGCTGAATAAAATGGGTGAAGAGATGATGCAGGATCTCCACAAAGAGACTGTTGATTTTACTCCTAACTTTGACAACACTTTAAAAGAACCAACTGTTCTACCCACCAGAATCCCTAATCTATTAGTAAATGGAGCTTCAGGCATTGCTGTTGGTATGGCAACTAATATGGCTCCTCATAATTTAACTGAGGTAATAGATGCTTGTATCGCTTTTAATCAAGATAATTCTATTGATGTTGAAGGATTGATGGATTATGTAAAAGCGCCCGATTTTCCAACAGGTGGTTTTATTTATGGAATAAGTGGCGTACAAGAAGCTTTTCGTTCCGGAAGAGGACGAGTAGTTATGCGTGCTCGTGCTGAGATTGAAGTGGAAAATAATCACGAGCGTATTGTGGTTTCAGAAATTCCATACAATGTGAATAAGTCTGACTTGATAAAACACATTGCTGATTTAGCAACCGAGAAGAGAATAACAGGCATTAGCAATATTAACGATGAATCCGACCGTGAGGGGATGCGTATTGTAGTTGATATTCGTAGAGATGCCAACGCCAATGTAGTTTTAAATAAACTATATAAAATGACGGCTTTACAGTCTTCATTTAGTGTGAATAATGTGGCTCTTGTTAATGGTCGTCCAAGAACATTGAATTTATTGGATTTAATTCAAAACTTTGTAGATCATCGTAAAGAGGTTGTAACCCGTAGAACCGAATATGATTTACGTAAAGCCAGAGAGCGTGCACATATATTAGAGGGGTTAATAATTGCTTCTGATAATATTGATGAGGTAATTAAAATTATCCGTGCAGCTAAAACTCCAAACGAAGCCATAGAAAACTTAATAAAGCGCTTTGAATTAACTGAAATTCAAGCACGTGCTATTGTTGAAATGCGTCTGCGTCAGTTAACCGGTTTGATGCAAGATCAACTTCATGCAGAATATGATGAGATAATGAAGCAAATAGCTTATTATGAAACAATTCTTTCTGATGAAGAGGTTTGTCGTGGTGTTATCAATGATGAATTGGTAGAGATTAAAAATAAATATGGTGATGAGCGTCGTTCAGAAATCGTTTACTCTTCAGAGGAGTTTAATCCGGAAGATTTCTATGCAGATGATCCTATGATTATTACTATTTCACATATGGGATATGTTAAGCGTACACCATTGACTGAATTCCATGCTCAAAATCGAGGTGGTGTTGGAGCTAGAGGTAGTGATATTCGTGACGAAGATTTCGTGGAACATATTTATCCTGCAACTATGCATAACACAATGATGTTCTTTACTCAAAAGGGTAAGTGTTATTGGTTAAAGGTGTATGAAATACCTGAAGGCTCTAAGACTTCAAAAGGAAGAGCGATTCAAAATCTATTGAATATAGACGCGGACGATGCGGTAACGGCCTACTTACGAGTAAAAAATCTTGCTGATGAAGAATTTATCAACAGTCATTATGTTATATTCTGTACTAAGCAAGGTATTATAAAGAAAACGTTACTTGAGCAATATTCTCGTCCACGTGTTAATGGAGTAAATGCCATAAATGTTCGTGAAGATGATAGAGTAATAGAGGTGCGTATGACCAATGGTACTAATGAAATCATTATGGCAAACCGTAACGGTAGAGCTATTCGTTTCAATGAAAGCACTGTTCGTCCCATGGGGCGTGTTGCTACCGGGGTAATTGGTATGAGGCTCGACAAAGACGGAATGGATGAAATTATTGGTATGGTTTGTATCAAAGATGTTCAAAAAGAGACTATCATGGTGGTTTCTGAGAATGGATACGGTAAGCGAACTGATATTGAAGATTATAGAAAAACCAATCGTGGAGGTAAAGGAGTAATAACAATGAACATTACCGAAAAAACAGGTAAGGTTGTTGCCATTAAATCAGTTAATGACAATCATGATTTGATGATTATTAATAAATCGGGTATTACTATTCGCTTAAACGTTGAAAATGTTCGTGTTATGGGTCGTGCAACTCAGGGTGTTCGTTTAATTGATTTAGAGCGTCATAACGATCAAATTGGTTCTGTATGTAAGGTAACTTCAGCAAAGTTAGAAATTGAAGGAGTTATTCTGGATGAAGATGAAGAAGGTATATCAGAAAATAATACCGACTTATTAGAAAATAATAACATAGAACAAGAATAAAGTTTGACTTTTTATTTAGATATTTGTTTTAATTAATTTAATTAATAGACACACAAAGACGAAAGTTATGAGAAAAATTTTAATTGTACTGTCTCTTCTTGCAGTGACAAGTTTCACATTTGCTCAAAAGGCAAATGTACGTGAAGCAAAAAAAATTGCAAATAGTGCTGGAGACTTCAATAAAGCTGACCAACTAATTGAAGAAGCTCTTCAAAATGCTGAAACAAAAGATGATCCCGAAACTTGGAGTGTTGCAGGACTTGTAAAGCAAAAATACAGTGAGGAAGAGATGAAGAAGGCTTATTTAAGCCAAAAATATGATACAGCAAGAGTATACAACAGTGTACTGAAAATGTTTGAGTATTATACTAAATGTGATGATTTAGCTCAGCTACCCGATGAAAAAGGGAAGATTAAGAATAAGTATAGAAAATCTAATTCTTCTGCTCTTTTAGCCGATCGCCCCAATTTAATTAATGGAGGTATTTATTATTTTAACAATAATAAGGATAAAGAAGCTTTAGAATTCTTTTCAACTTATATGGAAACAACTGTTCATCCTATTTTTGATGGTAAGAATTTATTAGAAACCGATACATTACTTTCTCAAACAGCTTATTTTGCAAGTTTAGCCGCTATTAAAGTAGAAGATTATGAAAAAGTAACTAAGTATGCTCCTTATGCTAAAAATGATAATGAGTATGGTGCTCATGCAATGGAGTTTTTAGCTATGGCTTATCAAAGTCTAGGTGATACTGTAGAGTGGGCTAAAACTTTACAAGAAGGTATTAAATTGTACCCAAACAATGAGTTTTTCTTTGGTAATTTAATTGATTACTATAACAAAAATGAGTTGTATGATGAAGCCATGGAGTTCGCTAATAACATGGTTGCTAGTGATCCTAACAATGCATTCTTTATGTATGTAAAAGGGTTCTTATTCCATAATATGAAGGATTATGATAAAGCTCTAGAGTGTTATGAGAAAACCATAGAGATAGATCCAAGTTATGCAGAAGCTTATTCTAATATCGGTTTGGTTTACAGCATTAAAGGACAAGATTTTAGTGCAACAGCAACTAATGATATTAATGATCCTCAATATGCGAAAGATCAAGAAACATTGAAAAATTTCTATGTTAAGGCTAGACCTTATTATGAAAAAGCTAGAGAACTTAAACCCAATGACAACCAATTATGGTTGCAAGGATTATATCGTGTATACTATATGTTAGATATGGGAACAGAGTTTGAAGAAATTGAAAAATTAATGCAATAATAAATACCTTTTGGATTAACTAATTGCATTTGCAATATTAAAAGCTTGGATATGATTCGTATCCAAGCTTTTTTATTTCCTGTTTGTGTTTTACATTAAAAGCTTATCTTTGTTGTCCATAACAAAAAGAATGAAAAAAACATTTAGTGAAGAAATAATAGGGTGGTATTTTGAGAATAAAAGAGATTTACCTTGGCGAAATACTACTAATCCTTATCATATATGGGTTTCGGAAATTATTTTACAACAAACTCGTGTTTCTCAAGGATATGATTACTATTTACGTTTTATATCTAAATTTCCTTCGGTTGAAGCTTTAGCGAATGCTTCAGAGGATGAAGTTCTAAAATGTTGGCAAGGTCTAGGCTATTATTCCAGAGCACGTAATATGCATGCTGCAGCAAAGCAAATGAATGGTCTTTTCCCTACAACTTATGAAGAAGTATTAGCTTTGAAAGGAGTGGGAGAATATACTGCTGCTGCTATTTGTTCTTTTGCCTATAAAATGGTATATCCGGCTATCGATGGAAATGTATATCGTGTGTTATCCAGATGTTTTGGTATTGATGAACCGATAGATACTGCATCAGGTAAGCGTTTGTTTAAAGAACTTTCGAACGAGTTGATAGATAAGGAGCAGCCCGATATATATAATCAAGGAATGATGGAGTTTGGTGCTCTACATTGTACTCCAAAATCACCCGATTGTTTGTTTTGTCCTTTTGCGTCTCATTGTGTGGCACTAGCCGATGGAATCATAGACTTACTTCCAGTTAAGAAGAATAAGGTAAAAGTACGAGATCGTTTCTTTAATTATTTTTATGTAGAAATAAATGATTCTCAAAAAATTCTCCTTCATAAACGGGAATCGCAAGATATCTGGAAGAATTTATATGAGTTCCCAATGATAGAAACTACCGAAGTGAAGTCTGTGCAGCAGATAATAAAAGAGACAAGTTTTGTTGAGTGGTTTGGAGATTTTAATAATATAGAAATAACTCCAGTTGTAGAGGAAGTAAAACACGTGTTATCGCATCAAATCATTTTAGCCAATTTCTATATCATTCGTTTGAATGAAAAGATGAACACCTTAGATCTCTTTTTAGAGATAAACAAAAGTGATTTAGAAGAATATCCTGTGTCAAGGCTGATACATGAATTTATAGATAAATATATAGAATAAAAAGTATCGTTATTTTGTTGTATGTTATTTTTTCTGATTATTTTTGGCAATGAGGTAATTTGAAGTAAAGTAAAACCTCAGATATAAATTTAAAAATCATGGCTGTTAATAAAGTAATTTTAATTGGAAATGTAGGAAAAGATCCTGAAGTACGTTATTTAGATAATGGAGTAGCAGTAGCTAATTTCCCATTAGCTACAAGTGAAAGAGGTTATACCTTAGCCAATGGAACTCAAGTACCTGAACGTACAGAATGGCATAATCTAGTTCTTTGGCGTGGTTTAGCTGAAGTAGCTGAAAAATACGTAAATAAAGGAGATAAACTATACATTGAAGGAAAAATAAGAACCCGTTCTTATGATGATCAAGCTGGAGTTAAACGTTATGTTACAGAGATCTTTGTAGATAATATGGAAATGTTATCAGCAAAAAGTCAATCTACAACTCAAGCTAGTCCTCAACCCGCTCAACAGTCTAAAATGCAAACTCCATCAGCTACTGGTGCTTCAAGCAATCCGGTGGATGACTTACCATTTTAATTGAAATCATCCCATCTGTAAATGATCGTTGATTTTAATATTGTTTCACGTAAATATTAAATTTTGGACCCTGACCCTTGTTTTATCGCTTCTGTATTAACTGATGCTCTTAATATATCGGTTACTACACCTTCTGTGTCTGCAATTATAGCTATAATATTAGCTACCCTTTTACTGGGAATCTCTGGCTTTGCCTCTGCATCCGAAATTGCTTTTTTTTCACTGTCTCCATCTGACTTAAATGAGATGGAAGAAGAAAATCACTCATCAGATAAGAAAATAAAAAGCTTACTTAGTGATTCTGAACTGTTATTAGCTACAATCTTGGTGACAAACAATTTTGTGAATGTTACTATTATTATGCTTTGTAACTTCTTTTTCATTAATGTATTTGTTTTTCATTCAGTAGTTGCAGAATTTATTGTTTTAACTGTTGTTCTGACTTTTTTGCTCTTGCTGTTTGGTGAGATTATGCCTAAAGTCTATTCTGCTCAAAAGGTCTTGCGCTTTTGTCGATTTGCGGCTCCTGGTATAATGTTCTTCAAAAAGTTGTTTTATCCCATAAGCATTGCTTTAAAAGGCCCAACGGGCTATCTTAATAAAAAGTTTTCTCCAAAAAATCAAGGTATTTCAGTTGATGAATTATCTCATGCTTTAGAGCTTACAGATAAGGCTGATTTACGTGAAGAAACTAATATTCTCGAAGGTATTATCCGTTTTGGGGGAGAGACAGCAAAAGAAGTAATGACCTCTCGTCTAGATGTTGTAGATTTAGATATTAAAACTCCTTATTTAGAAGTGCTTCAGTGTATAGTGGATAATGTTTATTCACGCATTCCTATTTATTCTGAATCAAAAGATAATATTAAAGGTATTCTATATATAAAGGACTTACTTCCTCATTTAAATAAAGGGAATACCTTTCGCTGGCAATCACTTATACGCCCGGCTTATTTTGTCCCTGAAACTAAAATGATTGATGATTTATTAAGGGATTTTCAAAGAAATAGAGTACACATTGCTGTTGTTGTAGATGAGTTTGGTGGTACTTCAGGAATTGTTACAATGGAAGATATTATCGAAGAAATAGTCGGTGAGATTCATGATGAGTACGATGAAGAGGAGAAAACATTCATTAAGTTATCTCCAGATTCCTGGATTTTTGAAGCGAAGACACAGTTAACGGATTTTTATAAAATCACAAATCTTTCAGAAGATATTTTTGAGGAAATTGTGGGAGATGCTGATACATTAGCGGGTTTGGTTCTTGAACTCAAGGGTGATTTTCCTACTCGAGGAGAAAAATTAAAGTATAAGAATTATATCTTTGATGTTCTTGAAATGGATAATCGACGTATTCTTAAAGTTAAAGTAACGGTGAATTCGCTTTCTGATATTGAGCAAAAGGGAAAAGAATAGACCTTATGCCAATTATTCAGTTGTATAGAAAGAAAACTCATCAGTGGGCTATATGGCAAGTAGAAGAGTCTTTAGATGATTTATTCTCATACTTTGATAATCCCTCTGAATATAAACTTCAAGCAGAAAAGTTCTCTTCTGAAAAGAGGAAGTATGAGTTTATAGTAACTCGAGTGTTATTGAAGTACATCTTAAAAGAAGAGAAAGAAATAGCCTATCATCCCAATGGAAAACCTTATTTTAAAGACAACTCTTATTTTATAAGTATTTCACATAGTGGTAAGTATGTTGCTGTGATTGTAAGCACTAATTATCCTGTTGGTATTGATATTGAGGTATATACAGAGCGTATTGATCGATTAGCTTCTCGTTTTATGAGAAAAGATGAAATTGCTACCTTGTATCATGGAGAAAAAAGGTGGTCATATTTGTTGCATTGGTCAGCTAAAGAAGTATTGTTTAAATTGTTAAATCAGGAGAATATTGATTTTAAGGAACACCTTATCATTCATCAGTTCCAAGTGAAAAATACTGGGAGTTTTACCGCCGAAGAAAAAAAAACGAAGAAGAATAAGCAGTTTGAGATTGAATATAAAATACATTCAGAGTTTGTTTTAACCTGGAGTGTAGATCAACAAGGAGCTCTATTTTTATTCTAAATATCAATCCAAAAGATTATTTGATTTATAAGAAGTCAAAAGCATTATAAATTGAAAAAGGTACCTGCAATAATTCAGGTACCTTTTTGCTTTGAATAAACTTGGCAGAGTTTATTCTTTAATTTACTTTCCTGAAAATGGGTTGATGAAAAATAAGAGAGAAAAGACCTAAAACTTTTCCGAATATTAATCAACGCTCTTCCTCGAAAGCAATGAAAAGAATACAATTGTAGTGGTGGGTTTTCTGACTTACTCCATATTGATGCAACAGCCTTCCCAAAGATTAAACCTTCAGTGACTCTAAGTTTTGTGCATCAACTTAAAAGAGCTTACAGCAGCGGGACTGCTCAGGATTCACACCTGATTCCCCTTTAATTGGCACCTCTTGATTAAAAGGTGTCAAACCATTACTTTGCAAAGTTATATAAAGATTGTTTCCTTTGAAAGTAAATTTTGTTATTTATTTGGTATAAGATAAAATCCAAAGGGAGATCTTTTAAGATTAGTTTAATAAACACTTCACTTCATCTAAAAAGAAAAGAGTAATCCAATGGCAATAGCTAAACTAAAACTAAATAAAGTTCCAATTAAGACATATTCGGTCATTCTGATCTCTTTGTTCTCTTTTAAGTTTCCATATCTGAATATTGACTTGGCAGCTAATAGAAACCCAATGCCACTCCATTGATTAATGAAGATGAAAGTTACAATTAATATTCGCTCTAGGTAGCCAATCCATTCTCCCGCTTTTTCAAGACCTTTATCCTTTGCTGGTGTGTTTTCTTGAACAATGCAGTCATTCACTAATCGTTCAGGATTCCATCGTTCAATAAATTTTTGTATTAAAATTGAAGAAGGTCTTGTTACTAATAAATAGGCGATGAGAATCTTCCATAGTGTATTATTCTGGAGCACGAGAGGTAAGTCGTTTATTGATGGATTGTCTTTAAAAATAAACATGCATACAATACCTATAATGACTGCTAAGTGTAATATCTGATCAATCACAAAGGTTTTGACATCCTCCTTTTCTTTTTTATACCCAAAATCGATTAAAAAGTGTGAGATGAACAATGTTAAAGGTACTTGCCAGCTTTTCCATTCTCCAATGACTAAATAAGCAGCTAAAGCGTGGAGAATACTATGAAGTAGATTGTAGAGTACAATCTCACCTTTATTTCCTTTTGTTTTTTTACAAACTAAGCATTTGGGTTGTAGTGTGAAATCCATAACAACATGCGTAAAAAGCAATCGTAGGAAAAGGTTTATGGCTGTCATGATTAAATATTTATTTTAAACGGTCTGTTATTTGGTGAAAACGAGTAAGATAGTTATCTATCAAGTTGAATTTACCAGCTATAAATATCTTACTTATAGCTTGTGGAGATTTCTTCTCTTTTGTTGCGATCTCTTTTTGTGAGAGGTTTTCAGTAATGTATGTATAAAAAGTAGAAGCCTGTAATAATGTCCAGTTTGAGATGATCTCATCTACAAAAGAGGTGCTTACCCAAAGCTCTTCGTTGATGTTAGTTTGGGGAGTTAAGATGGCTAGTCTATCGTTTTTTTGCAGCGAGTCAAAGGCTTGACCTGAAAGATGAAAAGCCTGACCATCCGATTCACTTATTTTTTCTGATAAATATTCTTGCTCTCCAATGCCTAAACCTAATCGTGCATCCCATCGAGTATCTGAGCCGGAATTCGCTATTAATTTAGATCTAAATGCTATGGCAATGTCTGTAATATAAGTAGGCTCATCCACAGTAATTTGAAAACTATCTCCACGAAAGATCTCTATTTTTACTCTACCCCATAGCTTATAATCATTCATTTCCTGAATAGCAAGATGCATAGTGGATAGTAGTTTATCTCTGTATCCTTCTTCTAAAATTTTAGTAGAATCTATAATATCTCCTGTTATAACTCCTATGTACATCAGACTGCTTTTATATTATTAATTGATTAAAGTTAATATAAATGTCTCAATAAACAACCTAAAAGAGTTGATATTAAACAAACAACCTAAAAGGGTTGTCTTTGAGTTCTGTTAGAATAGTTCTTTATCATTGTGAATGATATGATAATACAGGAATGTATACAAAAAAACAGGGACTTGTTCTTCAATTATTCTTATTTTAGTTATTCATAAAATAGAAAATTAAATGAAAAGGATTTTATTTATCGGATTTTTACTTCTTATTTCTCTCTTTTTATTCGCTCAGCAGGAATCTTTGCAAGGTAAGAAGATGGGGGTTATAGGAGATAGTTATGTGCGCAACCATAAGCAACCGGTTGAGTTGACTTGGCATTACAAGTTAGCACAGAAGTTGGGTATGGAGTATCTGAACTATGGCAGGAATGGTAATTGTATTGCTTTAGACAGGGAACGTTTTGGTGAGGCTATGTATACGCGTTATAAAGAAATGAACGATTCCTTAGATTATATTATTGTTATAGCCGGACATAATGATACTGATCGTATAGTTGAAATGGGAGGAATGGATGTTTTTAAAGAACGCTTATCTATTCTTTGTCAAGGATTGGTTGAGAAATACCCGGAAGGGAAAATCTACTTTTTTACTCGTTGGATAACGGAAGATTTTAGTGGAAGTGCTGCAGAAAAACTAGTGGATGCAATGATTGAGGTGTGTGGTAATTATGGTATACCTATATTCGATGCTGCTCGTAAGGGGAATATTTATGCTTATAATGAGAATTTTAGAAAGTTGTTTTTTCAATCACCAAGCGATAAAGCTCATTTAAATGCAAAGGGACATGATCGTTTTTTACCTATCGCAGAAAAATTTGTATTAAGTCATTAAATAAATGAGAAGAATACGCTGTGTTTTGTATTTGTAAAATCAACTATTTTTTTGATTCCTTTTTAGTTTTTAGAAGTATTATTAATACCTCTAGGACCTAAGGGGTGTCGGTCTAGGACTGAACACCCTTCGGTCCTAGACCGACACCCCTTCAGTCCTAGACCGACCGGCACCTTAGTTAAGCTGCTTCTCGATGGCCTTTATGTTTGTGTCTTTTAATATCACTTTTTTATCGATATCTAATAAATAAAAACTAGATGATGAACGTAAAATATAGGCCTCTTTTTCCAGTAATTCTTGAGTTTCATCAAAACCGTTAATCCAACCGGAGTCATAAGGATCTTGATGGTTTTTCCACTCTTGTATGTTTTCATACGGATAAAGAGTCAGAATGGTTAATTGTTTATTCTGAATGAGCTCTTTTAATATGGAGGATTCACGAAGTTCATCCAGTTCCATCTGACAAGTATGACAATCGAAATCATGAATAAACAACAAGGTATAAGCTGTTTCAATTTGATGTAATGTCCCTTTTTTACCTTTTGATGTTTGATAAAGAATATCAGGAACTTGTGTTCCTATTCTGTTTTTCTGAATAACAATTAATTGATGTTGAGGTTTTACTTTATCCATGTCGGATAAGGTAGGAGAACTTAGAATTACCTCTAAAGCAGATCTATAATACTCCTCATTCTTTAAAGGAGAATCTATGCTATATAAGTATTTTTGAGCCAATTCCATGAAATATTTTAAAGCTCCTTCATAAGGCTCTGCCTTTTGAAATGTGTTTTTAATGGCTTTTTGTGCATCGGTATCAGAAATAAGTTTCAGGAAATCTATAAAGTTAACCCAGGCTTGTTCAACATAAGCAAGTTTTTTGATGTTAGATTCTGAAAAATCCAATAAATCCCAATAATGAGCCGCTAGATAAGTAGCTCTTTCTACCGGTGATTTTAACTCCGAGGGTATGGTGGGATATGGAAATGATGTATCTTCTGTTTGAGAATAGATGGAGGATATTATAAAAAAGAATAATATAAAGCTAACTAGTTTTCTCTTCATGATTTTAATTTACTCTAGTGGAGTTGATTGCTCTTTTTTAGCATTTGCCCCATAAAATTGTACATTTGTTTGTATATTTAACCGTCAAAATTAGAATAGCTAAATGAAATAAAAAATATGCAAGGAAAAAAATTTATATCTCCTCATTCTTGGTTTTCATTAATTTATCCTTCTTCTTGGGGTGAATTTGAAGATAAAGAAGGGACTTTCCTTTTTTATAATCCAACTCAGTGGACAGGTAACTTCAGAATATCAGCTTATAAGAAAGATATTAAAGCTAAAAATGCAATGTCTTATGCTGATGAAGAAATTCAATATGAGTTAAACCATAATAAAGAGGGTCAGAGAGTAAAAATAGGTTCTTGTAATGGGGTTTATTATCAAGATTCCAATAAGGAAGAAGGTGTGTTTTATACCACTCATCATTGGTTGTTAGGCAAAGATAATATGATACTAGAATGTACTTTCACTGTGCCTCAAGGTGTTGGTTATGAGGAGGTATCAAGTTTGTTGAATTCCATTGAGATAAGAGATGAGAGTATGAATTATCCGGTAGAGTTAATCCCCATACGTTTAGCTGAGATCTATGAAATTAATGAGATGTACGAAGAGGTAACTCATTTAATTAAAACTACATTAACTAAAGATTTTCAAGGCATTGAGGAAGACTTACTGAAACTTCAAGAGGTGATTGATAATGGGGTTATAGGAGGGAAGAAAAGAAAAGATTGGTTTGCTGTTGGACTTGTAATCTGTGTCATTCTTTATAATGAAGTAGAAGGTTTTGAGTGGAAAACATTAATTGAAGGCACTCGTGAAGCTCCCATATTATACTATACTGAAAAAGGAAAATCAATTGATCCGTTAAAGGTTGTTTGGGGGTATGTTGAGCAAAACGGACATTGTGATGTATCCACAATCTATAAAGAGATATTAGAGAGTCTATAATTGGTAGTGATTAGTGTAGAGGAAAGAAAATTTATATGGTAAGTTATTTACAAGTTGAGAATCTAACCAAGTCGTTTGGAGATTTAGTTTTATTTAAAAATATATCTTTTGGTATTTCAGAGGGAGAAAGAGTAGGACTTATAGCTAAAAATGGAGCAGGGAAAACAACTTTGCTTAATATATTAGCTGGAATTGAGTCGCACGATGAAGGAAACATAACTTATCATAGAGATCTGACTGTAGGTTATTTAGAGCAAAATCCTAAATATCCCAAAGGTATTTCGGTCTTAGAGGCTTGCTTTCATCATGGCAATGAAATTACTGATCTCATTAAAGAGTTCGAATTGTCTATGAAAACCGAAGGACATCCTAACTTGGATAAACTATTAAGTCAGATGGATTTAACGGGGGCTTGGGAGTATGAACAACGTGCCAAGCAAATTCTTTCTCAGCTAAATATTAATGATTACAGACAAAGTGTAGATGAACTTTCCGGAGGACAATTAAAGCGTGTGGCCTTGGCTAATACCCTGATTGTAGAACCCGATTTTTTGATTTTAGATGAGCCTACTAACCATTTAGACTTAAATATGACCGAGTGGTTAGAGGGATATTTAAGTCGTAGTAATCTGAGTTTATTAATGGTTACACACGATCGTTATTTCTTAGATCGCGTTTGTTCTGAAGTTCTTGAAATAGACAATCAACAAATCTACTCTTACAAAGGAAACTATAGCTATTATCTGGAAAAAAGACAAGATCGTATTGATGCTTCAACCATGGAGGTTGCACGTGCCAAGAACTTGTATAAAACAGAGTTAGACTGGATGAGGCGTATGCCACAAGCACGTGGAACCAAAGCAAAATATAGAGAAGATTCTTTTTATGAATTAGAGAAAATAGCAAAACGTAAGATAGATAACAAAAACGTAAAACTTGAGGTTGAGGCTTCTTACATTGGGAGTAAAATTTTTGAAGCCGAAGGTTTATATAAGCGTTACGGAGATGTAGTTATCATGGAGGATTTCTCTTATATTTTTTCGCGTTATGAAAAAATGGGAATTATTGGACCCAACGGGACAGGAAAATCTACATTTATAAAAATTCTTTTAGGTAAAGTTGAACCCGATAAAGGAGTGGTAGATGTAGGTACTACAGTTCGTTTCGGCTATTACTCTCAAGAAGGTCTGATTTTTGATGATTCTAAGAAAGTAATTGACGTGGTAAAAGAAATTGCAGAGGTTATAGATCTAGGTAATGGGCGAAAATTAACTGCTTCACAATTTCTTCAACACTTTTTGTTTGCCCCTGAAAAGCAATACGATTTTGTAGCTAAATTGAGTGGAGGTGAGAAACGCAGGTTATATCTTTGTACGGTTTTAATGCAAAATCCAAACTTTCTAGTTTTAGATGAACCGACCAATGACTTAGATATAATGACACTAAATGTGTTGGAAGAGTATTTACACGAATTTAAAGGTTGTGTTATCGTTATTTCTCACGATAGATATTTCATGGATAAGGTGGTAGATCATCTCATGGTGTTCAATGGACAAGGTGATATTCGTGATTTCCCCGGAAACTACACTCAGTACAGAGCATGGAAGGAGGTTCAAGAAGAAAAAGAGCAAGACAAAAAAGAGAAGCCCGTAGAAGAGAAGCATGAACGTATTCGCTTGAATGAAACACGTAAGATGACCTTTAATGAGAAAAGAGAATTCGCTCAGTTAGAGAAAGATATTGAAAGCCTTGAACAAGAAAAAGAAGATATAGAGCAACAGTTAGCTAGTGGAACGCTTGCGGTAGATAAAATAACCGAGTTATCCATTCGCTTGTCTCACGTAAATGATGAATTAGATGAGAAAAGTATGAGGTGGCTGGAATTAAGTGAGATTGAAGAGTAACTCTTATTTCCTGGGAATAAATAAGTTGTGCTTTTTTTCCCATTCTTCAATAAAAGAAGGTTTGTTAATCACTAACTTTCTGTCTTCTTCTGTTTGATAGAGTTGGGTGGTTTGAGCAATACATAATAATGTGGAGTCACAATCCCTATATATTTTATATTTAAAAATCATTTTAGCTAAAGGGGTTGCCACATATGTTGTTTCAATGCGTATAACATCATCAATATAAGCTGACTTAATGTATTGTACTTTCAGATCAACTACCGGTAAAACATATCCTTGTTCATAAATATGTAGATATTTTAGGCCGTGTTCATATCCAAAAGTCTCTCTACCATCTTCCAGGTATTTTATATAGTTGCCGTGCCAGACAATATACATTGAATCTACTTCACCAAACCGAACTCTCGATCGGGTAATTGATGTTAGGGTTTTTAAGACATCTATTTTCTGCATTCTAATATCTTTTTTGAGATTAATCGTTTAGGTCAAGTTCAATGGTACGTGCCGTTTTTTGTCTGAAAAGAAGTGACCCTAATGTGATGCCAATGGAAAGTGTGAAGAGTAAAGCCACTGTAATGACAAAATAGTGTGTTGTTTGTGCAATTAAAGCAGGATCAGGGTCTTCTAATCCCATCTCCGCGATTTGAATAAATCCCATCATGGAGTGATAAGCATACATGCCCGGAATCATAGTGATACAAGCAGGCATGGTGAATACCACAGGAGGCATATCTGCTTTTTGAGAAAAAAGAATACCTACTAATCCTATAAAGACTGCGCCTGCCAGTGTGGCAAGAACTAAATGTGCACCAGTTCCCTCAATAAGAAGAAAGCGTATACTGTGTCCCAATCCTCCAAGAAGAGCTGCAATCCAGATTGCTTTGCGTGGTGTATTGAATAAAATACTCCATCCAATAGCTATGACTCCCCCCAATATTATATCTATTATAGTAGCTAAAACAATATTCATATTAAAACTGATTAATACCAAAGAGTAAAATGCTGATAGACATTCCAACAGCAATACATAATAAAATAAAAGTACCAAAAGCAGCTCGTACCATAGCTGAAGGAATGTATCCCTCAATTAAATCTATCAAACTATTCGTTAAAGGAACCCCGGGAACAAGGTAAAGAACAGCCGTTGCAAGAGCTCTATCGGGTGCTACACTCAGTCCCCATAAAGATTCAAATGTACCGGTAAGGTGAAGAGCGGTAATAAGAGTAGTGATAAATGCTGCCACAACAAAAGAAAACATTTGGTTGTAGTTCTGTTTAATAATTAATAACCGTGCACTCATTCCGGTTATGGATGCTATAAATCCCACAATAGCATCTCTCCAATCTCCACCGGCAACTAAACAAAGGCAAGCACAGGAAAAGCCAATGCCCAGCAGAAGGGTAGGAGTGGAGTACCTCTTAGTCGAGCAGATGCGTTCAAAAAGAACTCTAGCTTTCTTCACGCTGATGTTTTCTCCGGCAATTAACCATGATAACTGACTGATTTCATTAATTGCACTGAAGTTAATGTCATATTTTTTTGTCTTCTTGAATAACGTCACGGCTCTTCCACAATAACCTTCTTCAGAGTGGTTGCATTCAGCCGTAATTAATAAACCGGTAAATGTAATGTGTACGTGTATTTTAACTCCCCAAGTTTCTGTTATTCGTGAAAGATTGCGATAAACCCTTCCACAATGTGCTCCGGAAGATAAAAGGAAATTTCCCATATCTAAGGCTAGATGAGCAATCTCATATAATTTCTGATCCTCTAAACTATTCTCTTTCATACTCTAAATTGTGATACGAAGGTAGAAAATATTTTGCAAATTCAGGGAGTAATCCCATGTTATATGAGAATGGTTAATTTAGGTTTTGTGATATTGAAATCTCATTCAGAGCAAAGAAAATAATCCTCCTTTTATTGTGATATGAAAAAGGAGGATTATCAATGTGAGTAAGAGCTATCCTTGTATTAGATTATTTCATTATTTGACATTATTATCATAAATAAATATTTGGTCAAGCACAACTCCTTCATCAATTGCTTTTATAGACAAAGTTTGTTTCTTGTTTTTTACAGGAAATATAACAGTTCTAATGGCTTGGTTGCGGAGAACATTTTGTTTCCATTCTTCAGTACGCCCATAAGTTTGATATTCTATCGTTTCAGTATTGTTTTCGAAAGAGACCTCAAAACTTAGTTTATCATTGTTTATAGGATGATTAGGGAGTAGGTGTATTTCGACACAAATACTATCGGTTGAAAGTTTATTTAAATCAAAAGAAACGGAGCTTCCCTTTTGTATAGCCAAAGCTTTGCCTTCATATCCTAAAAACTGAGTAGAATATTGAGGTGTAGATGTATCTGAATAATCTGTACCATTAAATTTAAAAAGAGGTTTTTTTAATTCAGGCAAAGGTTGCTCAGTTTTTTCCTGTTTTACAGGCTCAAAAGGAGGTAGTTTACGTGGCTGATGATCCATCATGAAATTCCACTTGCCATTTAAAATTGAGTTGTAAGATTTAGTTAATGATACAATACTATCGTATGCAATTTCTGAGTCTTTCCATTCAGCTTTATTGTGTCTCGCTAATTGTGCAACTAAAAGTTTATTGTTCATTTGAGTTGCCGCTTGTATTGGATATTTTATCAATTCAAAATATGCATCTTTAAGATGATCAGGAATCTGTTTATTTAATTTCTCTGCTTTATCTGATATATTTTTGTAGTTTTCTAGCCTTTCTCTGATCTCCTCCTCACTCCATGGAAGATCTTTTACTATGCGAGACATTTTATTCTCTCTTTCCTCTTCTCTTGTGTTACCCAAAAATTCAGGCTTACAAATATAGGCTAATCTATAATGTTCATGCATAATAGAAAGAATATCTTGATTCACTTCTGAGCCAAACTGTTGTTTAAGCCAATTGCTTAAATGATTGTTTAATCCTTCTTTTACTACATTTTCAATGTCCCATGCCATATCTAAGAATAGTTCAGTTTGATATTCAATGGGTTTTATATCTCCAACATTTAAAATCCACATTTCCCTAATTCCTTTCTCGTAGGCTAGTCTCATTTGTTCATAAAGTAGTGCCGGGTTTGCTGTTCCTAACCACAAGTAATCATGAGGTCTTCCCCAGTACGACACATGGTAATACATTCCGTGTCCACCTTTACGTTTTAGTTCTTCTTCAGTTGGAAAATGGCGAATGTATCCATAATTGTCATCACACCACATTAGAGTAATATCATCATCAACTGATAATCCATGTCTGTATATATCTAAAACTTCTTTATAAGGAATAAAGACTTGTGGGATTTGTTCAATCTCTTTATTTACATGTTGTCTTAATAAGTTACGCTGATCGTTAAGTACTTTCACTAAGACTTCTTTTTGTTCATCAAGAGTTTTTGCTCCTTGCATTTTTCCATCATGGACGCCACGCATTCCTAAGGTGTAGATATTATCCATGTGTGCAACATCTCTTACTCTATTCTCCCAAAACTTATAAACATTGTTGCTATTATTTACATAATCATAGTCTCCTTCTCCTTCAATGGGCCATTCTCCTGCCGTACTTCTCATCATTGGTTCACAATGAGAGCCACCAATAAAAATACCATAATTATGTGCCATTTCCTTATTCCCTTCTGTAAGGAAAAAAGGTCTAGTACATTCATGCATTGCAGGCCAAAGCGTATTTGCTCTTAATCGAATTAATAATTGAAAGATGCGTTCGTACGTTTTAGGTCCAATATTACCTGGTATTTCGGAGGGTTCAAGGGTTTTGTTACTCCAAGGCATTAAACCCCAGTCTTCATCATTAAGAAAAATTCCACGATAAGGAACAGATGGTGATTGTATGTTTTTATATCCTAAATCAAGTGTAAACTTGTCTAATTTATTTGGAGTTACATCAGCCCACCATTTCCATGGGGAAACTCCAATCATACGTGATACTTCCATTAATCCATAGGCTGTACCTCTTTTATCACTTCCAACAACAACTAAGGTTGGTTTTTCATTTATATTGATAACTGAAAGGATAAAAGCTTCTTTTTTCCCTTCTATGTCCGTAGTTGAAAGAATGTTATCAGAGAATAACTTATCTATGTGTGTGTTTATTCCATAGGTTCCAATCCAGATATTTCCTTCGGCTTCAGAATTTATAGAAGGCTTAATAGAAAATACATCTTCAATGTCCTCAATAAGTAGTTGTAATGCGTTAGTTGTAGCATTATCTTCTGCAGATTGGTCATAAAAGATATTTATAGGAGTATTTGATTTTAATTGGAATATTTCTTTTTTTGAACAAGATGATGATCCCCCCAAGAGTATAACTAGCAAAGTAGATAGGAATATTACTTTGGATAATTTATGATAGACTTTTTTTTGACTACTACAGAGTTCATTAATAAATTGAATGTTTTTCATGTGAAGTTATATTTATTGTGTATTTATAATTATATTGTATTAGTGAAATAAGGAGTAGTAATTTTACTCTTCTTTGATTGTCATTAATAGGTTACTGGCAAAAATGGCTTGAGGAGAAATTACTGTTTCATTAATTGGAATCGATGTACCATAACGCTCTTGTAGTTTTGTTTGTACTTTTTCGTTGGTTAAATCAAAGTCGCCAAGTTTCTCTAGCTTTCCCAACTCTATACCTGCACCAAGATGGTATATTTTCCATATCAACTCTGAACAATAAAGCTTCTCATCACTCCATTCAAAAGCTAAATCGTAATTCTTACCTAAGAAGCTTTTACCTATTACTTGCATTTTCTTCAATACTTCGGCGGTTAAGATTTGGTCTGCCTTTTTTAATCGCTTAATAACATATTTCTTTTCCTTACCTTGTGTAATCCATTGATCTATAGGAGTTAACTTTACGGGTTGAGTAGCTTCGAATACATAAGTCTGATCATTTAATATATAAATGATACCACAATGGGAATACTTTGAGCGTGTGGCTAATTGAATGGCTTCACTTTGTTGTGATAATGAAGTGTGAAAAATGAGGTCTCCGTTTTTTATTTCAGATCCATTTTTTGTGGACTTAGTAATTTCTTGTTGCACCTCTTTCTTTTTAGATGCATAATAATCATTCTTTAAAAGATATTCGGTCACTAATAAAATACAGACTATTAAGACGACTATTCCTTTTCTTTTCATGGAATTAATAAGATGGATTTATTGTTTACAATAACTTAATAGGATTCAAATATAATTATATTTTATTGTGAATCAATTAATTTACAATAACTTAAGGGAATATGATAAAAATATATAATAAAATAAATAAAAATCCTCAACATAGATTTGACTTGTTGAGGATTGGAATATGATGAAAATAGATGATTACAATGTCATTATTCCATCTATTTTTTCTCCTTCTTTATAATAGGCAATGACCTCGTCTGCACTATTTACCGGAACTTTAATGGTTACACTTGTGAATTTCCCATTCTTACTTTCCCTAGTAGATAGACTTCCATTTGCTTGTTCAAAAATAGAATATATTTTAACTAAAATACTCTGTTCTGATGGAGCTACGTATTTAAATATATAATCTGTTGGAAACGAATGGGTTTCTTCTAACTTCTCTTTAAAACTCTGATAAAAATCATCCTTGTTCAGATTTTCATCGTTACCTAATATTTCAAATTTCTTGTTCATATTGCAATAAAAGCAAACGTTATACCATAAATAAAGTGAGTCAAATTGTCAGTAAAACAGAGGGTTATATTCTTTTACTCTTTGGATGAAAGGTAAAGATGACAGGTTGATCTTTAAAGTTAAAAAAGGACACCTTTTGAGTATCCTTTTGTGCACGGGTGGAAAGGCTCGAACTCTCGACACCTGGTTTTGGAGACCAGTGCTCTACCAACTGAGCTACACCCGTAGCTTTAATTTTCTGAAACAAAGATAGGCTTTTATTTTTAAACAAAGAGATTTATAGCTAATAATTGTTTCGTTAAATATTCTTCCTATTTGGATATAAATGTAGCTATCCATTCATTCTCTTTAAAGCCTACCAAAATTGATGATTCTGTGATGAGTAAAGGACGTTTTATGAGCATACCATTCTGTGCTAATAACTCAATTTGCTCTTCTTCACTCATATCTTTCAGTTTGTCTTTCAATTTTAATTCTTTGTATATGTTTCCACTGGTATTAAAGAAGCGTTTCAGAGGTAATCCACTCTGCTTTGTCCATTGGGTTAGATCACTTTTAGAAGGTGGTGTTTTGTCTATCGCGATTTCTGTGACTTCTATATTTTTTTCTTTTAGCCACTTTTTAGCTTTTTGACACGTTCCACAACGTGTATAGCAATACATTAAAGGGTTCATAAGTTTATTTTTTATAATTTATAATTAGATATCTATATTAACTCTATCTCTTGAAACATTTTTTGGTATACAGCCGCTTTCTTCTCTATTGCCAATGGGTATGCTCTAGAAGAAGAAGGCATCCGATATAGCTTTAGATTTCTATCATTGTACTGAAAAGAAGAAGATTTTCCTATTGAGGGTTCAGTAACACTAAACTGCTCTTGTAGAATTTCTGTTGCTTTTTTTCCTGTAGTAACTAATGTTTTGCATTGAGGTATTTCATTGAGCAAGCTTTTAATATTTGTTGGCTCTACTACCTCCAAGTATTGATCTGAAGCATTATTCTTTAATCTTCTAATTGCAGTAGCTGTGTCATATAGAGCAATGTAATTTTTTATTAGAAACTCTTCTATTTTTTCTTTATGAAAAGATCGTAGATCTTCTGAAGTGAAATGATGCTTGTCTTGATAAAAGATCAATCCCAAGATACGCCACATATCATTATTTAGGTTAGGGTAAAAGAAATCCATTGACCATCTGTTCTTAGGTGGTGGAAAACTTCCTAACATAAGAATTTTAGCTTCTTGGGGTAGAAAGGGTGGGAGTGGGTGTTGCTCAATTTCTAATTGTGTCATAAGTTTAGGGTTACTCTTTATATCAATTAAAAAGTATGTAGAAATGGTGCTATCTACATACTTTTATAATAACCTTTTTTAAGGGGTAAAAGTTTAGTGTTCTGCGTAATTTGTTACTCCTAAATTACTTAACTCATCAGTTGTGTCAAAGTTGAATGAGGGATAGTTATAGATTTCAAATTGTGGTTCAGTTTTCCCCTCTACATAATTCCAAATAGTCGCATAATCTTCTACATTTTCTCCCATTCTATCCAACTCCCGTAAATAGGAGGCTATGGATTTATTCTCAATAATATAAACCTGTCCTAACTCATTTATAATTGGACTATGTTTACGTGTTTCGTCATGGTCGAAACGAAGTACACGCTTTCCTTTAGAGCTAATTCCCACTAATTTGAAAGTCATACTTTTCCCTACTGCAGGCAAATTCAGTACATTGCGATCAGTAGCTAAGAAAGGAAGATCGTATTTAGTTAAAAAAGAGGATATCTTTTCCTTTACATTGCTTGCATCTTGTAGTAAATGATAGAGCTCTTCTCCTTGCTCTTTAGTCAGGTGACCGAGTTTTTTCTCTTCTACACTTTCTTGTACTGAGCGTCCGTTGGGTGCAAATACAGCATAATTTTCTTCAAATCCTTTGACGGTAAATGTGTAATAGGTGATAACCCCCATTTCATTTAACGTTTTTCTAAGTTGAGCCGTATGTCCTCTTCTGGAAGCAGCAACATTAAATACCAATTGATTTGTAATTAACCATCCGGCCGAAAGAATTCGTTCTATCGCTTTTTTTGCTTCGGGTGTAACCTCTAGCGGTGTCTGAAAGTGCGTTTGTATAATGAATTGCTTGATTCCAATAGCTGATGCTCTTTCTTTGAAGTCTTTTAATAGCGCTATTAAGTCGTCATTAATTCTAAAAGGCAAATAGGCAAGTAAACGAGAACCCAGTCTGACCCGTTGAATCAAGGCAAATTTCTCTCCATCTTTACGACTTTCATTTGCTCTTAGTTTCCGTTCAGCTGTATCATAAACAGCATCTAAAATCTCCTTCAATGATTTATTTCTACTCATTAACGCATCTCCACCCGTAATTAAGATGTCTCTTAGTTGTGAATCTTCCTCAAAATATTTCATGAGCCGGTTTAGTTTGCTATGCCAACTTTCTTTTGGGCGTAATTTATCCAATTGAAAGTTTAACCGTTTACTTTGAAAGTCGTACATACGTTGACAAGAAGCACACAATCCTCCACAGGCTCTTCCCATAGTATCGGGAATAAGAATTGCCACCTCAGGATAACGTCGGTGGATGTTACTTCTGCTAGGTAAAATCCAACCCGCAGCATTGGGCTCACCCGGTTCCACTAAGTCCTCTTTTTCCCAAGCTCTGATGGTGCCATAGGTTTCAACTAAATGAGAAGAGTATAAGATGTAACTTCGGATGGCTATGTCATCATAACCTTGCTGTTCAGTATTTAGAAGAGAGATATAATATGGGGTGATGAAAAATGGCATTCCTTTCTCTTTGGCTGCTTTTAATACAAAAAGAGTTTCATCGGAAAGTGAGTAATTTAACCAGCGGTTTAGCTCATCAGGTTTACGAATGGCTAAAGCCAGATGAAAACGATAATCTTCCCACCAGATATTTATTTGATCTATTTTCTCTTGATATGTAGCTCCTTCATGAAATTTAAAACGTGAAGAACCTGAGCCTCTCAATTCGATTTTCTCAATGAGATGATGAATAATTCGTCTTTTATTCTCTTTTCTTATCGTTTGTACTTCTGCATTTAAGCCGTTAGACCAGCGATTCATGTGTTGCTGTAAATCCTGTTTGGTATATCTTGGAATCGTACTTTTAGTATCTGATAAGAGTTGGTAAAAATCAATAAAAAAGTCAATATGTGATTTCTTTCCCGTGAGAGGATTCTTTAAGAAGTCCCAAAAAATTGAGAGAGTTCTTATTGTTCTTATCTCGTCGTGTGATAATTCATGAATTGCTTCTCCATCATAATCTATTAAAAGTTGTAGCTGTTTCTTTCTTTCATTTTCCTCTAAAAAATTGTTTTGTACCCAATGGGTGAACTTTTGTTTAAATTGTTCTATAGAGGTACTGTTTTTTGCATCGGAAACTATAGCTTGGAAATTTTCTTGGAATAAATTATGTACTTCTGTGAGAGTAAGTGATAGCAATTTTTTTTGAATCATACGCTTTGATCTTTCTTCGTTTAAATGTAAATATAATTTTGTCAGTTGATAAATATACGAAAAATATCTCACTTTTAAGAGTTATCTGCTGATAAACCAGTGAGTTAAATCCCTTTGTTTTGTAAATATTTAAAAAGAAGAAAGAGAACATCGTGCTTAAATGTTCTCTTTCTGCGTTGTATAATCAGTATTCTTAAACTAAGTTAAACTTACTTTTTTTCTTTCTTTTTGTTCTTTGCTTCTTTCTTTGCCAATATAATCGTGTTGAAAACAAACTCAGTCATCCACTCTTCTGTGTAATTTAATTTCTCTTTATATTGTTGAACAGCCATTGCTGTTTTATGCACATCATCTTTTTTGAAAAAAGACTTGGTTGATATTTCGTGTACTGTTTCTTTCGTTGCATTATATAAGGTCTTTCTGAAACGACTGGGTATTCTCATTTTCCACTGCATTAAGTTGCTTATTAGCATCATTAAGTCGTTTGTGAAACCTTGAAACATAAATAGATATGACTGAACATCGTTTTGAGAACGGCAATTTTTACGAATTGATGAATCGACCTCTTTGAAGAAGTTGTCTGAAAGATCGTAATCTTCTTTGAGCATTTTTTTTGCTGCCGATTTTTCGCCTAATCCTAACTTACCTTTTTCTGTAGGTACTTTAAATAAGCGTTTATAATTAGCCAGATCAGGTAGTGCTCTAAGATTTGTTATACCGTTATTCAGTGCAATAACAGATTGAAAGTAAACACGTATCAACATCATGAAGTCTTCTACATTGTCTACTGAATTTGTTTTTTTTCTTGAAAAAAAGCCCATACTATTCTTTTATTTTTCTGTGAAATATTAATTATGCAAAGATACTAAAATGTTTACCTATTTCTATTGGCTCTTAACAGTAAACTTACTCTTTAAGTTTTATTCTGAATTTTTTGTCTTTGTAGAACAGTTCAATAACCTCAAACTGAATGAATTTAGCCAATAAGAATTCAGCTTTACGTTTAGGAAGCTTGGTACGTTTGTAGAACTGATTTAATGAAAGTGATTTTCTCTCTTTTAAGTACAATAGCAGTTCGTGTTCTTGTTCTGTATAAGTTATAAATTCACCCTTTTCTTTTCTACCTAATCTCCATAATTGTAGATGAAGAGTAGTAGCCAACATTGTTTCATCATTAATGCGAATATAAGCTAATTTCTTCTTGTTTTCATCTAGTGCGTAAATTGGCTTTTTTTTACTTTCTTTGACCTCTACAATTAAAATGTTTTTTCCATTTATCTCAACATCTTCAATGGAGTAGTTTAGTTTGGGCCTGCAATATAAATCTGCTGCAGCTTCAATCATATATTCCTCTTCGTCTAATTGAATTCCTGAGATATTTCCATTATCTTTTACACCAATAAGCAACCTTCCACCTAAGGTATTCGCAAAAGCAGATAGTGTTTTAGCTATTTTTCTAGCATCAGAAATTTCAAATTTAAAGTCTTGTTGGGTATGTTCACCCTCCAATATTAAGCCTTGTAGGTGCTTACCAGAGTGTTTTTTTCTCTCTTCCATGTTTCAAAAATAGGAAAAAAACATCCTTGATCGCCCTTTTTATGCATATTTAAGCTGTTTTTGTAAAATTCTACTCTGTTTAATTCGGTATTTTGATTAAAGAGTGTACATTTGCTCGTAGTTACTAACAACTAATTAATAACTTTTATATTATGAAAGAACTTGTAGAAAAAGTAAATCAGTTGATGGCAGATTTTAATAAAGATGCTAACGCTCAAATTGAAAATGGAAATAAAGCTGCTGGAACTCGTGCTCGTAAAGCATCAGTTGAAATTGAAAAAGCTTTAAAAGAATTCCGTAAAGTATCTTTAGACTCAACAAAAGCCTAAATTATTTACTTTTTAGGAAAACGTTATAAAAAGCAGAAATAGTTAATTGTTTCTGCTTTTTGTTTTATGAGTTTACTCCACTTTAAGAATATTGATATTGGAGTTTTTATGTAGTAAGTTTAGCAATTCTCCCTCTCCAAAATCTTTTGGCGATTTCAGAAGAACCGTTACAGTAAGTAAGTCTGTACTTGTTTCTGTTAGTTCGTAAGACACTATAAGGTATTTGTTTGCCACCAGTAAATTAATGGTTTGTTTTATCTCTTCCGGATTAGATGTAGAGAAAACTAAAGCTGAGTTTCTTCTTCCAACTTGTTTGAGAACTAAGCCCAATGCTTCTAAACCAATTAACGTTAATATAGTAGCCGCTATACTTATCATATACATCCCCGCGCCTGCTGCTAGACCTATGCCTGCTGTGGCCCATACACCTGCAGCTGTAGTCAGTCCACGTACAAAATGCTTGTGTAATATAATTGTGCCGGCTCCTAGAAAACCAATGCCACTTACTACTTGGGCTGCAATACGTCCGGGATCAACAGAATAGCCTTTTTCTTTTGCTAAATCAAAAAAGGCATATTGAGAAACAATCATTAATAGAGCACTTCCCAGTGAAACTAAGAAGTGAGTTCTGTATCCTGCTTCTTTTGCCCGGTATTCTCTGTTGAGTCCTATGATTCCTCCAAAGATGCCGGCCATTACGAGTCTAAGTATATGTTCCCATTCCATAAGCATACTAACTATTAATGTATAACCCAGTTTTTATTATAGGGTACAATATCTTTGGGGTTATATGATAACCCTTTTTGATTTGGGATTTTCAATTTATAGGTTCTTCCACTACGGTTCTCTAAGCTGGTTTCTCTTAACCAAGGGTTGAAATCTTTTAATAATGCCAGCGTAACTCCTTGTTGTTTGGCAAAGGTGGACAGATTGGCTATTCCTGTTGTAGTTGTATATTCGTTATATTCTAATGGTGGATATAATTGTTCTTTTTTTATATGAAAACCAAATTGTTGTGGGTTTTGGAAAAAGAGTTTAGCTGCTAATATGCGATAGATGTATCGAGAAGTCTCTTCCACTAACCATAGTTCTGAAGCATCTTTAACACCTTGTTTTTGCAATTCAGTTGCAATGCGTGCTTGCCCAGCGTTATATGATGCAGTAGCAGATATCCAATCTCCAAATTTGGCATAAGCATCTTTCAGGTATTTGCAGGCTGCCACAGTCGATTTCTCTATGTGATAACGCTCATCTATGTTTTTATTTACTTCTAATCCATATTCTCTGCCTGTTGCCGGCATAAACTGCCAAAATCCTGCTGCACCTGCCACTGAGCGAGCAAAAGGATTCATTGAGCTTTCAATGACCATTAAGTATTTTAGATCATCAGGAATGTTGTTTTCTTTTAAGATAGGTTCTATCACAGGGAAATAACGATTGGCTCTTTTTATTATCAAATGACTATTTGTATGCATAAAACAAAAAGAAATCAGTTCTCTATCCATTTTCTCCCGTTTATCATATCGGTCAAAAGTTATACGTTCTCCGGCAAAAGTAATCTCTTTAGGCACGTTGGGAGTGGAAGACTTTTCTTTATGTGAGTCATTGTGTTCTTCTAACGTGCTACTTCCCATTAAATAAGGAGTTAATGCGAAGATAACTGCTATGATGGATAAAGTGTATATGGACTTTGTTTTATTCATTTTAATGATGAATTTATATTTGTGTTCTTACAAAAATAATAAAATTTAGTTGCTAACTAAGAAGATCTGGTTATATATTCCTTTGGTGGGAGTTATGTATGGCTTTTGTATATATTAGTTCAAGTCGCTTGATCTAAAGCTAAGAATGAAAAAGTTTACGTAACTATTTACTTCATATGATTCGTTTTGTTAAAAAAAAAGAAGTTTGGTCGTTGGAGAAAACTCTTCCGTTTCCTCTTCTTTAAAAAAATAGTTTTATGGGTATTCTTTGAAAAATAGGAGAAGAAACCCTGTTTTTTGTCGGTCTAGGACCAAAAGGGTCTTGGTCCTAGACCGACGACTGTTCTCTCCTAGACCGACAGGCCTTCGGTCCTAGACCTTTTTTACTCTTGTTTTACCTAAAAAATAGAAGACAATAAAAAATCCTCAAACACATTATGGTTTGAGGATTTTTTGTTGGGATATATTACCACACCCGGTAAAGCGTGTTTTATGTCTTAAAAAGTATAGTCTGCTCCAATACCAAAAACTTTGTTGGTGCGAGTAAATCTGTCGGAACCGGGTATTCCCGTGCCATCGGGTAATTTTATACCATTATAGCTGTCTGATACCTTATTATAATCATTATAATTTGTCCAAAAGTATGCAATGTTTAACTTTAAGTTTGGAGTAATTTTAAATCCTGCACCTAGACCATAAGAAAAGGAACTGATAGCAAAACTAATATCACTTTGATAATTATCACCTACACCGTAACGTGTCCGTTGTATACCGGCACTTAGTTGAGCCCAATCTACTACATCCCACTCTAAACCACCCAGGTATTCATTGGTACCATTCTTGATGAATTTCTGTTTACCATTTGCCATTTTTGCATTCTTATCAAAGTAGTGATGATATCCTACTGATGCTTTTAATGTAGGTAAAACTTGATAAGAAGCTCCTATGGAGAGTAAGCTGGGGATGTCGTGAGGAGTGTTGATTCCTTGGTCATAATCAGCCACACCGGTCGTGTTTATTTTGGTTTTATTCTCGATGTTCAGTTTAGTATTCATTTCATATTTTACACCTACGTTCCATTTGCCATAATTAAAATGAACACCAATAATAGGTGTAGCTCCCCAACCGGTCTGATCTACATTTAGTTCTTTGTCTCCCGTTAGTTGAGCTGTAGCTCCTGCTTCTTTTGATTGTAGAAGTAAAGCCTCTGCTTTTTCGTTTTCTCCTGCTTGAGCTGCAGCTTCGGATTGAGTTAATAGTGTGCTAGATAGATTTCCAAAAAAATCACTTACATTTATCATAGGACCTCCTTGCAGATTTGCTTTGATATCTCTTAAGTGACCGGTGTAATTATTGGTTACATAATTTACGCGTACCCCTACATAAGCTGAAATATGCTCTGTGGCTTTGTAGGTAGCACCTAGTTGCAAGCCATAAATCATTTGCGATCCCCTCATGTAGCTATTGACACTGTATTGATTAGTTCCGGGGAATTTTTCATTAAGCATTGAAGGAATCATGGCTACTTGCGATTCAAAGGAAGCCAGTCCTTGATTAAATGTGGCTTTTCCACCACCCCCTCCAATAGCGAAATGTCCGGAAAACACCCACTTGTTGGTTTTATAAGCCGCAAAAAGACTCGGAACAAAAGGTGCGGATGCCTCCCCTTTGAAAATTTTAGTCTCCTCTCCTCCAAAACCTATAAATGGTTTGAAGGTGGAATGGATGGTACGTGTTTGAAATGCACTTTGTCCATTTAGAGATAAATGAAATCCGTTGCGACTTAAATAAGCCAAGCCTGCCGGGTTAGAATAGGCTGCGTCAATTTCAGTAGATGCACCTCTTGCTATATTTCTTAAAAATAGAATATGCTGATTTGTATTGGTTAATAATCCTCCCGCAAAGGTTGGAAGTGAAACAGTTATGATTAAAACAATACTTAGAATTAATTTTCTCATATATACATTAATTTGAGTTTGAAAGCGCAAAGATATTATAAATAAGTGGATTAGGAAGCTTTTAGAGCTTATTTTTCCTACTGGTAATCGATTCTTTTAATTGTTAATAATTGCTTCTGCAACTATATGGGGAGTGCTTATAATGAAAAACAAGCGAATAAAAGAACAATACAATTCACCTAATTGTTAATCTATAAATAGAATGAAAATAAAAAAATAGACGAGATGAAAATGCGTATTGCTTTTTTTGGAGCTAAGCCTTATGATATAGAATCTTTTGAAGAAAGAAACAAGAAGTTCAACTTTGAAATGAAGTTTTTTACAGGTACTTTGAATCAGAATAATATTATTCTAACTAAAGAGGCTGATGCTGTTTGCATTTTTGTAAACGATTTGGCTAACCGGGAAATCATTAAAACACTTGCTCAAAATGGAGTAAAAATAGTGGCCTTACGTTGTGCAGGATATAATAATGTGGACTTAAAGGCGGCTCACGATTATGATATAAAAGTGGTTCGTGTACCGGCTTATTCTCCTTATGCAGTTGCAGAGCATACGGTTGCATTGATGCTGGCGTTGAATCGTAAAATTCCACGTGCTACTTGGCGTACTCGGGATGGGAATTTTTCACTCAACGGGTTATTGGGTTTCGACATGCATGGAAAAACAGCAGGAATCATTGGCACGGGGAAAATAGCAAAAATACTAATTCAAATATTGCGAGGATTCGGAGTAAATATCTTGGCTTATGATCCTTATCCGGATTATAACTTTGCTAGAGAAAATCAGGTCTTATATACCTCTTTAGATCAACTCTATCATAGTTCGGATATTATATCTTTGCATTGTCCGTTAACCGAAGAGACCAAGTATTTAATCAACGATTATTCCATTAGTAAAATGAAAGATGGGGTGATGATTATTAACACAGGCCGAGGTCAGTTAATTCACACCAATGCCTTGATTGATGCCTTAAAGAATAAAAAAGTGGGCTGTGCCGGATTAGATGTTTACGAGGAAGAAGGAGATTATTTTTATGAAGATAAATCGGAAAGCATTATTGATGATGATGTGTTAGCTCGACTTTTATCTTTTAATAATGTGATTGTAACTTCTCATCAAGCTTTTTTTACTAAAGAGGCATTGGCAAATATAGCTCATACCACGCTACAAAACATTAAAGACTTTAGTGAGAATAAAAAACTGGAAAATGAAGTCTTTTTACCGGAAGAACATCAATAGATATGAAAACTGAATTGCAATCCATTCGAAAAGATTACATCAAAGGAGCTCTTACCAGAGAGAGTTTACCCGCTAATCCTTTTGATCTTTTCGATCAGTGGCTTCAACAAGCCATAGATACTCAGGTAAACGAACCTACAGCTGTATTGGTAAGTACGGTATCTCCCGAAGGGTATCCCTCTTCACGAACTGTTTTGTTAAAAGGGGTGGAAAATGAGGAATTTGTTTTCTATACCAACTACCTTAGTAATAAGGGGATGCAGTTGGCTCAAAATCCACACATAGCACTTACTTTCTTGTGGCACGAAATGGAGCGACAGGTGCACGTTCAGGGGATAGCCCATAAATTACCTTCAGAGGTTTCCGATGCTTATTTTAACAAACGTCCTTATCGAAGCAGAATAGGAGCCCGTATTTCTCCACAAAGTCAACCCATACCCAGTCGTTTCTTTTTATTGCGTAAGTTTATGCAAGAATCATCTCGCTGGATAACCAAAGAGATTGAACGCCCTGATTTTTGGGGTGGCTATGGAGTTGTTCCTGCTCGCATAGAGTTTTGGCAAGGAAGACCCAGCAGGTTGCACGATCGCTTTTTATATGAGTTAACCGAAAAAGATCAGTGGACTATAAATCGATTGGCTCCTTGAAATTAAACAACTATTCCTTTTGTCTCACTTACTATTTTGTGTATTATTGTAAAGTATTAAACTAAGAATCATTCATGCTGCTAACCTATATTTTTCATAGTGCTTTTGCACTTGAGTCTGAGACTTGTACTTTAATCTTTGATTATTGGAAAGATGTTGAGTCTCCCATTTATGAAAAAGGCTTAGTTCATGAATATTTTCTTCATAGAAAAAAACCTCTCTATGTCTTTTCTTCTCATAGCCATGGAGATCATTTTAATCCGGAAATATTGAAATGGAAAGATATTCATCCTGAGATTACTTATCTTTTTGGTCATGATATATTAGATGAAAAACTTGCCACTAAAGACGATGCTGTTTTTTTAGCTAAAGGAGATACTTTTAAAGATGAATTGCTAAGCGTTAAAGCGTTTGGGTCAACAGATTCAGGAGTTTCTTTCCGGATTAAACTAGAGAATAAAAGTATTTTTCATGCAGGCGATTTGAATAACTGGCACTGGAGAGATGAATCTCCCAAAGAAGAGAGCACAATAGCTGAAAATAACTTTTTACAAGAATTAGCCGATTTGAAGAAAGATGTGTCTGTTATTGATTTGGCTATGTTTCCTGTAGATAACAGAATGGGTACCGATTATGCTAGAGGAGCCAAGCAGTTTATTGAAGCTATAAAGGTAAAAGTATTTGTACCTATGCATTTTGGCAGACAATACGAAGCAGCCAATGCTTTTAAAGAGGTGGCAGAGCAACAAAAAGTAAGATTTTTAACGATAACCGAAAAAGGACAACAATTTAAAATAGAATAATATGAAGTCATTGAAGTATGTTATGCTGTTTGTTTTTATGACAGCATTTTCTTTCAGTTTAAAGGCCGACGATAGAAAATACCTCGAGGGTGCCGTTCCTGTGATTGATGGAAAAGTGGTTTTTTCAAGAGATTATTCCGTTAAAGGAATAGCTAAAGAGGAAGTCTACAACCGTATGTTAAACTGGTTAGAGAAAAGATTAAAAGAGGGAGATCAGGATGGACGTATTCTTTTTGCTGATAAAGATAAAGGAGAAATTGCCGGTTTAGGACAAGAATATTTAGTCTTTCAATCTTCATTTTTATCACTTGATCGTTCGATGATGGAGTATAATGTGGTGGCAAAATGTACTGATGAGGCTTGTGAGGTTAGTATTGAACGAATAAAGTACGACTATGAGGAAGAGGTCTATCCTGCTGAAGAATGGATTACTGATGAATTTGCTTTGAATAAGAAAAAAACAAAGTTATCCAGAGGTTTAGCAAAGTTCCGTAGGCATACTGTTGATTATATGGACAAGTTTTTTGAAGATGTTGCATTGGCTTTAGGTCAAAGCTCCAATGTGATTACTGAGAAATCTTCAACTACTGCCGTGAGTACTGTTGCTTCTCCGGTTACTGTGGATGCTCCTGTTGTGGTTCCTGTAAAAACACAAGAAGTTGTTCAAGCGCCTGTAACTGTTCCCGTAGTAGTGAAAGATGCAGAGCCTTCCACTACTCCTATGGTAGCTTTAACCCCTGCTACTAAGGCAGAGCCTGCAACGTTAACCGGTTTTACATCTGTTGATCCTCATAAGATTCCCGGAAACATTATAAAGATGTTAGAGTTAGATTGGATGTTAATTACTGCCGGAGACTCTCAACAATTTAATATGATGACTGCCAGCTGGGGTGGTCTGGGGCGTCTATATGAACGTCCAACGGCAACTTGCTTTATCTATCCTACACGTTTTACTTATCAGTTGATGGAGCGTGGGGATTATTACACCATTTCATTCTATACAGAAGCCTATCGTGAGCAATTACAGTATACAGGCAGTAACTCCGGTAAAAATGTTGATAAGGTGAAAGCCACCGGATTAACTCCGATAACCACACCTAACGGAGCAAAAGCTTTCTCAGAGGCTTGGTTAATCATTGAGTGTAAAAAAATGGTGTCGCAAACATTAACTCCCGAGGCTTTGGTTGATGATAAACTGAAAGAGGAGTGGATAGGTAAACAACTACATAAGATGTACATTGGAGAGATTACCAATGTATGGGTTAAATAATTATTTACATAGATTAAAATTCTAATTGATTATGTCAAATCCTATTAAAGCACGTTTTGATCATTTCAATATAAACGTTACCGACTTAGATAAAAGTCTTACTTTTTACGATAAAGCTCTAGGATTAAAAGAGCATCATCGTAAAGAAGCTAAAGATGGTTCTTATATTTTGGTTTACCTTACAGATGAAACAACCGGTTTCTTTTTAGAGCTGACTTGGTTAAGAGATCATCCACAACCCTATGACTTAGGTGAAAATGAGTTTCATCTTTGTTTAAGAGTTCCCGGGGATTACGATGTGACCAGAGAGTATCATCGAGAGATGGGAGTTATTTGTTATGAGAATCACGATATGGGGTTGTATTTTATAAACGACCCCGATAACTATTGGATAGAGGTTTTACCTTTAAAAAAATAGCCTGAAACAGAACTAAATAATTAATGGTCCTTAATCTTTGCTGATTTTTCAGTAAAGGTTAAGGGCTATATCATTTATATGAATAAAACAATATTACTACCAGATAAAGACCCTATGGGGTGTGCCATAAAGGATTTTTACTATCACAAGAGAGCAGATATTCTTCGTGTATTTTCTCCTGAGTTTGAGGAAGATGAGATGCCGGTTGATTTTCTTTTCAGAAGTTTTGAAGAAATGCCTACTGTGGAACAAGAGGCTTTAAAGCTTGCTAAAGGACGTGTTTTAGATGTTGGAGCTGGTAGTGGATGTCATGCTTTAGCGTTACAACAAATGGGGAAGACCGTTGAGGCTATTGATGTATCCGGGTTTGCTGTGGAGGTTATGAGAGATCAAGGTATTTCAGCTCGTGCTATTAATTTCTTTGATACTACTTTTCAAGAGAAATATGACACTCTTTTAATGTTAATGAATGGGTCGGGCATCATTGAACGGCTAGAAAACCTTCCTCATTTTTTTCAAAGGGTTCGTCAATTATTAGCTCCGGGAGGTAATGTTTTGATGGATTCAAGTGATTTGAGTTATCTGTATGAACAGGAAGATGGTAGTCTGCTTTTTAGCAGTGATGACAATCATTATTTTGGAGAAGTAGAATTCTCTTTGCAATATGGAAAGGTGAAAGGTAATCCTTATACATGGTTGTATCTTGATTTTGATACGTTAGAAGGGGCTGCAACTTATTATAAGTTCAAAGTAGAAAAGTTGATTGAGGGTGATTATTATAACTTCTTGGTTCGGTTAACTCCAATAGAAGAATAGATGTAATTAATCAATTACATCTATTTCATCTAAAGAAATCAGTTTATTGACTATAGCATATATGGTTAATCCCGATACGCTATGAATCTGTAATTTGGTTGTGATATTTTTACGATGAGTAATCACAGTATGAATGGATATGTTTAGATAATCGGCAATCTCTTTGTTTGTCATTCCACGAACAATGCAGATTAATATTTCTTTTTCCCGATCGCTTAATGAATCATCCAGCTCTGTGTCGGGTAAAATATCTTGCAGTTTATCTATGGTACTACTCAATTGTTTTAAATCATCAAAAATAGAGATGCTCTGATCGTATTTACTAACAATATTGTTGTTGATAAATGTAGTCTGTAGAGCTATTAGATGAATCTTTTTTCCTTTATATTCCTCTTTAAATGAATCGACATTAAAGAAAGAGTCAAAATGAGGATTGATGAAAAGAATATCTATGGATTGAGTATCCAGACATACTTTTAACGCTTGTGGAGTTGCTAACTCAACAATTTGGAAATTAAGATTAGGCAATTGTTTTAGAGCAGTGGATAAACCTCCTCGAATAATGACAGAACTCTCGGCTATAGCTATGTGTAGTGTCTGTTTATTTTTCATTCTCTTTTATCTTTTTTTCTAGCTCCAAAATAGCAGGAGTGAAAATGTAATCTTCAACTTTACAATGAGATTCTAATTCTGCTTCACAGCTATATATATCGAATAAAGCAGCAAACATTTGGTTGTTATTACTTTCAGATGTACGATATTTTAAGATGATATTCTTTAGTTCTCTTAGTCTTTCATTTACCAAATCATGATGCTTGGAATATGTGGATATGGTATAGTTATCTAGTATATCTCCCTTTAATAGGCCTTCAACATACTTAAATACCGTGTGATCCTCATATCCCATATGTTTATCCACCTCTTGCATATAGTTGTCGAAAAACTGAATAATCAAGAAGTCAATATCACTTTTTTCTTCTCCTGAAATAGCTTTTACCAACTTCTCCCGAATAATTGGTAGTGCAAAGTCTAAAAAATAGGAGTGTGAGTTCTTTAAGTAATTTACTAGCGTAGGAATTGATAATTCGGCTGTTTCATCAATGCGGCAGGAACCCTCTTCAATGAAGTTGATAACAGTTAAAAAAGTGTTACAATCCACATCGTTTTCTTTACA
>CAZGUI010000008.1:27821-78707 GCA_964528875.1 uncultured Bacteroides sp. | reverse complement strand
TTGTGCTCTACCAACTGAGCTATTTCCGCGTTTTATTTAACGGTGCAAATATAAGGGGTTTCATTATTACCACCAAATATTTTAGAAAGAAAATATATTTATTTTTTCTTCTCCCGTTAAAAGTGAGGCCTAACGGTTTAAGAGCTTATGCTCTGCCTGAACAATTTGCTCAAAATGAAAGTCATTAACCACCTTTTCGAAAAGAAGCGTAATCCTGTCGTTACATAAATTGCCAATACTCCCCTCGTGTGTATGATGAACCTCAATTGATGGATTAAAATCACCTCGCTCAATAGCTAGTCCTACCTGTTTATAGGCATCCCTAAATGGAACTCCTTTGAGCACCAAGCGATTCACCTCCTCCACACTAAAAATAGACAGGTACTTCTCATCCGAAAGAATATCTTTATTAACCACCATCTCCTTAATAATATAAGTAGTGATGTGTAAACAATCCAACAACTCCTCAAAAGCCGGAATAAACACCTCTTTTACCAACTGCAGATCTCTGAAATAGCCGGAGGGTAAATTGTTTATCATCAAGGTAATCTCTTGAGGTAGAGCCTGAATTTTATTGCATTTAGAACGAATCAATTCAAAAACATCCGGGTTTTTCTTATGAGGCATTATACTGGAGCCGGTGGTACAATCATCAGGCAGTTTGATAAAGCTGAAATTCTGACTATTATACAAACAAGCATCATAAGCCATTTTCGACAAAGTACCAGCTATGGAAGCCAAAGCAAAGGAGACATTACGTTCCATTTTCCCTCGCCCCATCTGTGCATAAACCACATTATAATTCATAGAATCGAAACCAAGTAACTGAGTGGTTAACGTTCTGTTTAAGGGGAAAGAAGAACCATAACCTGCAGCTGACCCTAACGGATTCCTGTTACACATTTTATAAGCAGCCAAAACAAACTGCAAGTCGTCCACCAAACTCTCTGCATAAGCACCAAACCATAACCCAAAAGAAGAGGGCATAGCTATTTGTAAATGGGTGTAGCCCGGCATTAGCACATCCTTATGACGCTCACTTTGAGTCATCAGTTCGTGAAATAAAACTTCCACTGCCTCTACCACCTCTTTCAGCTGGGAGCGAGTAAACAGCTTAAGGTCGAGTAACACCTGATCATTTCGGGAACGACCACTATGAATTTTCTTTCCTACATCCCCCAATTTTTGAGTGAGTAACAATTCAACTTGAGAATGGACATCTTCCACTCCAGCCTCAATGACAAAGTTTCCCTCTTCAGCCGATCTATAAATGCCTTTGAGTTCTTCCAGAAGGACAACCAATTCTTGTTTTTCCAACAGTCCTATTTCTTGGAGCATAGTAATATGTGCCATAGACCCCAAGACATCATACTTTGCCAGATAAAGATCTAACTCCCTATCCTTACCAACGGTAAATTCCTCAATTCTTTTGTTAACTTGTGTGTTTTTTTCCCAAAGTTTTTGTGCCATAACAATTCTTCTTAAATATCAGTATGGAAGGTTTGCAATAAGCTCAACCATTTTTTCCAATCCGTCTGAAATGGGTTTTTGAATCATCCCCTTCATAAAAGGATTAACCTCTACACCCGCAGTTATCTTTGTTTTACAACTATTCTCCTCTATAGCTACAATTTGAACCCACAAATCTAAAGGTACAGGAGAATTAGAAGCCTGAAACTTGATACACTTGTGAGGCTCTCTCTCAATAATATTAAACGTAATTTTACCAATAGGAGCCACACTCAATGCAATGGAATCGGAATCAAAACTTAAGTCTTTAACTAAATGTTCCGGAATCTGCCCCTTAAAGGCCTCAATGTGCGTTAAATCGGATAAGAAATCATATACCTTCTCTTGTGAGCTAGCTATTGTTTTTACACTACTTTCAAATTTTGCCATAGGTTTAATCTACATATAAAAAAAGAACTTATTGAAAGGACACTCCAATCGACAAGTTCTTTTTACTTCATTTATTTCTATTTCTCTCTGTCTGTTCTACTCTGCATCCCAGTTGGCCGGATCTCTTCTCCAGTCATCCAATAGATGAACATCTTCCTGTTTGATGTAACCTGAACGAACAGCCTCTTCGATAACGGCTTTGTAATTAGTTAAAGTAACCAATGGAACTTTAGCCTTTTTGAAAGCTTTTTCAGCAACATCAAAATTATAAGTAAATGAAGCAATCAATCCAATGACCTCACAACCATCTTGACGAATAGCCTCAACAGCTTTCAAGCTACTACCACCTGTTGAAATTAAGTCTTCAACAACAACTACATTCATACCGGGACGAAGTTCGCCTTCTATCAGATTTTCCAATCCATGATCTTTTGGAGTGGAACGTACATATACAAAGGGTAAATTAAGCATGTCAGCAACCAATGCTCCTTGGGGAATTGCTCCGGTAGCTACACCGGCAATTGCATCCACTTGAGCAAAGTTCTCTAAAATCAATCTTGTTGTTTCAATCTTAACAAAATTACGAAGAGAAGGATATGATAGTGTTTTACGATTATCACAATAAAAAGGAGATTTCCATCCGGAAGCCCAAGTAAACGGGTTCGCCGGTTGTAATTTTATCGCCTTTATTTTCAATAGCTTATCTGCAAATAACTTCTCTAACTTTTCCATACTTTATTGAAATGTTATTTTATGTGTTTTGATAATGAACTACAAAAATACAGAATATCAATCAATTTGAGAAAAAGAAAGCTCATCAATTTCAATATTTAGGACGACTTTTACTCTTTTTTATAAGATATTCCTTTTGTTGTGGTTTTTTTACCATATATTATCTGGAATCAGTCCATTTTTAGATAATACTTCCTCTATTTCCGAATAGAAAAAACCACGACTACCCAAATACTTTATTAACTTACTCTGAAACACATACCTGTCCTCTCCTTGCAACTCTTTCATTTTTTTATTAGCCAATACAAGGAGATTTTCAGTATAAATCTGCTCATCAATCTCACCCAAAGCTTCATCAATCATAATTTCCGGAATCTTCTTTTGCATTAGCCCTTGCTTAATTTTCAAACGCCCCCAGCGAGAAAAGCGCACCTTATCATTGACATAAGCCTTAGTATATCGTTCTTCATTCAAGAAGTTTTCCTTCACAAGCCAATCTACTATCTCCTCTTGTTCTGAAAAAGAGAGTTCATATTTTTGAAGACGTTGCATAATATCCCCTCTGCAACGTTCAGCCTTGGAGCAATAAGCAGCTACACGATTCAATGCTTGAGTGTAGGTTTTATTTTTTTTATTCATCGTTCAGCACGTATAAAACGATCACAACCATATAAATCCTTGATTATTTCCACATGAACAAAACCTGATTCTACCAACAGATCAACAGTCTCTTGTCCATAAAGAGAGTTAATTTCAAAATAGAGGACACCACCTACTACTAAAAGATCTCTCGCAACTTTAGCTATTTGCTCATAGTACAACAAAGGCTTAGCGTCTGGAACAAAAAGAGCTAAATCCGGTTCCCACTCCAGAACATTAGGTTCCATCTTCTTTCGCTCTTTTTCTGTTATATAGGGAGGATTACTCACAATCACATCATAAAGAGAGGTCTCCGTTAAAGACTGGAAAACATCTCTTTTCTTTATAGTTACCCCTGCTTTTAGTTTTTGATTATTCTTCTTTGCAATTTGTATTGCTCTGTCAGATATTTCCCATGCATCTACAGTAGATTTAGGCAAACCTTTAGCCAAAGAGATAGCTATGCAACCACTACCTGTACCTATGTCCAAAAAAGTTTTCGCATCCCCCTCCTGTTTCAATATAAGCTCTACTAAATACTCTGTTTCCGGTCTTGGAATCAAAACACCGGAGTCGACAAAAAAAGTATGCCCCATAAATTGTACCTCCTTAACAAGGTACTGTATCGGTTCAAAAGTTTTCAATCGATTAAGAATTGAAATCAAATCTTGCTTTTGTTTATCGGATATTATAATATCTTTGTCTAAATAGAGAGAAAGATAATTGAGACCCAATAAATCTTCACAAATTATTTTACTTATACTTTTAATTTCCTCAGGGGGATATAAATCTTTTAAGCTTTCTGTAATTTGTGTAAAAATGGGATGAATATTATTTTTCATAACACAAAAGTACAAATTGTTCATAACTCTTACACATTATGGAAAAAGAAAAATACATCTGGAGATGCTTACAACTAGCACAGAACGGATTAGGCACAGCGTCACCTAACCCTATGGTAGGAGCAGTAATAGTTCACAACGACACGATAATAGGTGAAGGGTATCATCTAAAAGCAGGTATGCCACACGCAGAAGTGAATGCCATTCATTCGGTAAAAAACAAGGATTTACTTTCTCAATCCACTCTCTATGTTAATCTTGAACCTTGTTCACATTTTGGAAAAACACCTCCTTGCAGTCAACTTATTATTGACCATAAGATACCACGCGTGGTTATTGGAGCTAAAGACCCTTTTAGAGAACGATCAGGAATGGGTATTAAGCAACTGGAAGGAGCTGGCATAGAGGTGATTTCAGGAGTTCTAGAGAAAGAGTGTGAAGCATTGAACAGAAAATTCTTCAAAAACCAGATTCATCACCGTCCGTACATCACATTGAAATGGGCAGAATCAGCCGATGGATATATTGACCGGATCAGGAAAGATGGAACTCCCGCCAAACTGTCCACACAATTAACAAATATGATTGTGCACAAGAAAAGAAGCGAAGCTTCAGCTATTATGGTAGGCACTCAAACTGCTTTACTAGACAATCCTATATTAAATGTAAGAAACTGGGCTGGAGAAAATCCTGTAAGAGTAATTATAGATCAGACATTAAGACTACCCAGACCTATCTTACACTTGTTTGACAAAACGATTCAGACCTATGTTTTTACAGCACGAGTAAAAGAGTCTTCAAAAAATCTTACCTATATTACCATTGATTTTGAAAAAGACATTTTAAACCAAATAGTGAAAGAATTACACAAAAGAAACCTAAGTTCCCTACTGGTTGAAGGAGGTAGCTCTCTGCACCAATCCTTTATTGAAGCCAATCTATGGGATGAGATACACATTGAAAGGAGTAAAGACACATTGATTCGTGGTATTCCTGCTCCTCAAATCAAAGGAAGCTTTGTCAGAACTGAAGAAAAACATTTTGGTGTCAATTATAATATATACTATAATTACCAAAGCTAAAGGCTGCTTATGAAGTAAAACGCCCTTTATAATTATAAATAAACATAAAACTTCCTTTTAGAGTGGAATATAGGAAAAATTGTTTCTATTTTTGCACTTTACAATTAAATTTGAACAATGAAAATAAAGTCATTATTAATATTAGTCGTACTCTCTGGTACTCTTTTTTTTACATCGTGCTTAGACTCTGATGAACAACTAGAGTATAGTACAAATGATGTTATAACCTCTTTTAATCTTCCAAAGATTAACAACAAGCAATATTTTTTCACAATAGATCAAATAGAGGGAGCCATTTATAACAGAGATTCACTTCCTTTTAAGTCTGACACAATCATTGACAAAATAATCATTGACAAAATAGTTTACCCGGGATATCTTACCTCTGCAGATACACTTTTTAGCTATACAACAGACTCTGTTGATTTACGTAAACCGATAAAAATAACAAGCCATGCACCTGATGGTGTAAACAAACGCGATTATACCATAACAGTAAATGTTCACCAACAAGACCCTGATTCTTTGAACTGGACTAAAATTTCCACAACATTCACAAACAAAATGTTTGAGAAAGGTGAGCACAAAACCATTATATTCAAAGGTCAGCTAAGAGCATACAACAAAGAAGTAGCATTCTCATCATCACTGGAAGATGGAAAGATTTGGGTGAGTGAATCGTTAAGTGGGATACCCTCCTCTCTTGATATTCAATCATTAATAGTACATAATGATAAGATATATGGTGTCACAGAAGAAGGAGAAGTTTATTCATCAACCGATGGAATTGATTTTTCAGAAGACACTGAGTTAAACACAAAAACCGTAACTTCATTGATTTATAGTTTCAATGACGCACTTTATGGAATAGTAAAAGAGGGAGAAGAAAATCGCTTTGCTATTTTCAATTCTAATGAATGGGCCATCTACGAAACCGTAAAAGAAGCCTTCCCTTTAAAAAATCTTTCAACCATTGACTATACAACATCAACAGGAACACAAAGAATTATAACTACCGGTAAGCCACATCACGTGAACGACTCAACACTTACATGGTTTACTACTACAGGAAAAGAATGGTTTGAAATGAAACCGGAAAGCATAGAACAGGCGTGTCCTTATATGGAAAAACCAACTCTTGTATATCAAGATAAACAATTCCTTATGCTCGGAGGTGAATATAAAAACATTTACTATTCCAAGGAAGCTATTAACTGGCGTGTATCCCAAAGTAAAACATTATACCCTTCTGAAGAAATCTTCTTTAAACGTGAAAACTCTTCAACAGTTACTGATGACAAGGGATTCATTTGGATAACTTGGGGAAATGAAGATGAAGTTTGGAGAGGACGAGTAAATAAGCTGGGATTTAAAAACCCTTTTGAATAAGCTCTTCTATTATAATATTTAGTATCGATTCATGCAGACTAAACGAAGCGAAACAAATGGCATACCTAAGCACATTGCTATCATTATGGATGGGAATGGACGCTGGGCACAACTCAAAGGAGAAGAGCGCAGCTATGGTCATCAAGCAGGTGCTGACACCGTGCACGAGATAGCTAAAGAGGCAGCTCAAATGGGAGTGTGTTATTTAACGCTTTATACATTCTCCATTGAAAACTGGAGCAGACCTTCTGAGGAAATTGATGCCTTAATGAACCTTTTAGTGGCATCTTTAGACGAAGAAATATTCATAAAGAATAACATGGTTTTTCAAATCATTGGAGAAATGTCTAAATTACCTGAAGGGGTACAAGAAAAATTAAAGAACTGCATTCAAAATACAGCACACAACACAGGTATGCAATTAACCTTAGCCTTGAGTTATTCTTCCCGATGGGAAATTACTGAAGCGGCTAAAATCATTGCACAAAAAGTAAAAGACAACTTGTTAGATGCTAATGATATCACTGAAGAGTGTGTATCCAACCATCTTGCAACTCAGAATATGCCCGATCCGGACCTATTAATACGCACAGGAGGAGAATTCAGATTAAGTAATTACCTATTATGGCAATGTGCTTATACTGAGCTTTACTTTTGTGATACCTATTGGCCTGACTTCTCTGCAGAAGAGTTAAAGAAAGCCATAACAAGCTATCAAAAACGAGAAAGACGTTTTGGTAAAACACGAGAACAAATAATTTAAGAACAAACTAAATCTATATATAGATGCATTATCGAATTATCTTCTTATTCATCTGCTTTTTTTATCTCTCTATGGGAGTATTTGCACAAGAACAAGAAAACATATCTCCTCAAGATGAGGAAAAACCAGTTATTCTTTATTCGGGTAAACCTAAAAAGTATGAAATTGCAGATATACAGGTAGAAGGAGTTCCCAACTACGAAGATTATGTCCTTATTGGCCTTTCTGGTCTTTCTGTTGGACAGACCATCTCTATTCCTGGTGATGATATAACACAAGCCATTAGAAGATATTGGAAACATGGTCTTTTCTCCGATGCTAAGATAACTGCAGAGAAGATTGTAGATAATAAGATTTACCTTAAAATAACCCTTACACAACGCCCTAGGATTTCTGACATCCATTATTCAGGCGTTAAAAAGTCTGAACGAACAGATTTAGAATCTAAATTGGGTTTGGTTAAAGGAGGACAGGTAACACCAAACTTAATCAATCGTGCAAAAACGGTAATACAACGTTATTTTGACGATAAAGGATTCAAGAATGCGGAGGTTCTTATTCATCAAAAAAACGATCCGGATAAAGAAAACCAAATCTTTTTAGAGGTCAACATCGATAAAAAAGAAAAAATTAAAATTCGTAATATTTTCATCACAGGTAATGAGGCTCTAACAGGCTTAAAACTGAAGAAAACGATGAAAAAAACGAATGAAGTGGGTAGAGTTCGCAACTGGTTCAAAACCAAAAAGTTTGTTACTGAAAATTTCAATGCCGATAAAGAACTGATTATTGGTAAATACAACGAATTAGGATATAGAGATGCTGTAATCGCTCATGATAGTATTGAACATGTAACTGAGAACAGAATAAACATCTACTTAGATATTGATGAGGGTGATAAATATTACCTGCGCTATGTGAACTGGGTAGGTAACACATTATTCCCATCTGAATACCTGAATGAATTACTCCAAATGAAAAAAGGAGATGTTTATAACCAAAAGCTGTTAACGGAAAGAACAATGACTGATGATGATGCTATTGGTAACCTATATTACAACAATGGTTATTTATTCTATAACCTAGATCCTGTGGAAGTAAACATTGTAGGCGACTCTATAGACTTAGAAATGAGAATCCATGAAGGAAGACAAGCTACTATTAATAAAATTAAAATTAATGGTAACGACAGACTTTATGAAAACGTGGTACGTCGTGAATTAAGAACTCGTCCGGGTGAACTCTTTAATAAAGAAGAGTTAATGCGTTCTTTGCGTGAGATACAGCAAATGGGACACTTTGACCCTGAAAATATTCAGCCTGATATTGTACCTGACCCAGTTAATGGTACTGTTGACATTGCTTACGAATTAGAATCAAAAGCAAACGACCAAGTTGAATTCTCGGCAGGTTGGGGACAGACGGGTGTTATTGGTAAGTTAAGCTTGCGCTTCACCAACTTCTCAATGCCTAATCTGTTTAGAAAAAACAAAAACTACAGAGGTATATTGCCACAAGGAGATGGACAAACATTAACTGTAAGTGGTCAGACTAATGCTAGATACTATCAATCGTATAGTTTATCTTTCTTCGATCCTTGGTTTGGAGGAAAACGTCCTAATTCATTCTCTTTATCTATGTTCTTCTCTAAACAAACAGATATCAGTAGTCAATACTACAACAACGCATATATGCAAAACCTACAAAACATGTATAATAGTGGAATATATGGAGGTTCCGGAATGTATAATTATGGAAACTATACAAGTTTTGAGAACTTCTACGATCCAGATAAATCCATGAAAATGTTTGGTGTTTCAGTAGGTTGGGGTAAGCGTTTGAAATGGCCGGATGACTACTTTACACTTTCTGCAGAATTATCGTACCAACGCTATATTCTTAAAGACTGGATGTATTTCCCTGTTACCAACGGAAACAGTAATAATATCAGCTTGAATATTACTTTTGCAAGAAGCTCTATAGATAATCCTCTTTATCCTAGAGGGGGTTCAGAGTTCTCTTTAACAGCACAAATAACTCCACCTTATTCTCTCTTTGATGGTAAAGATTATAGCAAATATGATCAGACCAAGACAGAAGATATGAATAAGATGCACAAGTGGATTGAGTATCATAAATGGAAATTTAAATCCAAAACTTATATTCCACTGCTTGACCCTGCACGTCATAAAAGAACACCGGTGCTAATGACACGTGTAGAATTTGGATTATTGGGACATTATAACAAACACAAAAAATCTCCTTTCGAAACGTTTGATATGGGTGGTGATGGTATGACTGGATACTCAACTTACGCAACAGAAAGTATTGCTCTTCGTGGGTATGAAAATAGCTCTTTAACTCCTTATAGAGGAACTGAAGGTTATGCATACGCAAGATTAGGCTTGGAATTAAGATATCCGGTTTTACTGGAACCTAGCTCTACCATTTACATATTAGGTTTTGTAGAAGCAGGAAATGCATGGAACAACATCAAAGACTTTGATCCTTTTGACATGAAGCGATCTGCTGGCGTTGGTGTACGTATCTTCTTACCAATGATTGGTATGATGGGAATTGACTGGGCTTACGGATTTGACAAAGTATTCGGTTCAAGAGAATACGGAGGAAGCCAAATACACTTTATCTTAGGTCAAGAATTTTAACTCTTAATGTTAGAAAAAATGAAGAAAATTGGAATGATACTTATTACTCTTTTTGTACTTAGCATAACAGCTAATGCACAAAGGTTTGCCCTGATTGATATGGAATATATACTTGAGCATATTCCAGCATACAAGGAGGGCAGCGAAAAACTGGAAGCGAAAGCTAAGGTTTGGCAACAGGAAATTCAAAAAGTAGGAGAACAAGCTGAATCTTTGTTCAAGAACTATCAAAGTAAAAGCAGCAAGTTAAACGAACAACAAAAGCTAAAAGAAGAAGAAGCAATTATTGCTAAAGAAAAAGAATTAGCAGAACTCAGAAGAAAATACTTTGGGCCTGAAGGAGAAATGGGAAAAGAAGAGAAGTCTTTTATGGAGCCCATTGAAAACGCTATATACCAAGCAGTGAAAGACCTTTCAGAAAGTCAAGGCTACAGTGTTGTCCTCGATAGAGCCTCTGCAACCAGTATTATTTTTGCTTCTCCTACAATAGATATTAGTAATGAGGTGCTTAATAGATTAGGTATTTCAAATTAATTTTATACATTTGTAATTACGTATTTTTTTAAAAAGACAATTAAAAATAAACAATACACTATGCTTAAGAAAATCGCATTAATTATTTTAATGGCCTTACCTGTAGGCCTCTTTGCACAGACCTTTAAGTTTGGTCATTTTAATTCACAAGAAATCATTGTGACTATGCCCGAGTTCAAAAAAGCTGAAACTGAAATGGAAGCTTTACAGAAAAAGTATAGCGAAGAGATGCAAAGAACACAAGAGGAATTCAACAAGAAATTTCAAGAATTCCAACAAACTGTAGACTCACTTCCTCAAAATATAGCAGAAAGAAGACAAAGAGAACTACAAGACATGGCTCAGAGACAAGAACAATTTCAACAAGAAGCATATGAAACTATGCAACAAACTCAAAATGAATTGATGGTTCCTATCTATAAAAAACTAGATGATGCCATACAAGATGTAGGTAATGCACAAGGATATACTTATATCTTTGATGTAGCAAGAACTGCAATCCCTTTCATTAACACGAGCCAAAGTACAGACTTAACTACAACAGTTAAATCAAAACTAGGAATATAATAATGTAAGCTATAAAGCTTCTAAAGTTTACAAAAGGGAGACTGAGCAATGAAGCTTATCTCCCTTTTTGCATTTAAAACAATAGATATGTTATCTCAAATACCCGGCCCAATAGGCATATTCGATTCTGGTTATGGAGGACTTACCATACTAAAGGAAATTAGAAAGCAATTACCAGACTACGACTTTTTATATCTGGGAGACAATGCACGCACTCCATATGGAACAAGGTCTTTTGAGATTGTCTATCAGTTTACATTACAAGCTGTTAAAAGGCTATTTGAGGAGGGATGCCATTTAGTGATTTTGGCATGTAATACCGCTTCAGCTAAAGCTTTACGTAGTATTCAAACACACGATTTACCTCAGCTTGACCCGAATCGTAGAGTTTTGGGAGTTATTCGACCCACCGTAGAACAATTAAATCAACTAACTACATCCAAACACATTGGTTTACTGGCTACTACCGGAACTGTAGTATCTAACTCATATCCATTAGAGATAAAAAAACTATTTCCTGAGATTCAAGTAACAAGTGAAGCGTGCCCCATGTGGGTTTCTTTAGTTGAGAATGATGAAGCCAACAAAGAGGGAGCTGACTATTTCATTAAACAACATATCAATAGGTTATTAAATAAAGACTGGCAAATTGATACTTTTATTTTAGGCTGTACACACTATCCTATATTACTACCTAAGATAAAGCTCTTTACTCCTGATCATATACAAATTATTGCTCAAGGAGAATATGTGGCCAATAGTTTAAAAGATTACCTGAAGAGGCATCCTGAAATAGATAATAAATGCACTAAAGGAGGTAACTGCACCTATTACACAACAGAATCAACAGAGAAATTCATCAATTCAGCATCGCTTTTCCTCAATGAAGATATTTGTGTAGAACACATTACTTTAACATAAAATAAAAGTTATGGAAAATAAAAAAGAATCAGACTTGGCCGTAGTATTTGAAGGAACCACATGGGAAACAGAACTAATAAAAGGATTATTAGAGAGTAATGATATTCCTTGTATCACAAAAAACAACATAATGACTATTTATAGTCCATACACTGATTATGAAGTTAGGTTATTAGTTTCAAGCGAAAACGAACAAAAGGCAAAAGAACTAATTGCTAACAATCACCAAGCAGAATAAGAATAAACACAAACATATTACTCTTTTCCCTATCAAATAGAAGAAGATCAGTGAAATATTCTTTATATTTGTTTTCTTTCTAAATTAAAAGTAAGAATAATGACCACCGAGAATAAACGCATAACTATAAAGATTGGAAGTAATGTTATTACTCGATCAGATGGTTCACTCAACATTACACAGATATCTTCTTTAGTCGATCAAGTTGCTTACTTACATAAAAAGGGAATAGAGGTTATCTTGGTATCTTCAGGAGCTGTAGCCGCTGGCAGAAGTGAGATCTCCGTTTCTAACAAATTAGATAGTGTAGATCAAAGGCAACTTTTTTCAGCCATTGGTCAGGCTAAATTAATTAATAAGTATTATGACTTTTTCAAAGAACATGGAATAACTGTTGGTCAGATTTTAACTACAAAAGAAAATTTCAGAACTAGAAGTCACTATCTGAATCAAAAAAACTGCATGTCAGTGATGTTGCAAAATAACATTATTCCTATAGTGAATGAGAATGATACAATTTCAGTGACAGAGTTGATGTTTACTGATAATGATGAACTTTCCGGTCTAATAGCCTCTATGATGGGAGTACAATCACTGATTATCCTAAGCAATGTAGATGGAATCTATGATGGCCCCCCCCAACTTGCAACCAGCAAGGTAATCAGAAAGATTGAACAAGATATTGATTTATCCAGCTACATACAAAGCTCAAAATCTGCTTTTGGTAGAGGAGGAATGCTAACCAAAAGCTCTATTGCTAAGAAAATTGCTGATGAAGGAATACAAGTTATTATAGCTAACGGATGTAGTCCAGACATTTTAATCAAAATAACCGAACAACCCGAAAAGACAATCTGTACGGTCTTTACACCCAGCAAAGAACCGGTTTCGAATGTCAAAAAATGGATAGCCCACAGCGAAGAGTTTGCCAAAGGAGAGATCCACTTAAACAAAGATGCTGTAGAAATATTAATGTCCAATCAAGTGGCAAGTATTCTACCTGTAGGCGTAATTAATATAGTTGGGAAATTTGAGAAAGATGATATTGTACGTATTATGAACCACAAAAAAGAACCTATAGGTGTAGGTAGAGTAAACTATAATGCTGAACAAGCCCGTTCTTACATGGGGCAACGCAACAAAAAAGAGATGGTTCATTATGATTACCTATACATAGAATAATTAAAGAAGAACAAAATGAGTATACAAGATCGTTTTATTGCGGTTAGAAAAGCTTCAAGAGATCTTCAAAGGCTAAAAGAGAGTGAAATTAATCAAATCTTATTAGCTGTAAGCAAAGCTGCACTAGAAAACACAGATTATATTCTTACCGAAAACAAAAAAGATTTGGATCAGATGGATACTCTTGACCCAAAATATGATCGCTTGAAGTTAACTATAGATAGAATAAAAAGCATTGCTGCAGATATAGAAAATGTAGCATCCTTACCTAGTCCTTTAGGCATTGAGTTACTCAGAAAAGAACAACCAAACGGTATGTTATTACGCAAAATAAGTGTTCCTTTTGGTGTCATAGGTATTATTTACGAAGCAAGACCTAATGTTAGCTTTGATGTGTTTTCACTTTGCTTAAAAAGCGGAAGTGCCTGTGTTTTAAAGGGAGGCAGTGATGCATTCAATTCCAACCAAGCAATTATTCATGTAATACATCAAGTACTCGATAAGTTTAACTTAACACGCAATATTGTAACACTTCTACCAACTGATAGAGAAGCCACACAAGAGCTATTACAAGCCGAAGGATACGTTGATTTATTAATTCCCAGAGGAAGTGCTGGCCTAATTAATTACGTGCGCAAAAATGCAACTATTCCAGTTATAGAAACAGGTATTGGAATATGTCATACTTACTTTGATGAATATGGTAACACTGAAAAGGGAACAGCAATCATCACCAATGCAAAAACAAGGCGGGTTAGTGTATGCAATGCATTGGAGTGCTTAATCATTCATAAAAATCGATTGTCTGATTTACCTGTATTATGTCATAATTTAAAAGAGAAGAATGTCATAATATATGCAGACAAACCTGCACACGAAGCATTGACTAATTCATACTCTCACGAGTTGCTAAACCTTGCTACAGAGGATAAGTATGGGGTAGAATTTCTTGATTATAAATTAGCAATAAAAACCGTTAATACGGTTGATGAAGCCATAGATCACATTGACAAATACGGATCGAAACATAGCGAGTGTATCATAACAGAAAACAAAGAGCGAGGAGCTTATTTTCAACAGATGGTAGATGCAGCTTGTGTATATCAGAATGTTTCTACAGCTTTTACTGATGGGGCACAATTTGGCCTTGGAGCAGAAATTGGCATTAGCACCCAAAAACTACATGCTAGAGGCCCTATGGCACTAGCAGAAATCACATCTTATAAATGGTTAATTGAAGGTGATGGGCAAACAAGAAACCCCTAACCTAAAGATAGAAAGAATATGAAAAAATTCACTTGTGTAAACGACTTAGTTAATCTTGATTATGCCTTAAAAGAGGCCTTTGAAATAAAAAGAAATCGTCTGAAATATATAGAGCTAGGGGAAAATAAGACCTTAATGATGATTTTCTTTAATTCCAGTTTGAGAACTCGCTTAAGCACACAAAAAGCAGCTTTAAATCTGGGCATGAATACCATCGTCCTAGACATCAACCAAGGTGCTTGGAAGCTAGAGACTGAAAGAGGGGTAATTATGGATGGAGATAAACCCGAACACCTTTTAGAAGCCATTCCTGTAATGGGATGTTATTGTGACCTTATTGGTATCCGATCCTTTGCTCAATTTGAAAATAAAGAAGAGGACTACAATGAAGTGATTCTTAACCAATTTATTAAATACTCCGGTCGCCCCGTATTCTCTATGGAATCAGCGACTCGTCATCCATTACAAAGCTTTGCCGATTTAATAACTATAGAAGAATATAAAAAGACGGAGAAACCTAAGGTGGTACTCACTTGGGCGCCACACCCTAGAGCATTACCTCAAGCAGTACCGAACTCTTTCGCAGAGTGGATGAATGCAACAGATTATGAATTTGTTATTACCCACCCTGAAGGATATGAACTTGATCCTCAATTTGTAGGTAATGCTAAAGTAGAATATAACCAAATGAAAGCTTTTGAAGGAGCAGACTTTATCTATGCTAAAAATTGGGCAGCATATAGTGGTGATAATTATGGGAAAATTCTTAGTAAAGACCGTAACTGGACTGTAAGCAAACGCCAAATGGATGTTACACGAGATGCTTACTTTATGCACTGTCTGCCTGTAAGGAGAAATATGATTGTAACTGATGAAGTCATTGAAAGCCCACAATCAATTGTTATACCGGAAGCAGCTAATCGTGAAATCGCTGCAACTGTGGTAATCAAACGACTATTAAAGAGCTTCGAAAACGATGACGTAATATAGATGGAATAAAGAAGAAGGGTTGAATAGATTGATTGTCATATCTGTTCAACCCTTCTTCTTTATTTGCTGAAACTTTTCTATAAATTTTCATGTTGCATTTAAGGGCAAATCACTCAAGAATAACAGATACAAATCTTATCTTTTCAAACTATCTTTTCAAACTAAAAGAATGAACTCTTCTTTTGCCTGAGTAATCAAAGTAAGAAAAACTCAATTTGACCTCATTGACTTGTTTATTCAGTAAATATTTGTGAAGAGGAATCGAAAAATAAGCTCGATCTGTATGTGCAAAAAAATCTCCCCCATCGTCGTGATATAGTATTAAGTCCACTCTGGATGTATGACCCTCCGTGAAGTAATTTTCTTCAATAAAAGAGAATGTGTGCTTTTTAGCATCATCCACTCTAATTTGCATAATTAGATTGAGATAACCATTCCCTAACCAGCTACTTTGCACTGAAATAGGGTCTTCCTTTAACACAAATTCCAACTCTTCTTTAGGAATAGGATTAGAAGTCAGTGTGGGCAATAAAGAATAAATAATAACCTCTTTGTTCGATTCTGCTACTTCATAATCACAAACAAAGCGCCTTTGTTCCCGAGGTTCAATTTTTGTTTTTGTTCGATCTTCTAGAATATGTAATATTTCTTTTTTGTCTGTAATGAGAAAAGTAAGATAACCTTCATCATCGGCTTGAACTGTTGCAAATTCTAAAACAATAGAAGGGAAAGTTCCTTGATATCCATCATCATCACAACCGGAAAAAAGAACCATTAATAATAAACAGTATGAACAGGTAATTAATCTACACATTCAAGAGCCTTTAGGTAATTTGTCAAAGGATTAGCATACATCAGTAGTATTCTCTCACGAAGAAAAGCCTCATCTTTATTAACTAAATGAATTTTATCAAGTTGTTTTTCCAGATAGGCAATAAAATTCAGTTTCTGTTCTTCAGTATATTTATCTTTATGAGTAGCTGAATTATACAATAAATCGTGAGCCACATAATTCACCTCATACATTCTATATCCTAAATGAATTTGTTTATCCATTTGCTGAGAAACCATTTGAAAGATTTCATTTTTTTGTAGATGACTATTTTTCTCCAGCTCTTTCAGCTTATTATTTAAACAGGGTGTTGTTTGAAAATGCACTCTTCCTTTATAACCGAACATACCCACTTCCATATTCAACAAATCATCTCTTGTTGTTTTAACAAAATTAGGATCATTTCTCTTTAACTGAAACTCCTGAGCCTTCAAGTAATCACAAGGATCATACTCATAAGATATGGATAATGGAATAATATTCAAATTAGACAGACGAGAAGCGACAGAACCTTCACCTCCCATGGCTAACATTTTCAACACACTTTCTTGCGTTCTATCATTAGAATCTTTTGCGCGACCTTCACGTTGAGCTATCCAAATGGACTGCTTCTTTTCTTTAATAGTGTAATGCATATAGCGAGACATACGAGCAGAAGACTCCAGCATTTGTCGCATAGTTAAAGCTCGCTGAACAATGAAAGACTTATTAATTCTAACCAAGCGCTTTATCCAAGGATAAACCAACAGATTATCCCCTATTGCAATTTCAACTGTATCTAAACCATTCTCCACTAGCAACGAAGAAAGAAAACCTGCATCTAATATTATATCTCTATGGTTAGAAATATAAGTATACGCATTCTCTTTAGGATTAGCAGATAAATCTATACTCAATCCATCCGTGTAATTTGCAGCAATCTTTCGTAAGATTTCATACGCAAAAGCCTTTTGGAAGTCTAATTTCGACTTACAAGCACGAATTTTTTCTGCCAATACAGCAAAAGGAATATCCGGAACAATAAATCCAACTGCATTCTGAAACGCCTCATCTTCAATTAAAAGTTCAAAGACTTCCGGCAATTCTTCATCATGATAGGGACGTATTTCATCAAATTCTGACGTATTTTTCATATCTTTTTCCATTTATCAAAAAGCACTCTCAACAAGATTAGTTAAAATTTGCCTCATAGACAAACCTGCGGCTGACACCTGTTGTGGAATGAAGCTTGTAGAAGTCATTCCGGGAGTTGTGTTTACCTCTAATAAATTTACCTTATCCGATTCTGTTACAATATAATCAATTCGAATTATTCCATCACAATTTAAGAGCCTATAAATCATCTTTGTCAAATCTTGTATGTGATGAGTTAATGTTTCAGAGATTCTAGCAGGGGTTATTTCATCTACAGCTCCTTTATATTTTGCTTCAAAATCAAAAAACTCATTATGCGTTACCACTTCTGTAAGGGGCAAAGCCACCATCTCATTTTTAATTGCAAAACAACCACAAGTAACTTCCATGCCATCAAGAAAGGCTTCAATAATAACCTCTCTATCTTCACTAAAAGCTTTTTCGATTGCAGGTATCAGATCTTCTTCCTGCTTAACCTTAGTAATACCAAAGCTTGATCCACCAAGGTTCGGTTTTACAAAGCAAGGATACCCTACTCTTCTTTTAACTTCATCCAAACTAAAAGAAGGGTCTTTTTTTTGTTTCAAAATAATAGATTCAGCAATGTTAACACCAAAGCCCTTAAGGTATTGGCTGCAGAAATGCTTATTGTAGGTTAGTGAGGCTGGTAATACATCACAAGTAGAATGAGGAATATTCATAATCTTGAAATATCCTTGCAAACATCCATCTTCACCTGGTTCTCCATGTATAGTAATGTAAGCATAATCAAAAATCACCCGATGATTATCTACAGTAAAACTAAAATCATTTTTGTCAACTGCAACTTCCTCAATTGCCGGGTTATCTGCACCGAGTTTTTCATCAAAATTAAGCAAAACAGTCCATGATTGATTCACTATCTTTACTACATATACATTGTATTTCTCTTTATCAAAAAAAGAGTAAATGCCCTTTGCACTAGAAAGAGAGACTTCATATTCAGATGAATCTCCTCCTCCTATTATAGCTATTGTTCGCTTCATTCTATATCTCTATTACTAATATACGTACGCCATTTATTAATTAACTCCAATAAATCATCTGGCAAAACAGAATCAAAAAACATCTCTTCTCCTGTTTCAGGATGAACAAAACCTAAAGTTTTGGCATGAAGGGCTTGCCTGGGACATATTGAAAAACAGTTTTGTACAAACTGCCTATATTTACTATAACGAGTCCCTTTTAATATTTTATCCCCTCCATAACGTGCATCATTGAATAAGGTATGTCCGATGTGTTTCATGTGAACACGAATCTGATGTGTCCTACCTGTTTCCAAGGCACATTGAACTAAAGTAACATACCCCAATCTTTCCAAAACCTTATAGTGAGTTACTGCCGACTTCCCAATTTCAGGGTCAGAAAAAACAGCCATCTGCATTCTATCTTTTGGATTACGTGCAATATTTCCTGTAATTACTCCCTCATCTTCATCCATATTTCCCCAGACTAGTGCCTGATACTCTCTATGTGTTGTTTTATCAAAAAACTGTTTCGATAAATGTGTTTTGGCTTCAGGTGTTTTTGCTATTAGTAATAATCCTGAAGTATCTTTATCAATGCGATGAACCAACCCTACATTTGCATCATTGGGATCAAAATTAGAATCTTCTTTCATATACCAAGCAAGAGCATTCAGCAAAGTTCCAGTGTAGTTTCCATGTCCTGGATGAACTACTAAACCAGCAGGTTTATTAATCACCATTAAACAATGGTCTTCATAAACAATATTTAAAGGAATATCTTCCGGAATGATTTTATTTTCATAAACCGGGCGATCTAACATTACAGTAATTATATCCAAAGGTTTCACCTTATAGTTACTCTTCACTGCAATCCCATTAACTAAAACCATATTAGCATCAGCAGCTTGTTGAATCCGGTTACGAGATGCATTTAACATTCTATCAGACAAGAACTTATCAACCCTTAAGGGAGATTGCCCTTTATCTGCAGTTACTTTAAAATGTTCGTAGAGCTGAGTCTCATCAACTCTATCTAAGTCGTCTATAAAATCAGACTCAAATTCTTCTATATGTTTTTCCTGATTACTCAAAACGTTATTTATTCAAACCAAGAATCTTCTTGGAGAGGAGCAGATTCTTCCACCCACTCATCACTCGATAAAGAGTCTTTATTGATTACTTCGCTACCATCACCCACAACCAAGGTCAATAACGATTCTGAAGGCACTTTCTCTTCAGTTGCAAGTTCTCTGCCATTATATTTAACAGCATAAACCCAATCACGTTCACCACCGATCATCTCATCCTCTGTCAGTTTAAAACCAGCCGCTAATACACGTGCTCTTGCCTGCCTGGAAGAACTATTATCAGCGACATCTGGAATTTGAACCAAAGGAACAGCCAAACGGTTTATGGTAAGATAAATTAAGCGTCCCTCTTTTACTTTACTCCCTATAGGGGGCACACAATCTAAAATAACACCTTTTGGTTTATCTTTTACATAAGTGGAATCTGAAACCTCACAAAACAATCCGCTGGAAGCAAACATAGCTTTAGCACGTACAACCGTCAATCCTTCCACATCTGGAACTTTTACAGCTTCACCATGTTTTGTATATGAATTTAAACCTTTAAGAGTCAATAAAACTAAAACAACAGCAATAATAGCCATTGCTACAAGGTTAATTATTAAATAAAGTCCTTTATTAATTTTTCGTGCCATATTTTATTTCGGTCTAATTCCTATCAAAGATACAACAATTAGCAGAAAATTAACGTTTTCTGTTTCGTATTCTCCCAAAAGGAGATTAAAGATCATTTTTACACTAATTTCTGCTACAAACAAAAAGAAGTAAAGGGATAATGAGCCTTTACTTCTTTTTATTTACCCAATTAGTTTAACTTTCAGGTAATACCTTTAACTTATTTACAGACCGTTAAATTCGTCTGAAATGCTAAGTTTTTTTCTTCCTTTAGCACGGCGACGAGCAAGTAGACGACGACCATTTGCTGAAGCCATTCTGCTACGAAATCCATGCTTATTTTTTCTCTTTCTATTCGAAGGTTGAAATGTTCTTTTCATTTGTATATGTATATTTTATGTTATTATTATCGATCAACCTATTATTTTACCCAATAATACATTATGGGTTGCAAACTTAGTTACTTTTTTGAAAATATCCAAAGGATAGTTCTTTTTAGTCAAAACATTTTGTAACTTTTATCGAATAAAGTACTTTTGTGACGTATAGCTATGAGCTACAAACAGATAATAATCATTCATTAATATATAATTTAGAAACTTATTATGGCTACAACTGCTGATATAAAAAATGGAATGTGTATCGATTTAGATGGACATTACTATGTAATTACAGAATTCCTACACGTTAAACCGGGTAAAGGAGCCGCTTTTGTTCGCACCAAGTTAAAAAGTGTAACAACAGGTAGAACCATTGATAAAACTTTTTCTTCCGGCGTAAAATTGGACGAAGTTAGAATTGAGCGTCGTCCTTATCAGTTCTTATATAAAGATGAAATGGGATACAACTTAATGAATCAAGAAACGTTTGAGCAAATCAACATTCAGAAAGACCTTATTACTGGTGTTGATTTTCTTAAAGAGGGAGATTCCATTGAAGTGGTATTACACGCTGACACTGAAACGGTTCTTTTTGCAGAGTTACCTGTAAAAGTTACATTAAAAGTTACTTATACTGAACCCGGTTTAAGAGGAGATACTGCAACAAATGCACTTAAGCCTGCGACTCTTGAAACAGGGGCGGAAATTCGTGTTCCCTTATTCATTGAAAACGGAGAGTTATTAGAGGTAGATACTCGCAATGGATCTTACGTTGGACGTGCATAACAAAGATGAATGCAGTATTCTGTAATCATACCCGTATTTAATAGACCACAAGAAGTTGATGAATTACTATTGAGTCTGACTCAACAAAACTACAAAGATTTTGAAGTTGTCGTTGTAGATGATGGTTCAACAACTCCTTGTGAATCTATTGTTCAGAAATACAAAGATCAACTCTCTGTACATTATTTCTACAAACCAAATTCCGGGCCCGGACAAACACGAAATTACGGAGCTGAAAGGGCTATTGGTGAATTCCTTATTATTCTAGATTCTGATTGTATTCTCCCTCCCACCTATTTCAATGAAGTTGAAAAAGAACTAAAAGAAGAACTCACAGACGCTTTTGGTGGGCCTGACAGAGCACACGAATCATTTACTCCCGTACAAAAGGCTATTAATTATGCTATGATTTCCTTTTTTACCACGGGTGGTATTCGTGGAGGAAAACGAAAATTAGATAAGTTCTATCCCCGAAGTTTTAATATGGGCATCCGTCGGGTAGTTTATTATAAGCTGAAAGGATTCTCAAAAATGAGATTTGGAGAAGATATTGATTTCAGTATTCGTATTTATCAAAACGGCTATAGATGCAGACTGTTCCCTGAAGCATGGGTGTACCATAAGAGAAGAACAGATTTCAGAAAGTTCTACAAACAGGTATTCAACTTTGGCATTGCTCGGATTAACTTATACAAAAAATACCCTGAATCTTTGAAATTGGTACATACCTTCCCTGCTCTATTTACATTGGGTACCCTAGGATTAATCATTGGTTCTTTCTTCTCCATCTACTGTATTCTACCTTTAATTTTGTATGCATTAATTATAGGTATCGATTCAACTCTTAAACATAAAAGCCTAAAAATAGGAATGTATTCCATAGTGGCAGCTTATATCCAGCTACTGGGCTATGGGTTAGGGTTCTTGAAAGCGGTATGGAAACGTTGCATAAAAAAAGAAGATGAGTTTTCTTCTTTCCAAAAAAACTTCTATAAATAAACAAGGCCACTCATTTCATAAGCGACCTTATAACATCAGATTTCTTGAATAAAGAATCTTTTTTAAACAGGTTTATATGAAATCAGATAAAAATCATTTAGCTATAAATCAATGGGCAGAGGAAGATCGCCCCAGAGAAAAACTACTCTCAAAAGGAGCCTCCGCATTGACTAATGCAGAACTTCTGGCTCTACTCATAGGCAGTGGAAATCGAGAAGAGAGTGCAGTTTCGCTTATGCAGCGAGTTTTAAACAGCTGCAACAACAGTCTAAATGAATTAAGCAAGAGACAACTTAATGAATTACAACAATTCAAAGGCTTAGGTGTTGCCAAAGCCACCACATTAATTGCAGCTTTGGAGTTAACTAAACGCAAAGCGCTAGAAAAGCATAAAGAACAACCTCAGATACGCTATTCTAAAGACATCTACGAACTTCTGCATCCTTATTTAGAGAACTTAGACCACGAAGAACTTTGGATACTGCTATTAAATCAAGCCAATAAAGTGTTGGATATTATTAAGATTAGTTCAGGAGGAATTGATGGTACTTATGCAGATATTCGTATCATCTTAAAGCAAGCATTACTACAAAATGCCTGTGGTCTTGTTCTGATTCACAACCACCCATCGGGAAACTGTACTCCGAGTTCGCAAGACAGAACATTGACACAAAACGTTTACAATGGAGCTAAATCAATAAACATACATCTATTAGATCATCTAATTATTAGCCAAACCAAATATTACAGCTTTGCCGATGAAGGTTTCTTCCAATAAAAAGACCTAATTATTCTCCACTACTCTTATATATTCCTGATCAACAAAATAGTCTTTATCATTTAAGAATGCAGGACTATACGGACCTAATGGTAAATCTCTAAACACATAAGCATTACACTTTCTGGCAGCAGTAATAATAGGAGTAGATGCATGCGTAATAACTGAAAGCAAATAAGCCAAACCTTCATTGTTTGAAGAATCCAGACGAATCTCTATGTATCCTCTTTTTTTGTACAAAACCTCATAGGTAACAGCTGACTTTAATATATATTCGATCTCAGCAGTTATTCTTTCCATTTGCTTTTGCCATGTATTAATCACAGTAAACAACACTGCATCAGTCATAAACACCTCTCTAAAAGTAGACAAGTCTCCATCTATAAACAGTTCAGAATCATAAGCACTCTCTTGTTGAAGCAGATCTAACACCAAGTAAGGAGGAAATACATAGTATCCTTTTTCTATTAAAGGTCTGGTCAAAGAGGTATAGAAATAGTCTTTAGCATCTACATTATTTGTATTGTTTATAGGAGGCATAACCAGAATAGATGTTGGAGATTCGTTGTACAATTTCTCATATTGTTCACCTCTGGTTACCTGCTGAGTAGTTCCACAGGAAATAAATAAGACAGATAAAAACATCAGATTTAATATCTTTTTCATTCTTCAAACTGTTTTATTATTCTACTTATCAAGACCTCTGATTCCGGATAAACCTCAATTTCTTTTTTTAGATAAGTCAATCCGTCTTCTATTTTCCCTTGTTTGATAAGAATATACCCTCGTTCAGCATACACTCCGGGAGGTGCTACATTTCTTATTCCTTTTTGTTCACACAAAATCATATCAATACTCTCTATCAATTTTTCATAAGAGCTATCATCCTGCTTTTTGATATATTGATAGAAATTATTCTCTAATCCGTACCAAGAATAAAGGCTTGTCTTTGAGGTTGAACAGGAAAAAAAAGTCCAACAAATTAAAAAGGAAAAGAAAACATTACGAATCATAACCTTATAGTTTTTGTTTTCTGTTGAGAAACAAAAATATCCTGCTCCAACAAAATATCCCCTTTCCAATAAATCTTAACATTCCTTTTCCCGGGCTTTATAGTGTACAAATTAGGTTTTATTGAGGATTTTCTCTCTTTCCCAACAATAGCAGTAAAAGTAACAGTGCCATCTACAACAACTTCAACCTTTTCTCCTGAAAGCGAACCACTACTTATAAATTGCAGATAAGCCACATCTTCATTTCCACCTTGTTTATTATACACTACACTCTTGCACCCAAGCAATAAAGCACTTAGAAGTACAGCAAAACTTAAATAAAAAAGTCTTCGTTTCATTTTTCTAAATCCTCCTCAATATAATAATTAGATAAATTCTCACTATCAATAGTATCCCCTTTGTACGAAACCCTTGACATCTCGTGCTCAGGCGAGTTACCTATTGATGTAGTTACAGTAACTTGACCTACTATTTTCCCTGGTAACTCAATCATTATTCCTGTTTGTGGATTTTTCACCTTATCGCCTCTTTGTTTAACAACAAAGTTTGATCCTTCTTCAATACCTTGGGACTTACCTCCTGCAATAAAGACACCCTCATCACTAAAAGATAAGAAATAAGATCTCCAAGGATTGTCTGTACACTTAATAATAATATTTTCAACCATCTTATCAATAGCTGCTGAAATAGCCTTATCACTCAGTGTTGCATCGTATCCGGCCTTACCTCCTAACCCCATAGTTGTTTTTGTTGTAAGTTCAGCAGAACCGGAACTTTCATCAGAAAAAATAATCATCCCTGTAAATACGTCAACAATACGGATGCTTACCGACGCCTCAACTTCTTGCTTCTTTCGTTTAGTAAAAAGCCTTGATTGTCCTGTGGTTTTTCTCCCAAATTCAGTAATAGAACCAACAATTAAGTAATCTGCTCCTATTCTCTGTCCCAAATCACCCCCGGATAAGTTAATCTCATCATCCAGCAGAGACAAATCATCTCTATCTAGAAGTAAAAATTTCTCTGAGCCGGCTAATTTTGCCAGCAGTAAATCTTGAGCTTGTTTTACCATTGGATCATTTTCCCTATTATAAAAGATACCTTTACCGTATTGAGTTTCATTAGAAAATCGACCAATAGCAACTTTACGTTTCAATGAAAGATTTTTCTTTCCAATAGTTGCAGACTCCGACTCTACTTGGTGTATTGTATTTTGTGCATGGGTAGTCATTAAGATTCCACCAAGTATAAGAGCGATAAAAATGGCATATAAGTTTTTCATATCTTTTGGTGTATTTTTTCTTATCTTAAAAATATCAAAAATATTTAACTTATAAAAGTGTATTACGAAAATTAAATCTAATTAAAATTATAACAGTTTAAATCAGATTCCTGTTTTAGATAAAATCACCCTCTAAATAACTCTAAGAACTCTTTTTCTATTTTTTTATTGGATCTTTTCAAAGAAATAGAGATAAAGCACAATCTATTTTTTGTCGGTCTAGGACCGAAGAGGGTTCAGTCCTAGACCGACAAGCCTTTGGTCCTAGACCGAGGAGCACTAGGTCTAAGACCCTTCTTATTATAACTACTTTATATGATAAAAAAAGAGGACAAAGACAGAAGCATATTATTCGTCTTTTTGCTTTAGATGAGGATATTCTTTAAAATCAAATCATGCTAGATTTTGATCTAGATCGAAAACTCTCTTTGATTCCTGTAGGCAATCATTAAAATAAAAACGGGCTGAATCTAATGATTTGATTCAGCCCGTTTCGTTACAATCTAAAATATTAACGTATGAACACTTAGAATGAACAAAATAATTTCACTAAAAAGGGAACACTAAAATCAATAACTACCCCATGAAACATGGAAAGCACCAAAAAATCTTGTCCTGAAAATTTAGCAACTGCCGGTAAAGTAGTATCTAAACTAGTAGCTCCACCCGCTGCAATAGGCGCGAGCTTTCCAAAAAATCGAACAAATAAAGGAGCTAACATCAAAGCAGAAAGCTCTCTAATTATGTTAGACAATAGTGCTATTGTTCCCATTTCAGCACCTTTATACTCAGTAATAAAAACACTTGATAAAGAATAATAGCCAAACCCTGACCCTACAGCCATACAATCGGATAATGAGCGATTACTCATAAAAACACTAATCACAGCACATCCGAGTAATGTTCCTGTTATTGTCAACAGTGGAAGGATAGCCATTTTAGGATCAAGAGCTCTAAACTTCTTTACAATATCTTTATCATGACCTAATGTCATACCTACACATATCATTAATCCACATAATGCATAGATACTATAATTCCCTTTCAAAATAAATTCTGGTAATAAACCTAGAAATCCACAAATTGCACCTATTACAAATAAGCTCACAACAATAATGCTTCCGATCATTCGTTTTCCCTTTCTTGTTTATTAATTACAAATACCCATAATAACCAAGCAAAAAATAAGCTTCCGCTTATTGCTCCAAAAGTAATAATCAATGTATCCCAACCTATAGTTGTCAATTGACTAACTACAGTTTTATTAACACCCGTATTCACCCCTAATAAGAACAACAACACCCAAATAAATAAGGTAATAGCTGTTGAAATCCATGGTAATCTTCTTTTCCGCAATAGGATTCCCAGGGCTATTCCTGCAAACATAGAACCAATTACTATAAGCATATTAAACGTATTTTTATTCAAAAATGCCTGCAAATGTAATGCTTCTTTTTTAAATAAAAACAGTTTTAAGATAAAAAATAAAAAGAGAAAGAGTTAAAGAATAAATAATAGATCACTCATTATTCCATCGGAGACGAATAGCCCCTTACGTGTAAGTACTAGATTGTTATTTTTTAGAACTAAAGTATGAGAATTTAAATGTGGTTGGGCACTATTAATACAATGCTGATAGAGTTTCTCCCCAAAAAACTTATTCACATATTTTAAGCCTATACCTTCACTTCTTCTTAGAGATGTAATAATATAGTCATTGTATTGTGTGGTTATATCTAAGGTTTCTTTTTCGAAAAGTCTATGACCGGAGTTTACACCTTCCATATATTCGGCTAAAGAGGATATATTCCACTCTCGACTTTCTCCATCAAAAGAGTGTGCTGAAGGACCGCAACCCAGATAGTGTGCCCCATTCCAGTAAGAAGAATTATGATTAGATCGAAACCCTTTCTTGCAAAAGTTGGAAATTTCATAATGTTCAAAACCTGCTTCAGTTAATCTATAGATTAACTGATCGAAAAATTGAACACTTAGATCTTCTTCTACTTCGCTTACCTTACCCTCTTTTAAATACCTAAAAAGAGGTGTACCTTCTTCATAGATTAAATGATAAGCTGAAATATGCTGGATATCCAAAGAGATTGCCTGACTTATATCTCTATCCCAATCAGCCATGGATTCTGCAGGAAGACCATAAATCAGATCAATACTAATGTTCGTAAATCCACAGTCTTGACTCATTTTTATAGCATCAATAGCTTGTTGGGCCGAATGTCTACGGTTTAATCTTTTAAGCTGATTATTATTAAAGCTTTGTATACCAACACTTAATCTATTTACTGGCGTTTTTTGCAATTCAACTAAATAATCACGATTACAGTCATCCGGATTAGCTTCCATAGTAATTTCCTTTACACCACTTAAATCAAACTCAGCAGACAAGACATCAAACAGTTTATCCAATTGATGAAAGGACAGAAGAGAAGGTGTTCCTCCTCCAAAATAGATAGTCTCAATAGGAGTGTCTAAGTAATCTTTGCGTTGTCTGATCTCTTTAATCAAAGTTTCCAGATAAATACTCCTATTAGATAACTCAGTAGTAGTATAGAAATCGCAATAAATACAACGTGATTTACAAAAAGGTATATGTAGATAAATGCCAGCCATTAAAAAATTATAATTAATCTAAGAGTCTTACTTGTTTCGCTCAGAAGGATGAAATATTTACTTTAATCAAGGTATTTAAGATAAACCCAATGAACAACAGCTTAAAGAATGTTCCAAATTCTAGAGCAATGATAAAGATAATGAGTTTAAATCTAACTTTTTTATGTTTAACAACAGCATTTTTTGGTTGCTTTTTGTACACCAATGCTATAATTTGCAATACCCCTCTGAAAAGAGGATTTTTTATTCTTAGACTTTTAATAATAAACATATTTAAATTCTAAAACCAATGAAAATCTATCAAACCAACGAAATTAAAAATGTTGCCCTACTAGGAAGTTCGGGCTCTGGGAAAACCACTCTCGCTGAAGCTATGCTTTTCGAGAGTGGTATTATAAAACGTCGAGGCACTGTTGAAGCCAAAAATACGGTTAGTGATTATTTCCCAGTGGAACAAGATTATGGTTATTCTGTTTTTTCAACTGTTTTTCACGTAGAATGGAATAATAAAAAAATCAATGTAATTGATTGTCCTGGCTCGGACGATTTCGTGGGAAGTACAGTAACTGCACTAAACGTTACGGATACCGCTATTATGGTATTAAACGGTGCCTATGGAGTAGAAGTGGGAACACAAAACCACTTCCGTTATACTGATAAGTTCAATAAACCGGTTATATTTTTAGTCAATCAACTAGATGATGAAAACTGTGATTTTGATCAAGTTCTACAACAATTAAAAGAGTCTTACGGTCAAAGTGTTATTCCTGTTCAATATCCTGTGAGCACAGGTCCGGGATTTAACGCAGTTATTGATGTCTTGTTGATGAAAAAATATTCTTGGAAAGAAGAAGGTGGAGTTCCTATGATAGAAGACATCCCGGCAGAAGAATTAGAAAAAGCAACAGAATTAAATAAGGCTCTGATTGAGGCAGCAGCAGAGAATGATGAAGGTTTGATGGAAAAATATTTTGAACAAGATCATTTATCGGAAGATGAGATGCGTGAAGGTATCCGAAAAGGACTTGTTAATAGAGGTATGTTCCCTGTATTCTGTGTTTGTGCTAAAAAAGACATGGGTGTTCGCCGTTTAATGGAATTTTTAACTAATGTAGTTCCTTTTGTCAGCGAAATGCCCAAGGTTGCAAATAAAGACGGAGAAGAGGTTTCACCGGATGCAGATGGGCCGACTTCTATTTATATTTTCAAAACAAGTGTAGAACCACACATTGGAGAGGTCTCTTATTTCAAAGTTATGAGTGGGACGGTAAAAGAAGGGGATGATCTATACAACTCCAGCAATGGTTCCAAAGAGAGAATGGCTCAAATGTATCTTGTTGCAGGAGCACAACGAAAAAACGTTAAAGAATTGCGTGCAGGAGATATTGGTGCTGCAGTGAAACTTAAATCTATAAAAACAGGACAAACTCTAAATTCAAAAGACTGTAACTACAAGTTCGACTTCATCAAGTATCCCAACTCAAAATATTCTCGTGCTATTAAAGCAAAAAACGAAGCTGACACTGAGAAAATGATGGACGCAATGAACAAGATGCGTGAAGAAGACCCCACTTGGATTATAGAAAACTCAAAAGAATTAAAACAAATATTAGTACATGGTCAAGGTGAATTCCATTTAAGAACCTTGAAGTGGAGATTAGAAAACAACGAAAAAATAGAAGTAGAATTTATTGAACCAAAGATTCCTTATCGTGAAACTATCACAAAAGCTGCTCGTGCCGACTATAGACACAGAAAACAATCAGGAGGTGCGGGTCAGTTTGGTGAAGTGCATCTAATTGTTGAACCCTACAAAGACGGAGACCCTATACCTACATCCTATAAATTTGATGGTCAGGAGTATAAGATTTCAGTGCGTGGTGTTGAAGAATTTCCACTAGATTGGGGTGGAAAAATGGTCTTCGTAAATAGTATTGTGGGTGGAGCTATTGATGCACGCTTTATCCCTGCTATACAAAAAGGAATCATGCAACGTATGGAACAAGGTCCGTTAACAGGTTCATATGCACGAGATGTTCGAGTAATTGTTTATGACGGAAAAATGCACTCTGTAGACTCAAATGAGATCTCCTTTATGTTAGCTGGAAGAAATGCATTTAGTTTAGCGTTTAAAAATGCAAATCCAAAAATCTTAGAACCTATTTACGATGTTGAGGTTTTTGTTCCTGCAGATAAAATGGGAGACGTCATGAGTGATCTTCAAAGTCGTAGAGCTATGATTATGGGAATGAGTAGTGAAAAGAGCTATGAGAAAATACAAGCTAAAGTTCCTCAGAAAGAAATGTCTTCCTATTCAACAGCCTTAAGCTCCATAACCGGAGGACGTGCATCATTTATCATGAAGTTCTCCAATTATGAGCTCTTACCTACTGATGTTCAGGATCAATTAGTGAAATCATTTAAGCAAGATGATGATGAAGATTAAACATTCTCGCAAATAGAGATAAACGATTATTTTTACTTTAACTTAAAAGCTATTACCCCAAAAGCTGTGGTAATAGCTTTTTTGCCCTTAACATTTACATCTGGTAAGATTTATTTCACATATAAACAGAGGAACTATAGTTTATACTGTCCAAATTAGCATATTAAATAGACTATATTGTTAAATAACAAAAAAACATATAAATATAAACCACGGATGTTAAAAATGTTAATTTACTATTGTTAAATTTGTGTATATGAGAAAGTCAACTATTTGGATATTAGGTCTTGTGATGGGCATCTCTTTTTTAAGTCTACTTTATCTACAGGTAAGGTATATAAAAGAGATGGTCAGAATGCGTAATGAGCAATTTGATGTCTCTGTAAGAAGAAGTTTGTATCAAGTTTCAAAAAACGTAGAATATGATGAGACACAAAGATGGCTCATTAAAGACATATCAGAAGATGATCAACACCAAATACAGCCACCGGAATCGGAGTCAACAGAAGAAGTGGTACAACAGCAGTATATGCATCAATCGGATGGTGAATCCTTCTCTTCATTTGAATTAAAAACGATACGCACACGCCCTTCGGATTTGCCCAAGGCAATGATATCCAAAAGGCATGGAGCCAAAACAATACCTCAAACCTCAAAATCCTTGAGTGATGCAGTAAAAAACAGATATATGTATCAACGGTTTTTACTGGACGAAGTGGTTTGGCAAATGATACACCAAACCAACAATCAAGAGATAGAGAAACGAGTTAATTTTCGAAATTTGGATCAATATTTAAAATCTGAATTTTTAAATAATGGCATTGATTTAGGCTATCATTTTACAGTAATTGACAGGACCGGAAAAGAGGTTTATCGCTGTCCGGACTACGAGAAAAAAGGAAGTGAAGCGGCGTATATTCAGCCACTATTTCCTAATGATCCCCCTGCGAGAATGAGCTTAGTTAGAGTTCATTTCCCTGCTAAACAAGATTATATTTTCTCCAGTATTACATTTATGATACCATCCACCATATTCACATCAGTATTATTATTGACTTTTATCTTTACTATCTATATTGTATTTAGACAGAAAAAACTAACAGAGATGAAAAACGACTTTGTCAATAATATGACTCATGAGTTTAAAACGCCCATATCATCCATCTCGCTAGCTGCACAAATGCTAAAAGATCCAAGTATAAGTAAATCGCCACAGATTTTTCAACATCTTTCAGGAGTAATTAATGATGAAACTAAACGCTTGCGTTTTCAAGTGGATAAGGTTTTACAAATGTCGATGTTCGACAGACAAACGACAATGCTGAAAGAAAAAGAGTTGGATGCTAATCTTTTAATTAATGGCGTAGTCGATACATTTAAGTTAAAAGTTGAACAACATCATGGAGAGTTACTCTCTTTTCTAGATGCAATGGATGCCAATATTATGGCAGACGAAATGCACTTTACTAATGTTATCTTTAACTTAATGGATAACGCAGTGAAGTATAAGAAACCGGATGAAGATCTGAAATTAACCGTTCGTACTTCGAATGAATCAAATAAATTAATTATTGTTATTCAAGACAACGGTATTGGTATTAAAAAAGAAAACGTGAAAAAAGTGTTCGATAAATTCTATCGCGTGCATACAGGTAATCTGCACGATGTTAAGGGATTTGGTCTAGGTTTAGCCTATGTGAAAAAAATCATTGAAGAACACAAAGGAACCATTAGAGTAGAAAGTGAATACAATGTGGGAACAAAATTTATTATTGCATTACCTTTATTAAAATAATTTATTGTTATGGACGAGAACTTGAAAATTTTACTATGCGAAGATGATGAGAACCTAGGAATGCTTCTTAGAGAATATTTACAAGCGAAAGGTTACTCTGCCGATCTATATCCTGATGGAGAAGAAGGATATAAAGCTTTTGTGAAAAATCAATATGATCTATGTGTACTTGACGTAATGATGCCAAAAAAAGATGGCTTTACTTTAGCACAAGAAATTAGAGCTATAAATGCAGACATTCCTATTATCTTCTTAACCGCAAAGACCTTGAAAGAGGACATCTTGGAAGGTTTCAAGATTGGTGCTGACGACTACATAACAAAACCGTTCAGTATGGAAGAGCTTACTCTACGTATTGAGGCTATCTTGCGAAGAGTACGTGGCAAGAAAAGTAAGGAGCAAACCATTTATAAATTTGGTAAATTCACCTTTGATACACAAAAACAAATTCTTGTAATTGGAGATAAAGAAACTAAGCTTACTACCAAAGAGTCTGAATTATTAAGCTTATTATGTGCTTACGAAAACGACATCCTTCAACGTGAACACGCATTAAAAACAATCTGGATAGATGACAACTATTTCAATGCACGTAGCATGGATGTCTACATTACAAAGCTGCGTAAACACCTTAAAGATGATGAGTCTGTAGAAATCATAAACATTCATGGTAAAGGGTACAAACTGATCACCCCTAATCGTGAAGAAGAACAACAATAAAAAAGTCAAACAAGACAGAGAGAAAGGAGAATGAGATTTCATTCTCCTTTCTCTTTTTAGTCGATTTGACGCAAAAAGAGAGACATCTTTATAAAAATGAAAGAAAAATGTTGTGAATTGTTTATTTTTATTTAGCTTTGCATTTACCTATCTTAAAGAAATAAAGAGAAGTAGATAAAACACAATATGGTAAATTCTATTTTACATACCACAACAACATTCATGTGCACCATGACCCTTAGGGGTTAAGGTCAACTTTTTGTGTTTCTACGTGATACACTTTATCAATCAATCTCATTTTATTATTTAGTGCTTAAGCACATTATTTTACAAGCACATAAAGACTTGTAAGAATAAACATTAATACATTTTCTTAAATAGAATAACACATGAAGGTAATCAAGTTTGGTGGAACATCCGTAGGTTCTACAAAAGGATTAAAACAAGTAAGACAAATAGTTGAGTCTATTAATGAACCCGTAATTGTTGTGGTTTCTGCTTTTTCAGGCATTACAGATAAATTAATTAAAACATCCAATCTTGCTTCCATAGGAGATAAAGCCTACCAGGAAGTTTATGAAGAGATGGTTATTACACATAAAAACATTATAGAAAATCTCTTTGAAGACACAAAAGCAAGAGAGCTATTAATAGATAATGTTACTCAATTACTAAATGAGCTAAACGATATCTTTCAGGGTATCTTTTTAATCAAAGATCTTTCACCTAAAACATTAGATACTGTTTTAAGTTATGGCGAAAGAATATCTTCTAAAGTAGTTACTCAACTGATTGAAGGTGCACAGCATTTTGACTCACGGAGTTTTATAAAAACGGAAAAAAAACACGCTAAAAACTTCATAGACAAAGATCTTACAACACAATTAATTCGAAAGACCTTTACCCCCCTGCCCCAAATTGGAGTTGTTCCAGGGTTCATATCTTCAGATAAACTAACAGGAGATGTTACCAACCTAGGACGAGGAGGATCAGATTACACTGCTGCAATGATTGCTGCAGCATTAGACGCCAATTGTCTTGAAATATGGACGGATGTTGATGGCTTCATGACGGCCGATCCACACGTAATAAATTCGGCTTACACTATAGAAGAGTTGAGTTATGTTGAGGCTACTGAGCTATGTAACTTTGGTGCTAAAGTCATTTATCCACCCACAATCTACCCTGTATTTCATAAAAACATTCCTATCCGTGTGAGGAACACTTTTAATTTGGAATCAAAAGGAACAGTTATAAAACAAGATATTACAGGGGCAAAATCGCACAAAGCCATTAAAGGGATCTCTTCAATTAATAACACCTGCTTAATTACTGTTCAAGGTTTGGGCATGGTGGGCATTATTGGAGTAAACTATCGCATTTTCAAGGTGTTGGCAAAAAATGGGATTAGTGTGTTTTTAGTATCACAAGCTTCATCTGAAAACAGTACATCTATTGGTGTACGAAATGAAGATGCACCTCTTGCGTGTGAAATATTAGATAAAGAGTTTGCCCGAGAAATAGAAACAGGTGAAATGTATCCAATGAAAGCAGAGCATAATTTAGCTACTGTTGCCATTGTGGGTGAAAACATGAAACACACTCCGGGTATTGCCGGTAAATTGTTTGGTATTTTAGGAAAAAACGGTATCAATGTCATTGCGTGTGCACAAGGAGCTTCAGAAACAAACATATCGTTTGTAGTAACCTTGGAATCTCTAAGAAAATCGCTCAATGTTATTCATGATTCTTTTTTCCTTTCAGAATATCAAGTTCTCAATCTTTTCATCTGTGGTGTGGGTACTGTAGGAGGTAGCTTAATTGAGCAAATTCAAACTCAACAAGAGAGATTAAAAAGTGAAAATGGACTCAAATTAAATGTTGTGGGAATAGCTAATGGTTCTCATGTGCTATTCAACCGTAATGGAATTCCTTTAACAAATTACAAAGAACGTCTTTTGGAAGAAGGGGTAGAAAGTAATACCCAAATACTGGAAGAGGGCATATTACAAATGAATATATTTAACTCTGTTTTTGTTGATTGCACTGCAAGCGAAGAAGTTTCGTCCATTTATCAAAACTTACTGAATCATAACGTTTCTGTAGTTGCAGCAAACAAAATTGCGGCATCCTCATCATACAAACAATACAATAAATTAAAACAAACAGCTCGACAGAGAGGAGTTAAATTTCTGTTTGAAGCAAATGTAGGAGCCGGACTACCTATTATAAACACCATCAATGACTTGGTTCATAGTGGAGACAAAATAACTAAAATAGAGGCGGTTCTTTCCGGAACATTAAACTTCATATTCAATGAGATCAACGAAGAAGTTCCTTTTAGTGAAACTATAAGACGAGCCAAAGAACAGGGTATATCTGAACCTGATCCAAGAATAGACTTAAGTGGAATTGATGTTATTCGCAAATTAGTTATCCTTGTTCGTGAAGCCGGATACCAAGTGGAACAAGAAGATGTAAAGAAAAAACTCTTTGTTCCAGATTCTTATTTTGAAGGATCGTTAGACGATTTCTGGAAGAAAATACCAATGTTAGACGCATCATTTGAAGCACGTAGACAAGAGTTGGAGAAAGAAAACAAAAAATGGCGCTTTGTTGCCAAATTTGAAAATAATGAAGTATCAGTGGGACTAGAAGAAGTTGGCCAAAAACATCCCTTTTATACATTAGAAGGAAGCAATAATGTGTTACTATTAACGACAGATCGCTATAAAGAGTATCCTATGATTATTCAAGGATATGGTGCAGGAGCCGGAGTAACAGCTGCAGGTGTATTTGCTGATATTATGACTATAGCCAATGTATAAACTCAAGAAAATGAAATATATTATAATTTTAGGTGATGGCATGGCCGATTGGCCAATAAAATCATTAAATAACAAAACACTATTACAACATGCCAATATTCCTTACATGAATAAACTGGCAAAAGAGGGACAAACAGGCCTCTTACAAACAATACCCGAAGGCTTTCACCCCGGAAGTGAAGTGGCCAACCTATCGGTTCTTGGGTACGACTTAAATAAAGTATATGAAGGAAGGGGTGTACTAGAAGCAGCAAGCATGGGAGTAAACATTGCACCCGACGAAGTGGCTATGCGTTGTAACCTCATTTGTATTGAAGGTAATAAAATTAAGAATCACTCTGCCGGACATATTTCTAATGCGGAAGCTGAAGAGTTAATTCTTTTTTTAGAAAAAGAGCTGGGCGATGATCGAGTTTCATTTTATCCGGGAGTTTCATATCGCCACTTACTAAAAATAAAGAATGGAAAAAAGGAGCTAGACTGTACTCCACCCCATGACGTTCCGGGGCAAGAATTCAAGCCTCTATTAGTAAAAAGTCTTTCTGCAGAAGCAAAGGAAACAGCTGAATTAATCAATCAGTTAATTCTCAAATCACAAGAATTACTTGCAGATCATCCGATTAACAAGAAACGCATGGCAGAAGGGAAAGACCCTGCCAACAGCATTTGGCCATGGTCTCCAGGATACAGACCACAAATGAATACTTTAGCCAAAACCTATCCAATGATTCAAAGTGGAAGTGTAATTTCTGCTGTAGATTTAATCAAAGGTATTGGTGCCTATGCCGGATTAACTTCTATTGAAGTTGAAGGAGCAACAGGACTATACAACACCAATTATGAGAATAAGGTTGCTGCTGCATTAGATGCATTACAAACACAAGATTTTGTTTACTTACATATTGAAGCAAGTGACGAAGCAGGGCATGAAGGGAATGTGGATCTAAAAATAAAAACCATTGAAAATCTTGATTTACGTGCAGTTAAACCCATATATGAAGCCGTACTACAGATGGACGAACCTGTTGCTATTGCTGTTTTACCCGATCATCCTACACCTTGTGAAATCAGAACACATACTTCCGATCCCATCCCTTTCCTTATATGGTATCCGGGAATTGAGCCTGATGCAGTAACAACATACAATGAAGAGTCTGTAAAACAAGGAGTGTTTGGCGTACTGAAAGGGGATGAGTTTATGAATGAATTTATGAAAATAAAATAAAGATGAAATACTATAGTACAAACAACGAATCACCTAAAGTTTCGTTAAAACAAGCAGTAATCCAAGGTTTAGCTAATGATAAGGGATTATTTATGCCTGAGGAAATTCCTTCACTTCCGACTAGTTTTTTTGAAAACATAGACCAATTATCTTTTCAAGAAATAGCTTTTGCTGTTGCTTCTGCTTTCTTTGGTAAAGATATTCCAACAGAAGATTTAAAAAAGATTGTTTATGAGACTTTAAATTTCGACACTCCTTTGGTGAGAATAACTCCTTATATAAGTGCGTTAGAGTTATTTCATGGGCCAACACTAGCCTTTAAAGATGTAGGTGCACGCTTTATGGCTCGTTTATTGGGTTATTTCACACAGAATGAAGAGTCAAATGAAGACATACACGTACTTGTTGCTACATCGGGTGACACCGGAAGTGCTGTAGCCAACGGTTTCTTAGGTGTAAAAGGAGTGAAAGTACATGTGCTTTACCCTAAAGGAAAAGTAAGTGAAATTCAAGAAAAACAATTTACTACACTTGGACAAAATATTACTGCATTAGAGATTGATGGCACTTTTGATGATTGTCAAGCTTTAGTTAAAAGTGCATTTATGGATGCCGACTTAAAAGAAAAACTCTTCCTAACCTCTGCAAACTCTATTAATGTAGCACGATTCTTACCTCAATCTTTTTACTATTTCTATGCTTATGCACAGCTTAAGAAAGAAGGCAAGGCTGATTCTGTTGTTATCTGTGTACCTAGTGGTAATTTTGGAAATATAACCGCAGGACTATTTGCTAAAAGAATGGGATTACCAATTAAACGTTTCATTGCAGCAAATAATAAGAATGATGTATTCTATCAATACCTACAAACAGGCAATTATACTCCTCGCCCATCAGCTGCTACAATAGCTAACGCAATGGATGTGGGCGACCCCAGTAATTTTACCCGAGTTTTAGATTTATATAATAAAAATCACAAAGCGATTTCAAACGAAATAAGTGGAGCTTTTTATTTAGATGATCAGATAAAACAAACCATACAAAATGTATGGAGTAACCAAAATTATCTTCTTGATCCACATGGAGCTTGTGGATACCAAGCATTAGTTGACCTGTTAACAGAAGAAGAACAAGGTGTTTTTTTGGAAACGGCACACCCTGCAAAATTTTTAGATACTGTGGAAAGTATAATAAAAAAACCGATAGAAATACCCAACAAGCTACAAGCTTTTATGAAAGGAAAAAAACAAAGTTTATCAATGGATAAAAGTTTTGATTCTTTCAAATCTTACTTACTAAATTTAGCAGATTAAGATCTCTTTTATATATAACTATAAAACAACAATTCACATGAATGTATATACCCTTCTATTACTTATTGCAAATACGGCAGCACAAACCGAACAAATAGTAGAGGAACAGCCTCAAATATTAAGAAGGCTCATTGAGTTTGCTATTAATATGGGAGAAAAGCTCTTAGTAGCAACTATTGTATTTGCTATCGGACGCTTTCTTATTTCGATCATTAATAAAATAGTTCGTAAGTTTTTAGATCGTAGAAAACTTGAACCTGAAGTTAAGACTTTTCTTAAGAGTATGGTAAACATTATTCTTATTACACTCTTAATTGTATCCATCATCAGTGTATTAGGTGTTCCAACCACCTCCTTTGCTGCCTTAATTGCATCTGCAGGAGTCGCTATTGGTATGGCTCTTTCCGGGAACCTGCAAAATTTTGCCGGAGGAATTATCATTCTCATTTTCAAACCTTTTAATATTGATGATTTTGTAGAGTGTCAAGGTATTTCCGGTACTGTGGAGGAAATTCAAATCTTTCACACCATTATTCGCTCCTCAGATAACAAGGTGATTTATGTACCCAATGGAGCATTGAGTAGTGGAGTGATTACTAATGTTAATCGTAAGCCTACCCGAAGAGTACAATGGATAATAGGAATTGCTTATGACACCGATTATGTTATGGCGGAAAAGGTAATTCAAGATATTCTGGATGCAGAAGATCGTATATTTAAAAATCCTGCAAGTGCCATTGTTCTGCATGCACTAGATTCTAGTAGTGTAAATATCAGAGTACGTGCTTGGGTCAAAAAAACAGACTATTGGTCGGTTTATTTTAGCATCAACCAAGCGATATATAAAACTTTTAATGAAAAAGGAATTGAGTTTCCATTCCCTCAACTTACAGTACACAAAGCGGAATAACAATAATAACAATTATAGTATAAACCGATTAGCATTCAGTTCTAATCGGTTTTTTTAATTAGAAAGAAAACTAAAGCAAAAAGGACTAAAAAATCTCTAGCTACAAAACAAATCAATTGTAATTTTCCAGAGGGTCTAAGCCCCAACCTTATTCGGTCCTAGACCGACCAACCTTCTCTCCTAGACCGAGGGGTCTTCGGTCTAGGACCGATAAACCCTCTTTTCTCAACAAGCATAATCGTCTAATATACAAGATAATACAAACGAGGTAAATTTTGTGGAAATAGATAAGATAAAACACCCGTTCAACCAACTGTAAAGTGATATAAATAGTCTTCAAAAGTTTCATTATATCATTTAGAACTCACCTAAGACAAAACAGATAAATCAAAGAAGACTGTTACACAATAGGAATATAAACCACTTGAATTCTCCACATTTTAGAAATAAAAAAGCACCTCTATTTTAGATAAAAGAGGTGCTTGAGGTATTCTATTTAATAGAAATATTTAATGAATCAATTCAATACAAAACTATTTGATCCAATCATTACTCCATCTGCAAAAATATCAATTCGGTACTTGCCGGCATACAAAAACTCTTCAACATCCCAATAAACTACAACCTTTTGTTCTTCCCCATCATATTCCAGATATTTCTTGATAGAATAGTTTATATTTCGGTTCTCATATTCAAAAGTGTCAGACTCATTTTTTACCAAGACATCATTATCGGGCTTAGCAATACGAATATAAACAGTCTTTTCACCCGTAGCAGCTGTGATATTTTTCACTAAGGTAAAACCTATATCAAAACGAGTAATATCTTTTACTCGTTTTGCTTCACGCCCTCTCCTATTTTTAGGCTCTAACCAAATATTTGTAGCATCTAGTTGTGCTGCAAGAGTTACCTTCTCATCTAAATTCTTTTTCTCTTTAGATAATGTACTGATACGCTGTGAAGCAACATTATACTTTTGTGTAACTTCATCAATAATAACTTTTTGTTCTTTAGTTAGACGGTTCAAAGAGTCTATCTGATTAATATAGGTAACCATAACCTTACGCAGCGTAGAAAGCTCATTCTTCAATCGTCTAATTTCAGTAGCATTACTAGTCTTCACAGTGCGTAATTCTTCAAGTAAGCGCTGAGTCTTAATTTGTTCTTTTTCTAAAAGAACAGCTAAAGAATCATTGGTCACCGTTAATTTCAACTCATCATATTGTTGAGCAAATCGCGTATATTCATTTTCAAGGTCTTCCTTTTCTAATTCAAAACTTTCAATTAACTCCTGACTGACAATTTTTTCACGAGTGAAAAGAATAGTTACAGCTATTAAAGCAATTACTAAAAGTAAGATTGCTATTAGGGTTATTTTTTTATTTCTATCCATAAATGTAAAATCATTGTATAAATGTAGATTATTGACAAAAATAAGCTTTTAATATGAAATGTATAAAATAGTAGAAGAAAATTATTAAAGAAATATTTCTCTAATCCCGATTAAATTGTAATTTTGTAAATCAAAGAAAGAAATAATAGATACTCTTTAGAGCCTATTCTTCATTTTTTTAATTTCCTTTGTAAGGAAGATAAGTTGTTATAAACCATATAAAAAACAAAATTATGTCAAAAGTAACCGTAATTGGTGCAGGAAACGTAGGTGCAACATGCGCTAACGTTCTTGCTTTTAACGAGGTAGCAGATGAAATTGTTATGCTCGATGTAAAAGAAGGTGTTTCTGAAGGAAAAGCAATGGATATGATGCAAACTGCACAGCTTCTAGGCTTTGACTCAACACTTGTAGGATGTACAAACAAATATGAGGAAACAGCAAACTCAGATGTAATTGTTATCACTTCAGGTATTCCACGTAAACCAGGAATGACTCGTGAAGAGTTAATCGGTGTAAATGCAGGTATCGTTAAAGAAGTAGCTGCAAAAGCACTGAAAGAATCACCTAATGCTATCTTAGTTGTAATTTCCAACCCTATGGATACAATGACTTACTTAGCTCTTAAATCTTTAGGATTACCTAAAAACCGTATCATTGGTATGGGTGGTGCTTTAGACAGCTCTCGCTTCAAATACTTCTTAACTCAAGCTTTAGGATGCAATGCTAACGAGGTAGAAGGTATGGTTATTGGTGGACACGGAGACACTACAATGATTCCTTTAACTCGCTTTGCCACTTATAAAGGCTTACCAGTATCTGAATTCTTAACAGCTGAAAAATTAGAAGAAGTTGCTAAATCAACAATGGTTGGTGGTGCTACTTTAACTGGTTTATTAGGCACATCAGCATGGTATGCTCCAGGAGCTGCAGGCGCTGCTGTTGTTGAATCTATACTTCACAACCAAAGAAAGATGATTCCTTGTTCTGTAGCCCTAGAAGGAGAATATGGAGAAGAAGACATTTGTTGTGGCGTTCCTGTAATTTTAGGACGCAACGGCATTGAGAAAATAGTAGAGTTACCTTTAAATGAGGATGAAAAAGCTAAATTTAAAGCAAGTGCGGCAGCAGTTCGCAAAGTAAATGGTGCTTTAGAAGGACTTATTTAAGATAAGTTCTGACTAGTCCTATATAAACGTTACAGTTTATTGAACAAATATAGTTTATTAAGAGGGTGTGTCATAATACGACCACCCTCCTTTTTTATATTATCATTTTTACATTATACAAGAGTTACTTCAATCTCTTTTTCACGCAACATTTCAACAATATGTGAAGGAGCATTAGAGTCAGTTATAATATGATGTATTTTATTAATATCACAAATTTTACAAAAACCTCTTTTGCCGAACTTAGAGGAGTCTGTAAGAACCACTATTTTTTGTGCAACATCAATCATCTGCTGATTAATACGAGCCTCGTTCATATCACTAGTAGTTAAACCATAATCCAAATCGATACCATCAACTCCTAAAAACAGTTTATTACAAACTAAACTGTCTAAAATATTCTCTGCATAATGTCCGATGACAGACACAGAGTTCTTTCTGATTATTCCTCCCAATTGAATAACTTCAATATTCGGATTATAACATAAGGCCAATGAAACCTTAACTGAAGAAGTAATTGCTGTCAGGGAATTATCATAACCACCAATTTCTTTAGCAAAAGCAAAAAGAGTAGTTCCTGACGCAATAATTATTTTGTCATCCACACTCAAAAGATTACGGGCTGCTTTAGCTATTAACGCCTTTTCTTCAGTAAACAACTTTTCTTTGATATCAAAATGTTTATCTGAAATGATAGAGCTCAAGCTACTCGCACTACCATGATTACGATAAAGCAACTTTTTACTTTCCAACTTTCGCAAATCCTTTCGAATAGTAACTTCCGAAACTCCAAGTAAATCACTCAATTCTTTTACTTTTACATATCCTTCTTCTTTTACCTTATCAAGAATAATCTGATGCCTTTTTGCAATACTAGTCATATATAGAATCTTTTTATTTTTAGTTATGATACAAACAAAGATAAACAATTATTCGAAACACAGAAACACTTAAATAAAATATAGATATAAAATACTGAAAACCATAATACATAACAAGAGATTTACTAAGAACCCAAAACAAGAAGATCGAGAAAAATCAAAATAAACACCAATCGAAACACAAAAAAGTTTCGAATTGTTTTTTTTACAGAAAAAAAACAATATATTTGCGAATAGAGAAACACATCTTAATTAAAAAAGAATAACAACAGTGATTAAAACTCACTGTAGAAAAACATCAACAAATAATAGGTTAAACCTACCTTAAACTAGTATTATGGAAGAAAAATTCATCTTAGCATTAGACGCAGGAACAACAAGCTCCAGAGCAATCATTTTCGACAAAGAAGGAAAGATTCGCTCAGTAGCACAAAAAGAATTCACTCAACACTTTCCTAAAAGTGGATGGGTTGAACATTGCCCAAATGAAATTTGGTCTTCACAAGCTGCAGTAGCAGCAGAAGCCATAACTCAAATCGGCCTAAATGGGAAAAATATCGCAGGAATTGGCATCACAAATCAACGCGAAACCACAATCGTATGGGACAGAAAAACAGGTGAACCGGTATATTCAGCAATTGTTTGGCAAGACAGGAGAACCTCTGAATATTGTGACCAACTAAAAAAAGAAGGACTACTTTCTTATATTCGCGAAAAAACAGGATTAATTATTGACGCATATTTTAGCGCAACCAAAATTCGTTGGATTTTAGACAACGTAGAAGGAGCTAGAGAGAGAGCTGAAAGAGGTGAATTAGCCTTTGGAACAGTAGATTCATGGATTGTTTGGCAACTAACACGTGGAGAACAACACGTAACAGATGTCTCTAACGCTTCTCGTACCATGCTATACAACATCAACACACTAGAATGGGACAAAGATTTACTTAAGCTCTTTAACATTCCAGAAAGCTTAATGCCTAAAGTATGTGCATCAAGTGAAGTATATGGACATACTAAAACCACTATTTTCGCAAGCAAGGTTCCCATCTCAGGTATTGCAGGCGACCAACAAGCAGCACTATTTGGACAAATGTGCACCGAAGAGGGCATGACAAAAAATACTTACGGAACAGGCTGTTTTATCTTAATGAATACTGGAGAAAAACCCATACTTTCGAAAAACAACTTAGTAACCACCATTGGTTGGAAAATTAATGGAAAAGTAACTTATGCTTTAGAAGGTAGTATTTTTGTCGGAGGAGCTATTGTTCAGTGGCTACGTGATGGACTGAAAGCTATAACATCCTCTTCTGAAGTGGAAAAACTAGCCCTAACCGTTCCTGACAACGGAGATGTATACTTCGTTCCAGCATTAACAGGATTAGGCGCTCCACACTGGGATCAATATGCTCGTGGTACTATTGTTGGTATTTCTAGAGGTACTGAAGTAGGACACATCGCCCGTGCTGCACTAGAAGGCATCGCCTTCCAAACCATGGATGTAGTAAATGCTATGGCACTTGATTCCGGAGTAGCCCTAAAACAACTGCGAGTTGATGGTGGTGCTTCAAACAATAACTTATTAATGCAATTCCAAGCCGACTTACTTCAAAAAGAGGTTATTAGACCACAAACCACAGAAACGACAGCTTTAGGGGCGGCCTATCTTGCCGGATTAGCTGTAGGATTTTGGAAAGATTTGGATGAAATCAAAAAGCAGTGGTACATTGATAAAAAGTTCGTACCTAATGGTGGCGAGCAAATCAATGAATACAAAGAAAAATGGGCAGATGCAATAAAACGCTCTCTCAATTGGATAAAATAAAACATAACCTCTAAAAACTATAAAAATGGAACACGCATTATTATACGAATTCTTTGGAACAGCTCTTATGATATTATTAGGATTAGGTGTAGTTGCAAACGTACTTTTAACAAAAACTAAAGGAAATGGAAGTGGCTGGGTAGTAATTACTATAGCCTGGGGTTTCGCGGTTTTTATTGGTGCATATGTAGCAGCCCCCTCAGGAGCCCACCTAAACCCCTCAGTAACATTAGGACTTGCATTAGCAGGAAAATTTGAAGGTAACATCGTTGGTTATATAGTTGCTCAAATGCTAGGAGGAATGTTTGGAGCTGTATTAATGTATCTATTTTACAAAAATCATTTTGATGCTGAAGAGGATGCAAACTTAAAACTATTCTCCTTTGCTACAGCCCCAGAAATCAGATCTTCATTAACCAATCTATTCAGTGAGTTTCTAGCGACTTTTGTTTTAGTTATGGGTATCTTATTTGCAGGACAGTCTGGAATAGAAGGTCCTCTACCTGTCGGTATAGTTATCATAGCCATAGGTATGTCATTAGGAGGTACAACCGGATATGCAATGAATCCGGCACGTGATTTAGCACCACGCATTATACACTTTCTACTTCCAATTAAAGGCAAAAGAGACAGTGACTGGAAATATGCATGGGTACCATTTGTAGGACCACTACTAGGTGGATCTTTGGCTGGTTTTATTTACGCTCTTATAGGACTTTAATAAAAACCTCAATAATAAGTAAATACAATTATGAAATCAAAAACACGCATACTGTTTACCCTAACTATACTACTTTTTTCAATTTCGCTTGCAGCACAACAAGAGAAGAATATACCTATCGGCTTCAATCTTCAACTTAAAAACATGCATCTCTGGAGAGGATTACAAGTATCTAATGAGGTAACCTTAGCCTCAAACCTTTACTTCACAGATAAAAACCAAGCTTTCAAACTCGGAATTTGGGGTGGTGCCGGAATTAGTGGTAAATACAAAGAGTTCGACTATTATGCATCTTATCAACACAAAGGTTTTCAAATATCTGTTTGGGATATTTACAACTTTTCAAAAGATGCTACATATAATAATAGTGAAGTATTCAATTATAAAGCACATGAAACCGGACACTTCGTGGACGTTTCTGTGGGATATACATTTCAAGGTAAATTTCCTCTCAGCCTAAGTTGGTCGACAGTAGTCTTTGGTAGGGACAGAGGACTAACCAATACAGAGAACTTATATTCTACTTATGTATATGCCAGTTACCCAATCCTTAAAGATAAATTTATTGATTTAGAAGTAGGACTAGCAGGAGCTTTTGCTCTTAATGCAGAAGAGGGAACATCAGCAAACTTTTATGCGAGTAGTGCCGGAATAGTAAATATAAGCTTAATCGCAAGCAAGAAGATAGAATTTGGAAAATACACCCTTCCTATTTCAGTGATGGGAATGTGGAACCCAAAAGGGAATAATGCAAATTTACAAATCGCTCTTGATCTTTTAACATTCTAACATAAAATAAAGATTAATTAATTCAGTATAAAATCGAAAGAATATCAATGATCAATAAATAAGGCGTGTATAAATGCCAAGAAGCAAGAGTTAGAACACAAAAAAACTAATAAAGATAAGCTTCTTGAAGAAATGTTTCGAATAAAATAAATAAAGTTTCGTTTATGTTTTGATATTCTTTCGATTTGTCTTATTTTTGAATCGGTAACTTAATAATATAATGGTGGCTATGAATTCAGACAACAACAACAAAACATTCGATGTAATAATCATCGGAGGTGGAGCGACCGGAGCCGGTGTAGCAAGAGATTGCGCACGAAGAGGATTAAAAACGGTTTTATTGGAGCGATTTGATATCGCTACCGGTGCAACAGGAAGAAACCATGGACTGCTACATAGTGGGGCTCGATATGCTGTAACAGACAGAGAATCTGCTGAAGAGTGTATCAAAGAAAACATGATACTCAAAAGAATAGCCAGCCACTGTATAGAAGAAACCCATGGATTATTTTTAAGTCTTCCTGAAGATGATTTAGACTTTCAGAAGAAATTTGTGAAAGCTTGTACCACTGCAGGCATAAAAGCGGAGCTTATAGACCCTAAAGAAGCTTTGAGATTAGAGCCTTCAGCAAACCCATCAATGACTGGTGCAGTAAAAGTTCCTGATGGATCTGTTGATCCTTTTAGACTTACTGCATCTAATATCTTAGATGCGGCAGATCATGGTGCAAAAACTTATACATATCATGAAGTAACATCGCTCATCGTTGAGCAAGATAAAGTTGTAGGAGTTGAATGCTATTCACATAGAGATAAAACAACAAAAACGCTACATGCCTCAATCATTGTTAATGCTTCTGGAATTTGGGGTCAGCATATATCTGAAATGGTAGGAATAAAGGTCAAAATGCTACCTTCTAAAGGCTCTCTGTTAATCTTTGGCCACCGAGTAAATAATATGGTGTTAAACAGATGTCGTAAACCAGCTGACGCAGACATTCTAGTTCCGGGAGATACTATATCTTTAATTGGTACTACATCAATAAAAATTCCGTATGACCAAATAGACAATATGGTTGTTACTCCGGAAGAAGTTGATTTATTAATCAGAGAAGGTGAGAAACTAGCCCCCAAACTAGCCCAAACTCGTATATTGAGAGCATACGCAGGAGTTAGACCTCTTGTTGCTTCAGACAACGACCCAACCGGCCGTAGCGCAAGTAGAGGTATTATTCTTTATGATCATGCAGAAAGAGATGGTTTAGAAGGGTATATAACTATCACAGGTGGAAAATTAATGACCTATCGCTTGATGGCTGAATGGGCAACTGATTTAATCTGTAAAAAACTGAATATATCAGCTAAATGTACAACAGCTACAGAAAAACTACCTGGCTCAAGAGAGAGCATTCAAGAAATAACAAAAAAAATAATAAACATTCCTATTACACAAAGAAACTCTGCGATATCCAGACATGGAGATCTAGCTGAGAATTTATCAAGCAATGAAATAAATGACACAGGACTTGTTTGTGAGTGTGAGGGGGTGTCTGTAGGAGAGGTTAAATTTGCGATTGATCATTTAAATGTAAACAACTTGGTTGATCTTCGCAGAAGAACACGAGTAGGAATGGGTACATGTCAAGGTGAATTATGTGCCTGTAGAGCTGCAGGACTTCTTGAATCGAAAGGAAAATTTTGTTCTAGAGGAGCAAAAAGAGATCTGGTTTCTTTTTTAGATGAACGCTGGAAAGGAATTTACCCCGTTGCATTGGGAGATACATTACGTGAGAGTGAATACACTTCATGGGTATATGAAAGTGTTTGTGGATTAGATCCAGAAGTTGTGAATACACATAAAGGTTGAACTAAGCTAAATTATAGATCATGAAATTTGATACAGTTATTATAGGAGGAGGTTTGTCAGGATTAATTTGTGGCATCAGTTTATCTAAAAAAGGTCAACGTTGCGCCATTATTTCATCAGGACAAAGTGCATTGCATTTTTCATCCGGGTCTTTTGACTTACTAAATAAACTTCCAAATGGCGAAGAAGTTTCTAATCCTCTTTTGGCTATAGACACTTTTATTGAACGGCAGCCTAAACATCCTTATGCTAAACTAGGAACCGAAAAATTCAAAAACTTAGCACAAGAAGCAGTTAGACTTTTCAAGGATCTGGACATTCCTGTGGTAGGTAATTCAGAAAAGAATCATTTTCGAGTTACCCCAATGGGAATACTTAAACCCACATGGCTTTCACTGAAAGGCTGTGCTGCTATTGATGAAAAAGACAAACTACCTTGGAGAAAGGTCTCCATTTTTAACATAGATGGCTTCCTGGATTTTCAGCCTCAATTCATCGCTGATGAGTTCTCCAAGTTAGGTACTGATAGCAGCATTCAGATATTTGATTTTGAGCCACTCTCTCATTTAAGGCGTAATCCCAGCGAGATGCGTTCAACAAATATAGCTAGGGTTCTGGATGAGCATATTGAAGAGTTAAGCAAAATCATTAACCAAAAATCGAATGATAGCGAGGTTATTCTTTTTCCTGCATGTATTGGATTAACCGGCAAAGCAGTTTACAAGCTAAAAGAGTTAGTAAATAAACCGATACTACTGATTGCAACAATGCCTCCATCAATAGTAGGAATTCATACGCAACAATATCTACATGATTACTATACTAATTTAGGTGGAGTCTATATGTTAGGTGACAATGTTATAAAGGCTGATGTGGAAGAGAACAAAGTGAAACGTATATATTCATATAACCACGGAGATATTCCTTTTAGTGCAGATAATTTTGTGTTAGCAACAGGAAGTTACTTTAGTCAAGGATTAATAGCTACCTCAGATCGCATTTATGAACCTATTTTTGATTTAGATATTGACTATTCTCCAAATCGGACTGAATGGTATTCAGAAAATATGTTTGAAGCGCAAAATTATCAACAGTATGGCGTAAAGACAGACAATCAATTCAAAGCTATACACAAAGGAAAAACGATGGAGAACCTTTATGTATCCGGGGCAATTCTTGAAGGATTCAATCCAATAAAAGAAGGCTCAGGAGCCGGGGTTTCTATATTAAGTGCTTTGGAAATCAGCCACACAATTTCACAAAAATAGAAAGGGGAAAAAGATGAATATTCAACAACATAATATAAGCACTAATAATTTCGAACAATGTATTAAGTGCACGGTTTGTACCGTTTACTGCCCCGTTTCGGCAGTCAACCCAGACTTTCCCGGACCTAAACAAGCAGGCCCTGATGGTGAGCGACTAAGACTTAAGGATGCAAACTTTTATGATGAGGCTCTCAAATATTGTATGAATTGTAAGCGATGCGAAGTAGCTTGCCCCTCTAATGTTAAGATCGGTGATATCATACAGTCTGCTCGCATCAAACACAGCAAGAAAAGACCAGCAATTAGAGACTTTATCTTAGCCAATACCGATTTAGTAGGCACATTAGCTACTCCTTTTGCTCCTATTGTAAATACAACACTTGGATTAAAGCCTGTTAAAGCCATTCTGGATGGAGTTTTTAAAATTGATCATAGAAGACAGTTTCCTAAATATTCTTTTGGAACTTTTGAAAGCTGGTACAAAAAACAAGCAGACAAACAGAAGGAATTTAAGAAGCAAGTTAGTTATTTTCATGGCTGCTATGCAAACTACAATAATCCTTCATTAGGTAAAGATTTAGTCAAAGTCTTTAATGCTCTTGGCATAGGTGTTCAGCTCCTTAAAAAGGAAAAATGTTGCGGAGTTGCTTTAATTTCTAATGGATTTATCAATCAAGCTAGAAAACAAGCAAAAGTAAACATAGAGTCTATAAGAGAATCTGTCCTTGAAAGAAAGATACCTGTAGTTGCAACTTCATCTTCATGTACCTTTACGATAAGAGATGAATATCCCCATTTATTAGATGTAGAAACAAGTGACGTTAGAGATCAAATAGAATTAGCTACACGTTATATTTATAGACTACTGTCTAAAACAGATATCAAATTGAAACTAAGTGACAAAAGAATCAAGGTAGCTTATCACACACCTTGTCACATGGAAAAATTAGGATGGTCATATTACTCTATAGAGCTACTTAAACTGATACCTAACATTGAGCTACAAGTTTTAGACTCACAGTGTTGTGGTATTGCCGGAACTTACGGGTTCAAAAAAGAAAATTATGAAACCTCACAAAATGTTGGAGACTCTTTATTCAGGCAAATTGAAGCTGCAGATATTGACTATGTAGCTACTGATTGTGAAACATGTAAATGGCAAATAGAAATGTCCACAAGCAAAGCGTGTGAACATCCTATTACAATCTTAGCCAAAGCACTTGAATAAACAGGGAATTTATTCACCCTCTTTTTAGTTCATAAAAAAGAGGTTTTCTGAAACAATAATACAACTCTTTTAACACCAATAATTATGGAAAAGATATATAAAATAGAAAGAGGAACTCAAATAAACACATGTGATTACTTTGAGATTAGCCAAGGAGAAAGAAAAAAATCACCAACCTATATTGAAGCATTACATTTATTAAGAAAGTTATTTGACCTATTGAATTATTGAATCTAAAAAAACACAAACATCCATA
>CAZGUI010000008.1:0-27721 GCA_964528875.1 uncultured Bacteroides sp. | reverse complement strand
AGAAAGTTATTTGACCTATTGAATTATTGAATCTAAAAAAACACAAACATCCATAAGATTTTTGAGTGTAAGCTCAAAAATCTTATGGATGTTTGCATTAAAAATTCTGAGGGACTACTGAAGTCAAGGTGACTGGACCTAATAGACCTGAAGGCTTAGGATTCCAAGAAGAGGCATCAAAAATACCATCTTTTGTATTCTCTTTTATCCTAGCAGCCATATTTACATTATAAAAAATCTTCCACTCAAATTTGTTCTTATCCATATACGCAATTCTATTTGCCATGGAGTTTGCAACTCTTACTTCTAACTTATCATTTCCTTTGAATAAACGTGACTCTATTAATAATTGGTAAGGAGCATTAAGAACAGTGCCTATATATTTATCATTCAAATAGACAGAAGCATTATCAGATACACCTCCTAGATCAAGTTTTACCATCTCTGTCTTTGGAGTATAATTTATTTCTGTAATATAACTTGCAGTACCAGAGAAAATAGAATATTCATCACCCTTAAAATTTGTCCAGCTTTGCAAAGAATCCAAAGTTAATGGGGTGGGAATTTTAGGTCCACCTTGAATAAAAGACACAGACCATTTATTTTTAATTTCTGCAGGTATGGTACTATTACTATAATACAAGTAGGGTTCTCCTACAAATGTATTCTTAGAAGTTGAAACAATAACACTTTCGCCTGGATTTAGTTGCAAAAAAACAGAGAGCTTACCATCATTATTTTTAACATTAGCTACACCACTTTTACCATTCATAGGATTAAATATTGCAGCACTTTTATCCTCGGCTAAGAGAGGTACCCAACTTTCTACTAAATTTGAACTATTATTAACAATAAAGTAATATTTACCATAAGGTGATTGTTTTCTGATACACTCTAAACCCAACTCATACATTTTCTCATTTTTAACTTTAGCACAATCCATCAATTTCTCAACATCTGTTGAAACATAAATCTTCCCCTTTCCTAGCTGTGCATGTTTTACGTTTCCATCAAAGACAAACACTAAATCAGTTTTCATCTTTTTAAATTGAGATATTTCATTCTCTGAAAATACCATTCCTGCAATTTCTTTAGGTAAATCACCATGAAATAATATCGTACCTCCATCTATGGCAAAATCAATCAATTTCTTCATAGTTTCATAAGGTATATATTGAGTATCAGTGACTAATATAGTTTTATATCTTCCACCATATGTGATAAATTCATTATTTTCTATCGAAGTTTCAAGAATTTGCATATCTGATATCATATCCCAGGAATAACCTTTTTCAGTTAAAGCTAAAGCACTTCTTCGAACTGAAGAATTAAGCATATTTCGATCTAATCCACTAAAATGTTGGAGAGTTCTTGCCCCTTTCTCTGACATTACATCTGCAATATTATAATAAAGCAACACATCATTATCTGGTAATCCTTCTTGTAAAAAGGATTGTATGCGAGTAACATATTTATTTAAATACTTAAAATCATTCCAAAATGGATTTGTGGGTGTAAAATGAACTGCTGCGTAAAACAGCCAACCCGGCCATGGAGCATTTTCCGGGCTAAAACAAGTTCCATGATAAAAAACATGATTCACACCACCTAGAAAGAAAAGATTAAGTGCCTGCTTTACATCTCCTAATGTAGACTGAAAATGTTCATCCAACCAAGTAGCACTTTCAGAAGAAACGAGTTTCTTCCCTTGTGTATGTGCAACCGATGAAGCTGATTTTATGCTAACCAAATCCTCTCCTTCAATCTCGGGGACATCACTAACAGCATATAAATCTAGAATATTTGCTGGAGAACCATGGGCTTGATTTCTTATACCTTTCCCTTGCTTTGCAGCCCATTGCTGCCAACGAACAGAATAGTGATCAATTAACAAATCATTTATAGTTTTCCTATAGTCATATAGAACTTTGGCATTCCTCTCCGATGTATCAAGACCTAGAAGTGCAGGTAAATACAAACGTAAATCATAGCCTCTATATTTTTTAAACTCTTCAAAGAACAAAGGAGTCCAATTTGACTCACCACGAGAATCATCTACTTCATAGGAATCATTGAAATAATATCTTAAATAACTAATATCTCTGTCTCTAAAGGCATCATCAAATTTCTTCAAATAAGAATCAATAGCAGAAGAAGCAAAATGGTCAATCACATCTCCCTCACCTCCTGGTCCAGCACGCTCAACTAATTTACCATGAAGGCCTTCAAATAAAGCACAAACGATCCAGTTACCTTCGGGAGCAACCCAATCTAACTTTCCATTAATCCCAATCTTAGATGTTAAATCCAAACTTACACCTTTATCATTATTTGCTGTTACAATAACTAGAGGTAACTCTTTTTTATATCGAACTTGATCTAAAGCCAAATCTTGTAGGTTATTATTCAAATATATAGGTTCCTTTAAATCTTCCAACTTCACAGAAGTATGCCCAGCTAACCTCACAAAACCATTATCATGATAAGTTATAGGTTCGTTTATGTTTTCCCCTTCTTTCAAAAAATAGGTTTTAGGAACTATCATTTTACAAGCGTAATCAGGTGTTACCCATGGACCACCAAAGGGCCAACCAGAAGCATTTGCTAAATCAACCCCTAAATCTAATTCTTTGGCTTTATCTAAAGTATATACAAAAATATCCAACCATTCTGATGATAGAAAGTTCTTAAAATGGTCTTCATATCCATGAACTCCATAAATTGGAGTAACTTCAACTCCACCTAAATTAGCTTCTTGGTACTTTCCCATTACATAGTCAATATCACCTTTCTCTATTGCGCTTCCCTGCCACCACCAACGTGTCCAGGGTTTTGATTCATTAGTTTCTTTCGGCCATTTAATTTCTTGATTATTTGTACACGAAAAAGAAAGCATGATAATAAATATCACACATAAAAACTCGTGAAATTTCAATAAAATATTCGATTTGTTCATATTATCAGTTTATTAAAAATAGAAAAGAGTATTATTTGAACGTTGTTTTTTTATCATGATCTCCAGTTTTTTTGCTATTTCCGGATACTGCTTTATTACATTTGAAGTTTCTGAAGGATCAAAATAAATGTTATATAACTCTTCCTCGGTTTCTAGCGGATCACTAACATTTAAGCGTATTAACTTCCATCCATCAAGAGTCATAATAGACTGTTTCCCTCCAAATTCAAAAAACTCATAGTATATACACTCATGTTCTTTTTGCAAACCTTCCCCTAATAATGTAGGTAAATATGAGAGACCATCAATATCAGTAGGATTATTTAAGTCAATTAACTCACTAATTGTTGGAAGAAAGTCCCAAAAAGCTGATATGTGATTAGAAATCACATTTTTAGGTATTCTTTTAGGCCATTGAACTATAAAAGGAGTACGAATTCCACCTTCATATAAATCCCTTTTTTCTCCTCTAAAAGGGCCATTACTATCAAAAAAATAAGGGTCATGACCTCCTTCTGAATGAACGCCATTATCAGATGTAAAAATGATTATTGTATTTTCATAAATACCTTGCTCCTTAAGTTTTTCTATTATTAGACCAACACTTTTATCTAAATGAGAAACCATAGCTGCATATGTAGCACGAGGATAAGTTTGAGATTTATAACTAGTAGAACTACCAGTATAAGGTATTTCACAAAACTCTCCTTGATATTCCATAATGAGAGAATCCATAATATCTAAGTCGGCATGGGGAAGTGTTGGTGAAAAATACAGAAAAAATGGAGTTTCCTTTTTTTCTTCAATGAAATTTAGAACTTTTTTCAACATAAGATCATGAGAGTACTCTTTACCATGTAAAAATATCTTTTGTTCATTCTCATGTAGAAAATCAGGATAATAACTATGAGCAAACTTTTGCCCTAAATAACCATAGAAGTAATCAAACCCATGTTTTCCAGGTTCTCCTTCGGTTCCAGGACCACCCAAACCCCACTTCCCAATACAAGCAGTAACATATTTTTTTTGCTTAAATAAATCAGCAACTGTTACCTCTCCCTTAGGCAATGGCGTTTCATAAAGTAAACTATCTGAACCTGCTACTTTGGCATTACCTCTAATAGAAGCATGTCCCATATGTTTTCCTGTTAATAATGCACAACGTGAAGGAGCACTAACTGTAGAACCAGAGTAATGATGAGTGAATTTCATTCCATTTTTAGCCATGTCATCAATACGAGGAGTTTTTATTTCTCGTTGCCCATAACACCCTAAATCTCCAATACCTAAATCATCTGCAAGTATGTATATTACATTCGGTAATTGTCTATTATCTGATGAATAGACTTTCAAAAATCCAGATGATAGAAAAACTGCTGAAAATAAAATTTTAGAAGTCTTTTTCATTCATATAGTTTTATATTTGTTTCTATTCTCCTAAATAAAATGAAGGAACAGGAGATTGAGGATACCCCATTGAGCGATGAGTAACATAGTTCCTATATACCCCATCTTGCATTAAAGTTACTCTACGATCCTTTGCAGGGATATTTGTAGTGTAAATACGTAGCTCTCCATTTAAAGCTGTCACTACTTCTTCTCTCCAATCTCCTATTATATCCGCAATCAGTAGAATATCACCTTCTATACCTTCTGTTAAAGTTTCTCCTTTCCATTTTACAATACTCAATGAACGATTACCTGAAGAAGAACTTGCACCCCATCTATTGTCGTCTCCTATAAATGTTTCACGTAACAAATCAGCATCCCACCAAGCCCAATTACGACAAGAGGGAACATCCTCATTTTTACCTATAAACTGTCCATCAGCAGACATAAGGTACTTATCTGTACTCCCTCCTTTACGATCTTCAGAAGCAAAACACTCAAGACCTTTATGTAAAGGATCAAAATCCGCAACCATACCATCACCAACATGATATGTCTTATGCCCAATATTCCAAATAGATTTTCCTGTTTTAGCATCTACCATGCAAACACCACGGCCATTATCATGCCAAGGCTCTAAACACAAAAAAACTTCCATTCCTGGCCTTAGAGGATCAATATCAGTTAAGTAAATTTTATCAGGATGGCCTAAACCTGTGGACCAACGTAAGGTCCCATTATTATTGAGCATACATGATCCTAAAAGAATCTCATCCTTACCATCGCCATCAACATCTCCACATACCATACTATGAGAGCCCATACTTCTAACTATTGGATTTTCCTCATCTCCATCCCATCGCCATGCGCGCTCCAATTCATTTCCATTCAATTGCCATGCATCAACAACCATTAACTTATATGTTCCCCGACAAGCTAATATATAAGGAGTTTTACCATCTAAATAGGCTAGACCAATTTGATTTCGGTTTTGCCTATTTAGATTTCCATAACGATCATTACGTTCAGGCCAATCGGCATGTGCTATTTCTTTACCTGTCATCCCATCTAAGACTGATATAAACTCTTCGCCTGAGTCTACACGCCCTGAAACATTTCTTTTTACAGATTCAGGTGCTGTCTTCAATGCTATTTCCGCTTTACCATCTCCATTAAAATCGTAAGCTATAAAAGGGGAATACCATACTCCAGGTTCAATACCTTGCCCCAAATCTTTTGACCACAAAAAGGTACCATCATTCAAATAAGCTTCTATTTGATAAGTGTCCCCTCTCAAATTACCAGACATTCCTGGATCAACATTTTGATCTGGAGTACGTATGATATAATCATATACACCATCTCCATTCAAATCTGCTACCGCTACTTTTCCTGGTTTAACATCACTCTTTAACTTTATTGTACTATAGTTTTTCAATAAAGAGAACTCAACTTCAAGCTCTGTTGATTTATTCACCTCGTTATTCTTTTCATCTAAAGCAACGATCCAATATTCAACCTTTCCATCAACAGGAGAATTATCTATAAAATCACATGTTTTTGTAATTGGTTTTTCAGTGAGTCTCCTTTTTTCTCCATTAACAGAGCGATATACATGAAATGAACAATTTGAACAATCTCCATCTAACAACCGCCAACTGAGATATATTGCTTTTCCATCAATAGAGGGGGTCGCAATAAGCCCTCTACTCAAGTGTTCCTTCACCCTTTCTGTTGCAAACCCAACAACTTCAGGCTTCACTTTATGACTAGGCTCTAGAATTTCATAATAATAAGTTCGTTCTTTAACATCTTGAGCCATGATCTTTTGTTCACACACTAGAAATAAAAACAGAGAATAAAACCCCAATACAATTACTTTTTTTTCCATAAATGATTCATATAAATTATTTTCTCTTGAAAAATCTATCTGCAAAATAGAGAAACTGCTCCCAATCATACGGAAGAATTGCGTGAGCTCCTTTACGATTATGATAACCGATAAATCCATCTCTAAAAGGGACATCTACTAAAGGCATAACATTTGTATCTATTCCTTTAAGTCCATAAAGAGCATAAACCGGTTCAGCACCTTTACCCCCCAAAAACTCTCCTTTCTGATCAGACCAATAATCTTCTTCTGCACTAGCTATATAAATTGGTCGTGGAGCTATTAATGCTACTAACTCATGCTGATCAAAAGGTAAATATTTTTCGCGTCTATTAAATTGCTTGAAATTTCCACAAAACCAATGAGGGAAGCGAACATTAATAGCCTCAATAGTTTCTCCATAACAACGTTTAGAAAGAGCAACGCCACAACAACCAGAGTTTCCCGATAAAACTAAAGCAAAACGAGGATCTATAGCAGCAGCCCAAACAGCAGCTTTAGCCAAACGTGAGTGACCAATTACAGCAACTCGACTACTATCCACATTTTGATCCTCTATCAAATAATCCATTGCACGACTCAACCCCCATGCCCATGCAGCTATAGCCCCCCATTGATCAGGGTTAGGATAGTTCTGTCCTTTTTCATAAAAACAAGAATGTAAACCCTCCTGAAAATCATTATCACTATCAGGACAGACATCCGTATAACAAAAAGTAGCCAAGCCATACCCATGGCTTAAGATATTATCCAACTGCCAAGATTCAGCCATTGACCCCAAAGAGTATCTTTTTCCTTGACTTATATCTTTCTCCGGAACTATAAGTTCAGGATCATTATAGATCGTATAATTAGGAAGAAAACTTAAACCCAAAAAAACAGGAATAGCTCCACTTCTTTTATTGGGAAGATATACTTGTAAATCAATTCGTGGACCATCAGGATTAGAGGTTAAAAAAATAGAGACCTCTTTACGAGTAACCTTTCCCCCAAGTGCTTCAGGATTTAGTCTTTTAATTTTATATGATAGTTTACCTTTAAATTCAGGAGCTTTTCCAAACATATAAGTTGTAAATAGATCAAGAATCTCTGGTCTTCTTTTGGTTTCCCACTGTTTTACAGTAGTAATAATCTCCCCATCCTGACATAATAGTACATTAGGTAATGTATATTCAGGAACATACTTTTCATCATAATTTGCAAGCTTAGCATAATCTTTTTTTTCATAATGAGCGTTTTGTGCGCACACGGAAAAACCCCATATGAATAGAAAGAATAATAATAAAGTTCTCATTCTACTGGTTTTAAAGAAGAAATATCTACCATCATTAAATTTAAGCGCTTTCCATTGGTAAAATGGCCTGATTGAAAAAGTAACTTTGTTCCATCAGGGCTAAAACTCGGATGTGCATGATCTGGTCTCATTTTTGTATCAGATACTATCCAATGACGTTTACCTGTTTGTACATTTATTAGCCAAACACTTCCAGCAAAAGTATCTCCAGTTACCCAATAATCATCACGACTCGCATTACAATGCCAAAAGCCCCGACCAATAAGTTGTCCTTCAATTGCTTTTCTATCTTTATCTAATTCAACCTGCCCAATCATCTCCACATCATCAGTACGAATATTGATTCGAGCGATACCATTAACCTGCTTTCTCAATCTCTCTTGAAAACCTAAAATATTAAAATAAACATAGTCTTTAGAAGCAAACGTTTCATGAGTAACCCAATCTAAGGGTGTTTCTCTATATAAAGGTTTAAATACAGATCCATCAGAAGTACAAAACCACATTCGTTGATGGGCATCTCCTCCTGTTTCATCACAAAAAACAATTTCTCCTGGAGTAAAACGACTTGCTTGAATATGTCCTATCCTAAACTCCGCATCAATTACTTTGGTTACCTCACCTGTATTAAGATTCATTTTACGAATACCTGAAAGAGCAGGTTGAACTTTTATCGGTTGGTTATTTTTCGGTTTAAACGCATTTTTAAGCATACGTTTTTTTTCTGCTTTTGTTCCTTCTCTACTAACTGTTATATATGCAAAATCATCATTGCAATCTACCGCATAACTCCCAGGGCGTCCCATGGTCTCTGGAAAAGCACCAATAAAAAACTCATAATTGTCTGGAGTACTTACTTTCCCTTCACGAACATCAGTAAAGAACTTATTTAAATCTATAACATACATGTTCCAATCTCCTTTTTCTTTACGACTTAAAAACATTCGGTTACTTCTGTTGGCTAAAAACACATTGCCTAAATTTGCTCCCTCAGTAGCTTGAATTATTTTTCCTGTTGCCATTTCTATAAAATAGATTTGTGTTGGAATCCAACTGCGTTTTGTGCCATCAGATAGAGTTTGTTCAATTTTATCTCCTCCACGACTAGAAGATCTGAACAATAAATACTCACCATCTGAAGTCCACATTGGATCTGTTTGGTAAAGAAACCGATCATTTTTAAGAGTATCAGTTAGCATTATTATACGATATCCGGTTTCTTTATCTATATAAGTCTGCATTTCAGAAGGGGTACAATTACCAAATTGAGCAAAAACAACTCTAGTAATCCACATCAACAATAAGGATAGAAAAACTTTTTTCATAGCTTGATTATTTTATATTTTTATTAGAATTCAATCCAACAAATGAGACTTATGCAAAATAATAAAAAAAGGAACAGTAAGGTTAACAAATAGATATAAAATTAAATAAAATACGGAAAATATATCACAATTATAATTATATTTTACACTATATGACAGCCGGAGATTTCTAAAAATATCCTTAGATTATTATAATAGTGAAAAGCAAGAATTTACAAAGAAAGCTATTCTCAATACATTAATTTGTTTAGAACTATCACATTAAGGTTAATTCTTACTTTTAATTAAAATAAAACATGCGTCTACTCATAATAAACATGTGTACACTGCGAATACAACTTTAAGAGATATGTTTGCAAATAAGTAAATTAGTTATGATAAGATATTTCTATACAATTATTTATGAATTTCCCCTTTTCATATCAGTATACATTGATCTAGCACTCAAAAATTATGAACAAAATAAACAGTATAAAAAACTAAAGATGAAAAAGAAACATTTAACTTCAATTTTACTTATCGCTTGTCTATTAAACTCTATACTCGCATTATCGCAAAGTATAGATCCTTGGATTGAATCAACAAAAATCATAAGTCAAATCACTATTCCTGAGTTTAGAAATGAGAATTTTAATATAATAGATTATGGAGCCATAGGAGATGGCATTACCGATTGTACAATGTCAATTAAAAGAGCGATAGAAGACTGTAATAGAAATGGTGGTGGACGAGTAGTAATACCAAAAGGAGAGTTTTTTACTGGTCCAATTTACATAAAAAGCAATGTAAACTTACACTTAGAAAAAAATGCAACATTGCTCTTTTCTACAGATCCAAGAGACTATTTACCTCTTGTATTAACCCGATGGGAAGGAGTTGATGTTATGAATTATTCTTGCCTAATCTCTGCATTTGGAGAGAAGAACATAGCTATAACAGGACAAGGAACTCTTGACGGGCAAGCAGCTAGTAGTAATTGGTGGCCATGGAAAGGGAGAAAAGTGTATGGTTGGAAAGAAAACACACCAAACCAAACAGATAAAAGCAACAGACCTGCCCTATTTGATATGGTTGAAAAAGATATTCCAGTATTAAATAGAAAATTTGGAGAAGGACACTATTTAAGACCTCAATTTATACAACCACACAACTGCGAAAACATATTAATCGAAGGAGTTACAATACTACGATCTCCTATGTGGGTTATTCATCCTGTTTTATGTACAAATTTAACCATAAAAGGAGTGAAAGTAAAAAGTGATGGACCAAACACCGATGGTTGTGACCCAGAATCATGCAAAAATGTATTAATCAAAGACTGTTACTTTAAAACAGGAGACGATTGTATTGCTTTGAAATCTGGGAGGAACAGAGATGGAAGACGAATTAATATTCCTTGTGAAAATGTTGTTATCCAGAATTGTACAACAGTAAATGGGCATGCTGGAATTGCTATTGGCAGCGAGATATCAGGAGGTGTAAAAAATGTATTTATCGAGAATTGTAAAATAAGCAAACCCATGTGGGGCATACGGCTAAAAACCAGCTCTATGAGAGGAGGAATTTCTAAAAACATATATATACGCAATGTTGAAATAGACAAGGTCAGCAATGAAGCCATAATTTTAACAATGCTTTATGAAGATAAAGGAGAATATATACCTACAATTAGAGATTTATATTTCGGAAACATAAAAATTAAAAATGGAGGTAAGTGTGGAATAGTCATGGAAGCTTACCCGGAATCTCCTATTGAAAACATTACATTTGAAAATGTAAACATAGAAGAAGCAGAAACTCCAATAAAACTCACAAATACGAAAAATATAAAATACAAAAAGACAACAATTAATGGGAAATCCATCAAATAAACATTGAAAACTTGTATGGTTTTAAGAAACGGCTAAAGATGACACTCGATGAATAGCATAAAAAAGACGAAGTTATAATCAACATAAATGTTCATTTTTCAAGTTTAATTGTTAAACCCCAATAATTATTATACAAGATGTCATAGACTAAAGCAAAAATCATTATATTTTTCATATCTTACCTAGCAATAATGATTTTTTAGAAAAACATAAAATCAATAATAAATAGAAAAATGAAAAGAGAAGCCTTTAAGATGTTCCTTAAACCTGGGTGCGAAGACGAGTATGAAAAAAGACACAATGCTATTTGGCCGGAGATGAAAAAACTTCTAGAGGAAAATGGCGTATATGATTATTCTATTTTTTGGGATAGAGAGACAAATATTTTATTTGCTGTTCAAAAAACAAAAGGAGGTGAATCCTCTCAAGATATGGGAGACATCCCAATTGTCCAAAAATGGTGGGATTATATGGCAGATATTATGGAGGTCAATTCCGACAACTCCCCTATATCCATACCTTTAACTGAACTATTCTACATGGAATAAGTTCGTTTAAGAAATATAAATCTACACTATGCATTGAATTATGTAAGTTATAAAGTTATTAGGCTCAAACTATTTTTATAGTATGAGCCTTTATTCAAACATTACAAAAGTGAGACTCGCTATAAACCGACAATTTATAGTAGTTTTATATTTCAGCGACTATTTTATATTTTCGTAAATAAACAGAAATTCTCTTCCTTTTTACTTCAACCGGACAAACGAATTTATATCCTTATTCGCACCATAAACCACCAAAATATCACCCTCTTCCAATTGGGTTTCCGGTGAAGGAATACCCTGAACATAAGGTATGACTCTTGTTTTTCCAATATAACTATGTACTTCTTTATTTTTTATGATTGTTAAAATAAGGATGTTAAAGATATTTCGAAAGCCAATTTCCAGAATGGTTTTCCCTACAAGTTTTGAAGGTACTATCACCTCTACGATGCTATAATTATTATTCAACTCATACGAGTCTACTATGTTCTTAAAGACAAGCCTCTTGGCCCAGCGCTCTGCAGATTCCTCTTCGGGTCGCATAATTTCTTTAACCCCAATAGCTTGAAGTACATTTTCATGTAATGGATTGAGCGACCGACCAATTAAGCGCTTTACATTCAGATTTTTAAATGTTGCAGTAGCCATTATGTTTGACCCTTTATCGTCCCGAATACAAACAATTACGGCATCTGTGTTTTCCAAAGGTAAACTAGTCAAGGCATCCACATCCAAAGCATTGAGACAAATAGCATGAGTAATCTTATCTTTCATACGGTTTACCTTATCCATATTCATATCCACACCAATCACCTCATTCCCCAGTTCTATTAGCTTGACAGCTAAAGAAGATCCAAAAGAGCCTAACCCTACAATTATATATCTCATACCAATAGTGTTTAATTAATTAATATTTCTTCCGATGGATATCTGTAACTTGTAGTTCTCACTTTCTTGATAAAAGCTATAACCACAGTCAACATTGTAATTCTACCTGTAAACATAAGTAATATCACGATCAACTTACTGCCACTACTAATATCCGCAGTTATACCAAGACTTAACCCCACAGTACTATATGCAGAGACACATTCAAAAACGATATCAAGTAACTGGAGATTAGTATCAAAAAACGAAATAGAAAGGATACCCAGACTAATAACAATTAGGGATAGTGTTATTGTAGCAAATGCTCTGGATATGGTTATATCGGCTATCTTTCTACGTCCCAGCTCTATCGCTTTTTTCCCTTGAGCTAGATTAACAATATTAAGTATAGCTACAGCAAAAGTACTGGTTTTAATACCTCCTCCTGTTGATGCAGGCGAAGCACCTATCCACATCAGCATAATAATCACTAAAACAGAAGAGAGATGAAGCTCATTGTAATTTAGGGAATTAAACCCTGCAGTACGAGGGGAAGTTGCAGTAAACAAAGCTGTAACCCATTTCCCTACCCCTTGATGTGCAGATAAAACATCATTATACTCATTAATCAAGATAAAAAGAGTACCCACAACAATCAGAGCAGCAACTGTTATGAGATTTATTTTAGTCCCCAATGTTAAAATCCGAGGATGATACAGATCTTTTTCCGATTTTATTTTTCCCAAGAGAACCTTAAACAGGTGTTTGATATATTTCAAAATATTAATTACCACAGGAAACCCCAATCCGCCTATAACAAGTAACCCAATTAAACTCAGTTGAAAAGGATAGTTATACACAAAACCGTCTTCCATTACTCCTTGTGGCAGTGTGGAAAAACCGGCATTACAAAAGGCAGAAATAGAATGAAAAATAGAGAAGAACACTCTATCAAACAGAGAAGGGATTAAAGTTTTACTCAAGCTGGAGTAAATAAAAAAAGCTCCTATGGCTTCAAGGAAAAGTGTAATCCCCAATATATATTTCAGGGTTTTAAAAACCTCTCCTAATTTATTAATGTTAGTAATATTACTTAATACAATTTGATTCTCATAAGAAGAACCCATCTTAAAAAAATGACTAAAGGAACTGGCAAAAGTTAAGACGCCTAATCCTCCCAACTGAATAAGTAATAAAATGAAAGTCTGTCCCCAAATTGTAAACGTGGTACTAGTATTAACCACCGCTAATCCTGTTACACAACTTGCACTTGTAGAGGTAAATAAGGCATCTATAAAAGAGATATTAGTATAGGTAGAAAAAGGAAGTAATAAAAGAAAAGTTCCTAGAGCAATTAGAGTAAAAAAACTAATTACAAACAATAAAGCCGGGTTTAGCTTAAAGTATTTATAAAATCCTTTCATTTGAATAAGTCTTAATTCTTTTGTAAAGACCTGTACATTATAAAAGGTTAAAGCATTTTTTAACCTTCTTAATGGTTGATTTTTCAACAGACTTCGATTCTAAATATAGCCTTAATACTCAATTTTCCCATGAAACACCATCAAAATATCAAGTCTTTAACTCTATTTAAAACTAAGAACTTCAACCTTTAGCAAAAACAACTGTAAAATATAATTCCACCCCTAAAACTAAGAAAACACGTTACAGGAACTCATTACAACAGCTCTTTGCCTTTATGAGTTTTGAAGAATAATTGCTCTATTCAAACTCAAAAGAATAACACAAGTCTTGAGATTTACCAATTTGCAAAAGAGAGATATAAATTTGCACTTTACTATCCTCAACATAAAAATATGTCCTTAAATTGAGGTAAATCAATAGAGAGAATTGATTCTTTTAGACCTATTCCTTTTAATTAAAAGAAATAAAAACATTAGATAACACTCCTACAGAAAGTAGGAAACAATCACATTTTACAGGTCTGATAAAACAAAACTTTTTTATTATAATACTGTTTTCTTGAGGTTTTAATTTAAAAAATAAAAAAGTTTAACGAGGTAGGGTATAGTGAATGTAACTACCTCGTTTTTTATTACAGATTATTAAAGTGTAGCTATGTTTTAACTATTCCTTTTATCTTAATCCCAAATATATTTGCGGCTAAGTGCATATTTCCCCCCTCCCATAAAAGCTAGAGCTACAGCACCGAAGAAATATAATCCCAACAATTCAATGGCCCATCCTCCAACGGCATTAAGAGAAAAAATATCGCCCATATGCCCTAGTAATGCAGCTACAATACAGTTTATGGCAAAAACCGACGCAGCTAAACGCGTACCTATGCCTAAAACAATAAAAATGGGAGCAATAACTTCTCCAACATATACACCGTACGCCAAAAATGCGGGTAATCCGGCTTGCTCAACCATGCTTTCAATTCCTCCTGCACCATTCTGCAACTTATAAATTCCATGTAGTAACATAAGCATTCCAACAGAAAGTCTAATAACAAGAATACCTAAATCAACTTGTCTTTCGAAAAGACGATGCTCTAATATTTTTCTCATATTTTATAACTATTATATTACTCATCAGAAACAACAAACTGAGAATAAAAGTTCAATAAAACAGTACAAAATGAAAACAAAAACAGTTGTCTATGACATAAGAGTAATTATTGGAAACAAAGAAACAGTCTCTTAATCTTAATTAATCAAGATCAACCCACCACTCAGAGAACTGCTGGGTACTATCTTTTAAATGAATCAACTCCCCAATCATAGGGGTCAATGTTCGATAGTTTTCTTCAAGACCCGCTTGAAACACTTTTCTTAAAGGCTCATCCCAAGGGTGTTTAGCTAAAGCATACTTAGAAGAATGCACCGGAAGCAAAGCTTTTGCATTCAAATCCTTAGTTGCTTGCACCACTTCTTCCGGCATCATATGTATATATCTCCATTCGGCATTGTATTGCCCATTCTCGAGAATTGCAAGGTCTATCTTTCCAAACTGCTTTCCTATTTCTGCAAAATGCGTATCATAACCTCCATCTCCACCAATATAAATACTCATAGTAGGAGTTTGCAAAAGAAATGAAACCCATAATGATTGATTTGGAGATAGTCCCCTCCCCGAAAAGTGTCTTGCAGGCAAACAATACAAACTAAATCCATTAGATAAAGTGGTACTATCACTCCAATCCAATTCTATAATTTTGTTTTTTTCAAACCCCCACCTTTCAAAATGCTCCCCAACACCCAGACCAGAGATAATTTTAGATATACGATCTTTTAATGACAGAATTGTGGAATAGTCCAAATGATCCCAATGATCATGAGTGATAACAAGATAATCAATAGAAGGTATATCTTCTGCTTGATAAAAATTGCTACCATTAAAAGGTTTATTGACAAAAGAAATAGGAGAAGCAGCTCCACTCAGAACAGGATCAACAAGAATTCGTTTCCCATCTATTTGTATGAAATAGGAGGAGTGCCCAAACCAAACGAGTATGTTTTGTTCACTATCCAAATTTAGCAAATCCGTTTTTACAAAAGGAATTTCACCTATGGGTTTCAATCGCTCAAACTTACCCAAAAAAAGATCACTCATCAAAGCAAAGACTCCTTTGTCTCCGGTAAACTGTGGTGTGTGATTTTGATTTTGAAATTTGCCATCATAATAATTAGGAGAATTCAATATTCTTTCTTTTCGCTCACCAGTAGGTGTTCGTCCAAATTTAGCTTGGTGTAAGAAAATAAATACGATAACAACAAGCAACATAATAATAGATAATGCAACTATCATTTTTAGACTTAGTTTATACTTCATAAAAAACTCTTCATACTTCTATATAAAACACCTTTATATTCTTTTCCTGATTTATCCTCACTGAACTTCTACACTCTTTTCAAATTGCAAGGAGAAGTAAAGCTATCATTCCTAGGTTTATTTCCCTAAAAGAGCAGTTTAATCTTTTCTTTCAAATAAAAAAATCAACTTCATTCATCAATACACTTTTTAGAAAAATCTTATTTATAATAAAAGAGCGTAAAAAGCACCAAATGATAAACTTCATCTTCAGAAAGTGGTAGTATCATGGTGTCTTAGGAAAACAAAACTACAGAGGTAATGTTTAATCTTTGTTTCATTGAAGACTTTTAATCCCTTTACAACAGGTTATGAAAGAAAAGAACAGTTATATTTATTGTATGGAGGGTAAATGCTAGGACAGCAATGATTGAAGAATAATATGGATAGAATCGGCATTATTTTGATCTAACCACTTAAAAAAGGAGAATGAAAACAGAACATATGATTTTCACCCTAGGTGAGCCAGCTAGAGTCAAAAGATCTACCTATCTTTATTTGTAAATAAATAGTCAAAAAAATCAGAAGAATAATTGATGGACTATAATAAAGAAAGTTCAGTACAAAACGTATTTTATAAAAAAATGAAAAGTGGGAAATTTGATACACCAACAGATTTTAATATCGACTTAAAGTTTGGAGCTAATCACATTAAGTATCTTGATTTGGTTGAAGTGGCACAAGGAGGCCCAAGAATTGGAAGACTATTTATAAATGGAGAAACAATACCTAATTATCAGTTTACAGGTCCATTTCTCTATACCAATGAATTTATATTTATACCGGCTTTTATCAAATCAGCTTTTATTATCGCAAAAATCAGGTTGAGCGATCGGACTATTAATTTTCTAGGAGAATCTACAGACATAATCTGTTTGGAAAAAATAGAGGGTGAGAATATATTTTATTATAATTCTCTAGACCAAATATATTTAAAGAAATACGACTTAAGTGAATATCGTTTAACTAATGATAAAGATACTCCAATTGATTTTGAAACAAAGTTTAAGCTAAAGAATAATACAATAGAATATACAAATCTTAAATTTATAAAGAAGCATTTAGCAAATATTGGCTCCTTGCTTATCAACGGAAAGGCTGTACCTAATTATAGGTTTGGAGGACCTTTTTTATATAATAATTCATCTATAATTATACCTGTATATTTTGATAGGCTACTTCAATCGGGATTTAAAATAGCTTTGATTCATTTGGAAGACAATAGTATTCAAATAAAAGGAAAAATAAAGAAAACAATACAGCTGGCAAAGGTTAAAAATAATGGCGTATTTTTTTATGCCGATACTGAGAAAAGAGAACTGGATGTAATGGATTAAACATAGAGAAAAGCAGGAGGATATAAAACAATAGAAACATTAATGAAGCAAGAAAAAATCCTCTCATTTTAGTTCGTCCTTCAAATACATATAAAAATCCGCTTTTGCAAACTGCTCTATCCATGGAGTATGTCCACATTGTGCCAATTGAACTATTTTGAAATTACTCAACACATGAGAAAGGGGTTTTTCTACTCCTTCTATGGGATGTGAATCATAATTACCATGGAAAGCAACAACAGGGCATTGAATTAAAGCAAAAGAATCTATCAACTCTCCTGTTTTTCTCAAAATAGCAGCTTCACTCCATACCTTCTCATAAATCATTTTATTTACAACAATCGGTTTGGCTGCAAGATCTTTGGCTAAGCTATATGAGTCTGCTTTTGTCATCAATTCACCAAATCTTTTAAAATCCTCAGTAGATAATTCCCCTGCGTTAAGCTGAGAGAGCAAGTTACTGATGTCATCCCTTTCCTCTGCATCCAATCGTCCCAATCGGGTTCCCATCAGGTTCTTATTATATTTCTCTTCCAAAGCACCCGAACTTATTAGAATCAATTTCTTTACCCTTTCAGGATAACGAGCAGCAAACAAACCACCTAGCCACGCACCCCATGAAAAACCAATCAATACTATTGGTTCATCAGTAACAGTGAATATTTGTTGATGTAGTTCTTCAATTTGTCCGTAAACAGACTCCTTTGTCTGAAGAAACTCAAGTACTCCGAAATCTTTAGATAACTCCACTGCTACAGGCCTCATCTCTCCTGCAGCACCAGGGCCACCGTGCAAAACCCCAATTGTATAAGGAGCTTCCCCATATTTCCTAATTGTCTTCATTTATACTATCAATTCACTGTATAACAAACCTCCCAAGCTTTGAAAAACAACCTTTTCACAAAAAAACTAAAAATTCACTACAATTACGAATCGTTTCTATAGTGTTTTCAACAAAAACACAAATTATTTTTCTGCTTCATACACCTTATTTATTATCCACTTTTTTTGTCAATCAACCTCGGTTTTATACCTGATTTCTTGCTGTATAAACACCTGCCCTACAAGACGCACAAGAGGGTTATTTAACGGTCTAGGACCGAAGGCCTATCGGTCTAGGACTGAAAGGTGCTCGGTCTAGGACCGAGGAGGGTTGGGTCTAGGACCGACTAATGAACTGATTCTGCTTTGCTCTTTTTTTGCTCTTATTTTTACGCTTAAAAGAGATGAAAGAATAATAAAAAAAAGAGAGCCGCCCCATACTGAGCGACTCTTATTAGATGAGTGTGCTAACGCTAAAGATAAAGTAAGAATTATTTCCTGTAACCACATTTAGGACATACGCCGTTTTCATCTAACGATATACCGCAAAGAGGACAACGTTCAATCACATTTTTTGTATCAAATTCTGCCGACGCACAGTTTACACCACTGCTAAATGTAAGCTTTGCAATGTTTAATTTGTCTTTAAGAAGTTCATACACAATCTTAATCATACCCTCAACAGTCATCGTCTCTTTGGTTACGACAAGTCGTGAATCGGGATAGGCTGTAGCAAGTTCCGTTTTGAAAGCCTCACCTTTCATTTTATTTTGGGTATGCCCATTCTTAATTCCTTGTTTTTCATACACATCTAAAATAGCAGGTAAAAGAGGATCATCCGCTCTAAGAACTAGTGCGTGATCAAAATTCTTCAATACATCCCATGCTATCTTATGAATTTCGTTACAAGGGTAAACCATATTGACTCCTTCGTTGACAGTGTCTTCCACTTCAATAGTCAATATTCCTGTATGTCCGTGCAGATATTGAGCCTCACCTTGAAAGTTATAAAAGCGGTGTGCATACTGTAAATCTAATGTTGCGATACTTCTCATAATCTTAATTTTTAAACTGGTTTATAATCTATTTTTTTGAAGTTATTATTTGAATTGAAATATTTTTTATTTGCTCGTTACTCCCAATTTTTTCAGCATATTTCTGTCTGATATATTCACTTATCTCATCATCAACTATATCCACAATGCCATTGTCGTCAGAAAATATATGGTGATGCTCTTGTGTATTAATATCAAAATACGTTTTACCATCGGGATGATTTATCTTCGCCAAAAGAGCTGCTTCATAGAATGAATCCAATATACGATAGATTGTTGATAGATTTATCTCGGGGCTATCCTTATGTATTCTATCAACGATTGTATCCATCGAGGCATGACATAGCTCCTGCATAATTTCATACACCAACACGCGTTGTGGTGTTGCTTTCAGTCCTGCTTTTTTTATTTTTTCACGTACCATCATTCTTTGTTTTACATAAAGTAAATGATAATTATTCGCAAATGCAAATAATTTGCAACTATTTTTCTGTTATTTCTACAAAGATCTGTTCTAACAAACAAAAAACAATTGATTTAATAGCTTGAATAAATGTTCTAAGGATCAATCCAGACTATCAGCGAAAAATATAAGTTTTATCTTATCTACCTAATAAGGAGTACCATCTTTAAACAAGATTAGCATAAGAGATTGTAAAATAAAGTATTGAGAAAATTATAAAGATTATCATTAAACACGCTGTTATTGAACGACCAAGGATGAACTTAAAATATTTATCCTATGGGGTACTCAAGACATTAAAATCCAGCTAACTTTTTAATTAATCTCCTGGAAAAACTGGTATACTTAGTATTTCTTAGTAAGAAATCTTCTGTTAGGTATAACAGAGAAATGGATCAAAAACACTTGAACTAAATCATTGTATCAACCTCAAAATTATACAACAGATCTTCTTTCATCATTTCTAATGATCTTGGTCTGTATCTTTTAGGGAACGACTATTAGGGTTTGTCAATAAATATCTTTATCCTTTATCTATATTTTAATATAAATCTTCTTCCTGTATAGAACATGAACAACGGACCAGCAGAATATAATAAATAGAACAGCATAGGCAGTAGATGTAAAATAGGGATTCAACTCAATGGATAACATACCCGAATATATCCACTCTTTGATAGATAACTCTTTAGTCACACGAATACCATCTAAAAGAGTAGCTAACAGATATGCAAAGACATAAATAAAAAGAGGGTTTACTCCAAAAGATTCGAAGAATACACTCCATCTTGTGTTCTTATTCACATCTATTATCCAAATCAATAAGCTCAATAACGTAGCCGCCATACCACAGGTAGTTAATACAAAGCTAGGTGTCCACAACTTCTTATTTATTGGGCATCCGTAACTCAATAATAGACCTGTAAAGGTCAGTATAGCTCCGTAAATAAAAAGCAGTAGCATACGCTGATTATTATCTTTAGTTTCCATCAAAATCTTTCCAAGACAAAAACCAATAAGAACGTGTGCAACAGATGGAATAGTACTCAAAATACCCTCTGGGTCCAACCCATATGCATTGTATATGTGTGATAGTCCTAATACCTTTTGATCTACAATGGCAACAATATTACTATCCCCTTTCTCGAACCCATTTCCAGTCAATAACAAAACGAAATAGCCAATCAATAGCGTAGCTATGAGTGATGGAAGATATTTATGCTTTACAGTAATACCTAAAATAGCCGTTAATCCATAACAGATTGCTAAACGTTGCATTACACCAAATATTCGCAGATCTTCAAAATGGGTTATCGATTGCCATATTCTTGCTCCAGTACTGAGAAAATCCGGCTCTAACCAATAACTTGAATTGATACTTAATGAAAACCAAGACAAGCCTAAGCCAATTAAAAATATAATGCTAGTTCGCTTTACTATCTTAACAAGTATAGGAGTACTAAATTTAAAATGTGTTTTGCGCAAAGATAGGTATGTAGATATTCCCAGAATAAACATGAAGAAGGGAAATACAAGATCGGTAGGCGTTAGCCCATGCCAATCGGCATGTTTCAACGGAGCATAGATTGCATTCCAGTCTCCAGGATTATTTACTAATATCATTCCTGCAATGGTAAGCCCCCTAAGAACATCTAGCGATTGCAATCTGCTTTCTGTTTGCTTCTTCATCGTTTTATTTATAAATAGGATAGCGAACATCCCAATCCACATTGACCATAACAATATCGTTCCATGCACGAAACTCTCTGTTTACAGCAATTCTCATACATACCGATATTTCACCTTTCTTCAATAGTGGTGCTTTTTGTAAGAAGAACAGAACAGTAAACGAATTTCTTTCCATTATTTTACAACTTTTAAGTGATACAAACCATGAAACAGAGTGAGGTTTTCACCATTTAAGTTGTTATCAGCAACAATAACGCCAAGAGAGAGAGAGAGAAATAAATATCTCTTAAGCTTGCTCCACCTTTTGCCCCACCAAAGTAGGTTAATATCACCTATATTTTGCGTATTCTTAGAAAAAATAAATCCCTGAATTTCAAACAAGTTCAGGGATTTATATCGTTTTTCGTCTTTTTAAAGTGGTGCCACCTGGAATCGAACTATCGACTTAAGTGGCTATCAATCTGAATAATATCTTTTTCAAAATGAAGAGTAATCTCTAAAAAGTTACCAAAAACTTGTAGCGTTTTGCACTAATCTGCTTTAGGCTATTTCCTTTTACAAAGTTACTAAATCATTTTGAAATCCAGAAAGTTCAATTATGTTTTCATCTATTGGTTGTAAAAGAAATATCCTCACCTCTGGAACGTGCATCTTTAACCATTTGCTGATACTCTTCCGGCAACGAATCGATTGTAACAATAAAACCATCAACCATCACATATTGATTGAATGGATTGCTCTCAGACATACGATTAGTAGAAAATTCATTATTAAATCTATCTAACTTTAGCAAGTCACGGATTACTTTAGATTTAGCAACAACTGTTGAACTCTTTGTTCCAAAATATTCATGAATGTCAGAAGACCGAATATAAGGTTCAAAAGATTTGTCAAAGAGAAAGTTTAGATTGCCAATCGTATATATTATAGAGGCTGCCCAGATTTCCAATTTACCTGTCATGAAAGGAACGTTTCTTTTACGCCCTAATTTCTCAACTAACTGAACACAAAGAGCTTCATACTCTTCATTTAGTTTATCTTGACAAAAGTTAGAAACAAGTTCAATTAGCATTTGCTCTTTTTCTTTTTTTATTTGCTTTGCATCCATATTGTTTACTTTCAATTTATTATTCAATGATAATCCATTTGCCGGATCTATTAGTACCCTCGCGTCTAAGCACTCCATCTTTATTGAGATTTTTGATGTGATATTTAACTCCATTAAGACTGATCCCCAACTTTTCAGCCAATTCTTTTCTTGTAATATAAGGATTCTCTCTTATTGCTTCTATCATCTTTTGGACACTATCGGGGTAGTGTTGATACATTACTGGGGTAGCCATTAGGGTAGTCTCCAGCGTAGTACTAGGGTAGTCATCACTATTTTCCGGATGTTTCTTGGATGTTTCTTGGGTGTCAGCCCCGAAACCTTCCTCAAAGTACTTCTTTGATATATTTTCCACTACCCTAAAAGCAGTACGCAAAGAGAAATCAAAGTGGGCTTCCCCATTTCCATTTTCTTTCAATTCCTTTTGAACTCGATAAACTCCTCTACTGAAACGGTTCACATAACCCAACACTTTCATTGCCTCTGCAATAAATGGATTCCGGTAATCACTTACATTGGGAAAGTTTTCCGGACTGACCTTACCATACAATCCTCCCGGGTTTTGAATTTCAATTCGGTCATCATATTCATAAAACTGAATAGGGGAATTCGAGTCATAATCACGGTGCATAATCGCATTCATCAAAAGCTCACGAGTTGCCCAATAGGGGTAGGTAGAGACAATCTCTTCCCGCAAAATACTTACCGGGATAGGACGCTTGGTTGATACACTCGTTTCAACAAATGTATCTATTTTCGGCAGTGATTTGCATAAATTCCCGTCAAACTTAAATTCATGAATAATATCACCTGACCGATCTATTCCTTTGAAACGTACATACTGAACATACGAGCCATGCACATATCTCTCCGGGTTATTTCCAAAAAGGACAATCGCACCAACAGTCGGACAATTATACCTTAAATCAAAAAAGCCAAGCGAAGCTAATTGTTCTTCAATGGAACGTTTATCTTCTGCTAATATATCTTCTGCGACTGCCTTAGAAAGAAAATCCCTCTTGACTAGCGATAGATCCAAATCTTTCAACGAAGCACCCAAGCAGGGCTTAGCATCATACGTGCGGACATTCGATAATCGTCTTTCAGTCAAAATCTGCTCTTCGATTTCAGAAGCCGGACTTTTCCGGGGGCCAACCCGTACCCATACACGTCCTCTATACCGTACCGGGGAAAATTCCGACGGCTCCACTTCGGCCACAAGCAGATCTCCACCTTCGAATGTAAATTTCTCAACAGTCATCAACGGTTGAGGGAGAATATTTCCGTCCGTTCGGATATTGGCAATCTCCAACAATAAGGTATCATCTACCTTCAACCCACTCAATTCTCCATTACCATAGGCACCAATCATCAAATAGCCATTCTTTCCATCGCCCGAAAGGTCATTGGAAAAAGCACATATCGCCTGACAAAACTTATCCATATCATTCTTAAAAGTCGTACGTTCCACTTTATGAGATTCCGTGTCAGCCAAGAACTGCAGTATTTCTTGTTTGGTGATCATATTTTAAAATATTTATTTTGCTGTTTTTCCGGTAATCTAATTCCTAGTTTATAGAAATTGACATATCCACTCTCTTTTCGAATTTTCGTCTCATCGTTTGCTTCATTATAAACAAAATGTTCAATCCCGATTTCTTCTTCACAGTCTTGATGAGAATAAATTATTAAACAATTGAGGTTTTCGTTAAGGTTAGAAATCTTCAATTCTTGATAAACTTTTTCTAATCGTGCATATCCACTAACTTGTCTTATATCCTCAATACTAATGTTGTGATTATGGTATCTGGGTTTATATTTTGTATCAACAACAAATAACATGTTCTTATCGTGCGATCTCAACACAAAATCAAGCTCTTGGCATTTCGCTTTAAAATGATACTTAACTTCATCTGAAGAGAAAACAGTTCTCAATTTCTTATATATGTACAACTCAAACAGCTTACTCATATCAATCCAAAAGGGAGGGGTCATAACCTGCTGTTTCTCAGTCTTTGTTATGTTGTACGAATAACGTTTCAAGATAAGCAAAGCTAATTTAATTGCTTGGTCATATTCTTTAAATAAAGGATTGCTTTTAAAAGATTTAATTTTCCGAATATCAATATCATTAGATACATGTTCAAACGCAGGATGTATAAAATTAATCAATTGTGATAGCGGTTGAGCGTCGACTCCTTTTTCGTATTGCTGAACAACGCTTCGAGAAAATTGGTAAGCCTTTTTTAGGATTTTATTCTCATCACAATTTACACCGAATTCCTGGTATTGACAGATTGTATGAATTTGCCTTCCTTTAGAAATATTCTCCTTGATATTTCGTCCTACAAGAATTTTCCCTTTCACACGTGCATTAAGATTTTCGATTACTGTATAATATGACTTCTTTAATCCTTTCTGTACAATTTTCTTAGTTATTTGCAGAAATTGAGCAATAAGAAAAAGAGAGAGATAATCTTGTTCTTGATTAATAATAATATAAGGTTTGTGAAAATCAATATAAACTAAACCGTCTAAATGCTCACTATTTTCAGGTTCTTCTAATGCCTCTAAAAGCATTCCAAGATAGTCAATTTCTATAGACTCTTTATCTAATTTTGGTTGGACATAAATTGTAAGCTTATTGTCGATATCAACCCAGTCGACACCAACAAAGTAAGATGTTTGGAAATGGAAATCCTTATCGATTTGATCAAAATAAATCTCGTAACAGAGTTGATCCTCATTTTTTCGCTTTACCTTACGTTGGTAGTACTTATTTGGACTTAGCTTGTTGCGACAACTTTCCGGCAATTCTTTAAATTGTCGATCCTTCCTCTTAAACCCAAATTGTTCAAAAAGCTCTATCATCAGTTAAGCTAATTCTTGTATCTTCTTTTCTACAACCTGCACATCCTTAAATATTCCATCTTTTACATATTCCTTTAAGATAGGCTTAATCTCATAAGTTAGCCGCAAATCACGATTATCGCTCATTATAAAATAACTATGCCCAATCCACACATCTTCGGGACGGAATTCATCTGACAAATAATCGGAAGGTTCGATTATACCTGTCTGTTCATATGTTTCGTAGCTCTTTATGAAGAGCTCTGATACAGCCTTAAACAACTCTTCATCAAATCCTTCTACTTTGTTGAGTAAAGAAGTTGGTAGCATATCTACAAAAGCAAATCGACGACGTATTGCATAGTCAATCTGACCTACACTTCGGTCAGCCGTATTCATGGTGCCAATAATATACAAATTAGGAGGAAGCACCAAACTGCTGTCTTTATCAATAGCATACATGCTATTCACTTTTTCACCACGGTACTCCAAAGCGTATATTAATTCACCCAAAACAGCAGGAAGATTAGCACGGTTAATTTCATCAATGATTAGAACATATTTCTGAAGTTCAATTGGATCAATGCTTTCGTCTGAAGAATTATAATCAAATGACGCAAATTTTTCTGCCATTTTTGAATAATACGTGGCATGGCTACTTGTCAAACTTTCAATATTTGCTAGTTTCTTTATTGAAGATCTTTCAGTAACACCTGCTTCAAAAACTTTTTGAAGCTCTGTATACTTCATATTTAATCCTGATGCATGAGCTTCCCAATTATCTCCTTTATATTTAAACCTAGTGTCATCATATTCAAAAAGATAAACATTTGTTGTAAGCTGATACTTCCCTACACCATCTATTTCCTCCTGCACACTATCAATAAATTGACTAAACTTAGACTTATATTCTATCTCTTCTTTCAATCTGTTCTCCTGATAACTTCTGTATAGTTCTTTATTTTCTAAAGCCTTCTTTGCAAACTCTCCCAATGTTTTATTGCGGGTTACATATTCAGGCTGCCCTTTCTCTGTCTTAACCTCAATGCCTCTCACAAAATCTTCATAAGTATATGAAGGGTGAAATTGAACTAATTCAAATTGATTACTAGATTCCAAGCGATTAGCTTGCTGTTTTTTATCAGTAGAAACTTCATTAAAAATCAATAGCTCGGCAATATCTTTGGCTATATATGTTTTTCCTGTACCGGGTGCACCTTGAAGAATGATTTGCTTCTTATGTAATAATAAGTCTGTTAGATTTTTCATCTCTTTTTTTTGTAAAATATTCTTATACCAATCGTTAATATAATGCCAAGAGTATGTGTCAGATTTTTTATATAATATTTTTAATGTCCCTTGAGAAAATAAATTGTTATGTTCATCTGATTTTGCCCATTCAAGTATTTTTACATGTCGAAACCAATAATTAATGTATTTTTTTGTTAAGCTATCATCGTGAAAACAATCTCCTATTATTTCACATAAGGCTAATGGTTTATTACCTTCTCTAACCATTACTATATCTCCAATAACCAGTCCATTTCTTTCACCTTTGAAATATTGACATTGTATATCATTCCACTCTCCCGTTCCAATAATAGGTTCTTTTTCTTTTAGCATTTGGATAGAGTCAATAACGACCCCTCCTTTGCCTTCAGGTAAAAACATTTGTATGTGCCAATATCTATCTTTCATATCAATTATCTTTCTTTTTTCATATCAATATACTCCCCAAAACCAATAGGAATTATGTTTTTTTTCTTCATAAAAGCTAAACCAGCTAAAACTTGAGCTTTGGTGTAGTCATGCTTATGCTCACTCCAATTATAAAAATCTTCTAACAGGAGAGGGATGCTGATTTTTTCTTTTCTAATTATCCGGTTATTCCAGATTGCATATAGAGTGGCGATAATTTCACATGCTGACCAAGAACATCTTTTCATTAAGCTAAGAATATTATCAATAGATTTAGCCTTTTCCGAAAAATTACTATAAAACAGACTCTGTAATTCGATTTCTCTGTTATTAGAATTATACCTCACAATATCTTTCTTTGTACTTCTTTTTTCTTTTTGTATTTTATAAAAGTAGTAACGAATAAGTATATCTTCCACATCTTTGATATATCTGTCATTATGAGGTCCAGCTACATTTTTTAAATATAGTTGCTCCTTATCTTTATTGATATTTAATTGGCAATGGTATTCCGTTAAAAATAACAACTTCATTAATTTAGTCCGTCCGAAATCCTGATTTTCATTTTGAGATATAATATATCCAGCCAATATTGCAATTTCGGGCAATGAATAAGTTTTATCCGATTTGTTGTTCTGCTCTACTACTAAATCTATTGTTTTTGCTTTCTCTTGTTTCTCTTCTTTAAATCCGACTTGCCCATTCATCAGCATAGGAAGTAGCC
>CAZGUI010000007.1:0-79108 GCA_964528875.1 uncultured Bacteroides sp. | reverse complement strand
TAACTCACTAAGAGTTAGTTGGGATTAATTATTTAATTACTGAATGTCCCTAATTGTAAATCTAATAGAGTCGGTTTTTGTATCATTTGATGAATTAAGTTATTCGCAATAACGCTTAATTAAATCGTCAGCCAAAGTATCATTCAGTTCTTTAGCTTTGTGGAAATTTTTACAAGCCTCACTTTTGTTTTTCATTTGCATCTGAGAAACTCCTAACAAGCGATAGGCTTCACTGTATTCCGGATTAATCTTTATTGCATTCAAGAAATTCTGTTGAGCATCTTCATTGCGTCCCACTCTGATGTTTGTTGCACCTAATTCTATATGATAAATTACTTCATTAGGATTCAACTCAAGGGCTTCAGAAAAATCATCTAAAGCTTTCTGGAACAACTTTCCTTCACGAGCAACTTGTCCTCTCAGATAATAGAACACATCATTAACCTGACCTCCCATGACACTATAAAAAGAATCGTAATCAGTCATTGCTTTTCTATATTCTTCCATGGAAGAGAGTAATTGAGCACGCTCCAAGTAATAAGAAGCTTCGGCTTCTGACACTTGTTTTGGCAAACGATTCACACAACTATCTAATAAAGCTAATACTTCTTTTGCTTCACCACCTAAAAGTTCCTTTGCTTTAGCTGCACTATAGAATGAGGCTGAAGAAGCCATATCTGATTGATTCACCTCTTGATACAAATCAAAGGCTTCGGCGTAATTAGTCATAGCAAATTTGATATCCCCTTTCAGTTGTTTATATACCGGAAGATTTTTTATCGCTAGCCCTTTATTTATCATATTCTCGGCATCAGAGAAAGTCCACCCCGAAGGAATATCATCAACTTTCATTAAAGCATAGTTATAAATTAAAAGTGCATAGTTATAATATACATCATCTTTATTATCTGAAATATTTAAAGCTTTGTCCATATCACTCTCAACACCTTTCATATTTGCATTTTTTTCTTGAAAAGCAACATAGTTGGCTCTCCTTATGTATCCTTCAGTATGTTGAGGAAAAGAAGCAATAAAATCATTCAATAAATTCAGATATTCCTCACCTCTAACTTGAGAAGAAACCAAATAAAGGAAAATCAAAGCATCATCCACTTTATCTGGAAGAGCCTTTTTGATTCCGATTTTCTTCAGAGATAAGTCGTTAAAGGAAAGTGCACTTATAGATTGATTCATAATGTAATTCACATCTACAGCGTAACTAATGAGATTTTCATCACTTGAAGCCTCTTGTGATAAGCCTAAAACTTCACCTTTTTCGTTCATGACCGGACAGCTAATCATCTTCTCTTTAAGAGGTAAATTCAAAGTGTAATAATTGTAATTTCCTACTTTGGCAACCTCTTTGATTTTACCTATCTCGCCTTCGTCCTTTTGTTGGGAAGCATATCCCAACAGATAAACTGTTTCCCCTTCTTTAGGTTCTATTGTTGCAGGGACTAAGGCTTCTACAGATTTTGGAATATCGACTTTAAATTTTATGACATCATACATATCATCAACTCCCATAATAGATTCCACATCCATGGATTTTCCATCCGTATCAATAATTACTGCACGGTGTGCATTTTCAAAGAGAGTATATTGAGAAACTCCAACACCTTTATTATCTACAAAAAAGCCATTTCCTGTTCGTAAAATCTCATCCTTATCGTTGTAAGTAACGATGGAGAAAACAGCTTTTCGAGTTTTCTTAACCCATTTAGGGGATTGAGCAACAACCCACCCCATACCAAGAAAACTCACCAATACTAAGATAAGAACTCGTCTCATTTATTTATCTTTTGCGTTTAATATTCTAGTTTTTACAGCTTCATACATAATGATTCCTGCAGCCACAGACACATTTAATGATTCAATAGTGCCTAAGATAGGGATATATACCCATTGATCGCATAAAGCCAATAAAGAATTTGATATTCCCACATCTTCTGCCCCCATAACAATACAGGTAGGCACCGAGTAATCTACTGTGGAATAAAGCTCTTTGCCCTTTTCAGTAGCAGCTATAATTTGAAATCCACTGTTTTTCAAAAACTGTAGCGTAGCTTTCAAGTTGTCTTCCCTACAAACAGGAAGAGTCATTAAAGCACCAGCCGATGTTTTTATGGCATCAGCATTAACAGAAACACTACCCTTAGAAGGGATAATTATAGCATCTACTGCAGCACACTCACAAGTACGTGCGATAGCTCCAAAATTTCTTACATCAGTTACTCCATCTAACAAAACAAGTAGTGGAGTCTCTCCTTTTTCATATAAAAAAGGAACCATATCTTCTACTCGAAAGTAATTAATAGGAGAAATAAAAGCGATAACTCCCTGATGATTTTTCCTTGTTTCTCTATTCAACTTCTGAAGAGGAACACGTTGAACAGGAATCTTAGTTCCTCTTATCGCATCAAAAAGTTCTTTAGATAGTTCGCTTTGTATATCTTTCTTTATAAGTATTTTGTCTATTTCCTTACCCGCTTGAACAGCTTCGATAACTGCTCTTACACCAAAAACCATTTCATTTCTTTGATTCATCTTTTCTTCTTTTATTGTAATCCAAGCAACACCTTAGCATTATCTAAAGCTGCTTGGGTCAGAGTAGAGCCACTAACCATTTGCGCAATCTCTTCAATACGCTCTTCATTATTTAACTCACTAATATGACTGTTTGTCTGATATTCGTTATCTTTTTTATATACTTTATAATGCGTTTTTCCTCTCGCTGCAATTTGAGGTAAGTGAGTTATACTAATGACTTGTCTGTCGCTTTGACTCATCTCTTCCATAATAATTGCCATACGCTCAGCTATTTCACCAGACACTCCTGTGTCTATTTCATCAAAAATGATGGTTGGGAGTTGCATTTTTCCTGCCATCATTGCTTTAATAGAGAGCATAACTCTAGCTATTTCACCTCCTGAAGCCACACTACTTAAAGGTTGTAACGGGCTATTTTTATTAGCTGAAAAAGTAAAGGTTATTAAGTCCTCACCCCATTGGTTTAACTCTTTTCTCTCTTTTACATCCACAAGAAACTGTACATTTTTCATTCCAAGAGGAATTAAATGTTTCGTTATATCTTTTTCAAATTGCTTGGAAACTTCTATGCGTCGTTTCGTTAATTCTTTAGCCTTTGATTTGACATCAGAAAAAGATAGCGTAATTTCTTTTTTCAATGCCTCTATTTCATCATCTAATGATGTTATATTTTGTAATTCAGCAGAATACGCTTCTTTTAGCTGTATCAGTTCATCAACCGTTTGAACATTATGCTTTTGTTGTAGGGAGTAAATTAAGTTTAATCGGTTCTGTATACGCTCCAATTCCACTGGATTAAATTCAATATCTTGCTCTTCTTTGTAAACCTCATTTAGCACATCTTTCAACTCAATATAAGCACTAGATAAACGCTCTGACAACTCTTTAGAAGGAGCAAAAACAGCATTTAAATCTTTCATCAATCGCATACTGTCGTGTATGGACGCAAGCACTCCCCTTTCCTCGTTATCAAACAAGTTAGCTAATTTATACAAAGCCTCTTTAATCTCTTCAGCATGAGTTTGAAGCTCAAAACTTTCTTCCAAGTGAACCAACTCATCTTCTACTAAATTAGCCTCTTCCAATTGTTCCAATTGAAATTGCAAGTAATCTTGTTTAGTTTTACCTTCTTCAGATTCTTGAATAAGTAAAGTCAATTTTTTATTTCTTTCCAACCAAGAAAAATAGGCTTTCTGATAAGTATGTAATAATTCTTCATTATGAGCCATGACATCAATAACATCTAATTGAAAGCTCTCTTTAGCTAAAAGTAAGTTTTGATGTTGGGAATGAATATCAATTAATCGGTCGCCCAACAAACGCATTTGAACCAGATTAACCGGAGTATCGTTAATGAATGCACGACTTTTACCTGAAGAAGAAACCTCGCGACGCAATATACACTCTGCATCAAAATCTAATCCATTCTCTTCAAAAAAAGATAAAAAGCTATTTCCTTCTATTTTAAAAGTTGCCTCAATAATACATTTGTCAGCACCCGTACGAATAGATTTACTATCGGCACGTTGTCCTAAAAGTAAATTTATAGCACCTAATAAGATGGATTTTCCTGCTCCGGTTTCTCCTGTAATAACAGAAAACCCTTTATGAAAAGGGATTGATAGCTGCTCTATTAAAGCATAATTCTGTATGTAAAGTGTTTGCAACATAAACTTAATATTGGGAATGGTATGAAAGTCAGATATTTTACAAGACAATTAAAGCATGATTTGTTTCAGCTTATCTATAATATCTATTGCTACTTCAGTTTTAGGCTTGAGAGGAAGATCAATAACAGTCTCTTTATCAATTAAAGAAACCTTATTTGTATCCACTTGAAAACCAGCCCCTGAATCTCTTAAAGAGTTAAGAACTATAAAGTCTAAGTTTTTCCGTTTCAACTTATCCTTAGCATGTATCTCTTCATTATTGGTTTCCAAAGCAAAGCCTACTAATTTTTGATTTGCTTGCTTCATTTCTCCTAAAGATGCTGCAATATCTTTGGTAGGTTTTAATTCTAATACAAGCTGGTTACCTTCACGTTTTACTTTCTTATCAAAAGTTTCTTTTGGAGTAAAATCTGCTACTGCTGCACATAGAATAGCAGCATCCATTGTAGGAAATGCATCAACTGATATGTCATACATTTTAGAGGCAGTTTTTACATCTACACGTTGAATCAAGCTAGATGTAACATGAAGATCAACAGGACCACTAATTAAAGTTACTTCTGCACCTCTTCTAGCACACTCTTCAGCTAAAGCAAAGCCCATCTTTCCTGAAGAGTAATTACCTATGAAGCGAACCGGATCAATAGGTTCATAAGTTGGTCCTGCCGTAATAAGTATTTTCTTACCCTTTAAGTCATTGAGAGTTTCAAAGTAAGATTCGAGATATTCTATGATTTGATCGGGTTCTTCCATTCTACCCTTTCCCACTAAATGACTTGCTAATTCTCCCGAAGTAGGCTCAATAATGTGATTTCCATATGAGCGTAGAATATCCATATTCCGATGAGTAGAAGGATGGGCAAACATATCTAAATCCATTGCAGGAGCAATAAAAACAGGAGCTTTCATGGATAAATAAGTAGTGATTAACATATTATCAGCTATTCCTTGAGCCATTTTGCCTAAGGTAGAAGCTGTAGCAGGAGCAATAAGCATTGCATCCGCCCATAAGCCAAGATCAACATGACTATTCCATGTACCATCTCGTTGAGCAAAAAACTCGCTTATGACAGGCTTGCTTGTCAAAGCCGATAAGGTTATTGGGGTAATAAACTCTTTGCCCGATGGGGTGATAACGACCTGAACTTCTGCTCCTTTTTTTATTAATCCACGGATGATGTAACAAGCTTTATAAGCCGCTATACTACCCGTAATACCTAATACTATTTTCTTACCTTTCAACATCTTACTTACTTGTTAATGCACGTAAGCGTATTTTTGTCAACACCGCTTTAGTATTCAGTGTGAAATCACTATTTAATATCCAGTTAAAATAACCGGGGTCTCTCTCTAATACCTCCTCAACAGAAATTCCTTTGTATTTACCAAAATTAAATACCTCTACATCATTTTCATCATAAATCATACGTCCCGCCAAATCTACGTTTCTGTTGTATGTGGAGAATTCAGCCAAATACTCAATACTATTTTCCAACTCAGAATAACGATCTAACTGTGCTTTCAACACTTCATAAGTTGCCCGGGTATCCGCTTCAGCCGAATGAGCATCTTCTAATGTCTTATTACAATAGAATTTGTATGCTGCTTCTAAAGTTCGCTGCTCCATTTTATGGAATATAACTTGAACATCAACAAACTTACGGCGACTTAAATCTAAATCAACATCTGCACGTAAAAACTCTTCAGCTAATACAGGAATATCAAATCGTGTAGAATTAAAACCAGCAACGTCTGCTCCTTCAAAATCCTTAGCTATATTTTTTGCTACTTCTTTAAATGTAGGGCAATCTGCCACATCAGCATCATAAATACCGTGTATCAAAGAAGATTCATTAGGAATAGGCATCTCCGGGTTGATCCTTAAGGTTTTACTCTCCTCATTACCATTAGGATGTACTTTGATATAGCTTATCTCTACAATACGATCGGCATTGATATTTGTCCCTGTTGTTTCTAAATCAAAGAAAATAATGGGATTCTTTAAGTTTAATTTCATTTATACTTTTCTACTTTATAGGTAGCAATTAATCATTTAACATCATTGGCATAAGCAACATTAATAGGTCTTGTCCTTCCTCCTGTTCAACAGGAAGCACTACTCCGGCTCTTGAAGGATCAGCTAACTCCATTATAATTTCATCGGATGATATGTTATTTAATATATCAATTAAGAAAGTGGATTTAAATCCTATACTCATAGCAGTACCATCGTATTGACAACTTTGAACCTCTTCGGCAGAAGTAGAGAAATCGATATCTTGAGCAGATATTTTGATCTCGTTGTTTTCAATATGAAGCTTAATTAAGCTACTTGCTTGTGAAGAAAAAATAGAAACACGACGTAAAGCTCCAATAAATAATTGACGATCAATAGTTACTTTAAAAGGATTATTTTGTGGTATTACAGAGTTGTAATTTGGATATCTACCTTCAATCAAGCGACAAACCAACTTAAAGTTCTTCAATAAAAAAACAGCATTACGCTCATCAAAACTGATAGTTACCGGATCGTGTTCACGGTTCAATATGTTACGTAATAAATTAGCTGGTTTTTTAGGCAAAATAAAAGCAGCACGTTCATTATTACCTTCAGAAGATACTTGGTAACGCACCAATTTATGGCCATCAGAAGCAACTAAAGTAACAGAAGACTCTGCAATATCAAAATAAACTCCATTCATTACAGGACGAAGTTCGTCATCAGCTGTAGCAAAAACAGAACGATTGAACGCATCCAATAAGACATCGGGTTGCATTGTTAAATTTACAACCTGCTCATCATTCAGTTCTATTAATTGGGGAAAATCCTCTGAAGGCTGCCCCATTAAGCTATACTGACCATTTTTGTAATCTACAGTAACCTCTAACGACTCCATATTAATTTTAAAAGTCAGAGGTTGTTCGGGCACCTCTTTTAATGCATCTAATATAGTTTTTGCATTCACTGCAAAATTTCCATCTGCTTGACTATTATTCACTTCAACAGAGGTAACCATAGTTGTTTCTCCATCAGAAGCAGTAATAGATAACAGATTTTCTTTCAATTGAAACAAGAAGCAATCAAGAATGGGTAATGTATTTTTAGCATTAATTACACGTCCTACAGCCTGTAGATGGCTAGAGAGCGAAGTGCTCGAAACTATAAATTCCATATACTAAATTATTTTGGGTTATTTTATACTATTGCCAAAGTTAAGAAAAAAGATTATCCTACCGTCATCTTTAGAAATAAAAATACTCCTCTTCATATTCTATAGAATCTTTTAAAATTTGTAACTTCGCAAAGAATATAACAACTAAAATAGAATGGAATTTACAGGTAAAATTATTGCAGTACTCCCAATAAAAAATGGAGTTTCAAAGTCATCAGGTAACGAATGGAAGTTACAAGAATTTGTTATTGAGAATGATGATCAATACCCAAAGAAAATGTGTTTCACTGTGTTTGGTGAAGATAAAATACAAGAGTTTAATATTGAGATGGGTGATAACTTAACTATCTCTTTTGATATAGATGCTCGTCAATGGAACGACCGCTGGTTTAACAGTATCAGGGCTTGGCGTGTGGAAAAAGTTGCAGAAGGTGGGTCGGATTTCTCTGGTGCTCCTGTTCCTCCTCCAGCTCCAGATTCAATCCCTGAGTTTAATGCAAATCAGGAAACAGACGATCTTCCGTTCTAAACCAAACGGTTAAATAGAATATCCAACGGGCTTAAAGAAAATTTTCTTTAAGCCCGTTGGATATTTAGGGATATGATATATACAATAATGGTTTATACTTGTAGCCTTGATAAATAAACTTGGACTATACTTATCTATTACAAAGAGTAACTATCATTATTTTACACTTAATAATAATGCATATACTTCAATCTACAAGTTCAAACCACTCACATACTAACAATGTCTCGAAATTTAACTCTTTACCTATCTCAGAAAGTTGTTTACTATAAAAAGATTCATGGATTATCAGCCAATTGTCAAAACTACCATCACCCTCTTCTATTACAAATTGTTCGGTAATATCCCCAAACCTCATGAGTTCAACCTTGGTTATCCTCACCCTAGCAACTTCAACTTTTGTCGAATTTAATATCGAAAAAACATCTCCGACTTTGCTTTGTTTCTTTTTTCCTAAAAGGTAATAGTCATAGAGAGATGATGTCGCAATTTTCACACCGATAATAACTTTATGAGCAAGGTCATCTATTTCATAAGCAGTTACTCCAAATTGTATTTTCTTCATATTTCTAGCCATTCAAATCCTATCCTTTTATTGCATTTAATAGTGTAGGGTAAGTTTTCACAAGTACATAAAAAATGTTAGGATGAATAATTAGATAGATTAATATTTTCTCCTTGGCCAACAATGCAATTGGTCACAGCAAGAACCAGAAGTATATGGAATAATAGAAAACTTTATTCAAACTTTAATTAAAGCAGATAAGTTTCAGAAAGTAAAATCTAAATAAAGTATACCGTACCTTAAAGTCATGATAGAATAATGCTTTTAATTTCCTCACAAGGAGACTCTCCCTCTAAGTGTAGAAACTTACAGACTTAGAGGGAGAGTCTCCTTGTTTGGGACAATAATTTATAGATTAAGTAAACTCTTCGCTTAAAGAGTTCCTATTTGTCAATCAATTTTCCTCAATACCTGAGCTGATCTTGCAGGGATATATAACTTCAACCATTCTTTATTTTCTCCTTCATAAAGCGGATCATGAACCGTAAAGTGATTTATATTCTCATCAACAAAACCATTTCCTCCAAAAGAAACATTATCTGTATTTAGCAATACTTCATAACTTCCCGGGGCAACAAGAAATCCATAATCAGTATAAGATTGACTCGGGTTGAAATTAAAAATAAAGACTAAATCATCTCTTTTATAAGCTAAGATTTGATCTCCATCATCGTGCCATATTTCTTGAATTGGAATTTGTTGAAACTCTTCTTTATCTTTAATTAAAGAAAGCATAGATCTATCAAAATCGCCTAAGTAATGGTACGTAAGGTTTTGATTATCTAATAAATCCCACTGCCTACGAGCATATTTATACGACCAACGGTTTCCTTCTCTTGGAAAATCAATCCATTCAGGATGTCCAAACTCATTTCCCATGAAGTTTAGATAACCTCCGTTAATGGTGGTTGAGGTTAATAGGCGAATCATTTTGTGCAGAGCCAACCCTCTATTTACAACATAGGTCTCATCTCCCTTTTGCATATGCCAATACATGTCTGCATCAATAAGCCAGAAAATAATAGTTTTATCTCCTACCAAAGCTTGATCGTGACTTTCTGTATATGAAATAGTCTTTTCATCTAACCTTCGGTTAGTTACCTCCCAGAACATACTTGATGGTTTCCAGTCTTCATCAATTTTTTCTTTTAAAAGTTTGATCCAATAATCCGGAATATTCATAGCTAACCTATAATCAAAACCATAACCACCATCCTCAAAAGGAAGGGCTAGTCCAGGCATACCTGAAACTTCTTCTGCAATAGTAATTGCCTCAGGTTTAGCTTCATGTATTAATTGATTAGCTAATGTTAAGTATATAATAGCGTTATCATCCTGATGACCATTGTAATAATCTGCATAAGAGGTAAAAGCTTCTCCTAAACCATGGCTATAATAAAGCATAGAAGTAACACCGTCGAATCTATAACCATCGAACTTATATTCCTCCAACCAAAATTTACAGTTTGATAGTAAAAAGTGAATAACCTCGTTTTTACCGTAATCAAAACATAAAGAATCCCATGCCGGATGTACTCTACGCCCACCTGTATAGAAGTATTGGTATGGATCTCCGGCAAAATTACCTAACCCTTCCACTTCATTTTTTACAGCATGAGAGTGAACAATATCCATAATAACAGCTATTCCCAATTCATGAGCTGCATCAATCAGTTGTTTTAGCTCTTCCGGTGTTCCAAAACGAGAAGAAACAGCAAAGAAACTTGAGACATGATAGCCAAAACTGCCATAATAAGGATGTTCTTGAATTGCCATAATCTGAATACAATTATATCCGGCTTTTGCTATTCTGGGTAGGGTTTTTAATCTAAATTCATTGAATGAGCCTACTTTTTCTTCTTGCTGAGCCATCCCAATATGACATTCATAGATCAATAAGGGGTTTTCTTCATCAAATTTAAAATTGGTATTCTTTATTGTATATTTCTCAGAACCAGATGGATTCCAAACTTGTGCATTAAAGATGTGTGTCTCCTCATCTTGAACTACACGAGTAGCCCAAGCAGGAATACGCTCTCCTTCTCCACCGTCCCATGAAACGATTAATTTATATAAATCGCCATGTTTTAACTCATCTGTCTTTAAGTTTATCTCCCAAATACCATTTTTGAGTCGTTTTAATTTAAAATTATCTAACTTCTCCCAGTTTGTAAACTCACCTATCAAATGGATTTCAGTTGCATTAGGTGCCCACTCCCTAAACGTCCAACCATCGGATGTTTTATGAAGTCCAAAATATAAGTAACCTGTTGCAAAATCAGAAAGAGAAAATTTCCCATCTTGAGTTAGTTCTGATTCTTTATGCTTTACAGCATCATAACGTCCTATTATGGCTGGTTCAAAAGGTTTAAGCCAAGAATCATTTTTTATTAACTTTAGTTCTTTTTTCATAGGTGCATATTATATATGTGAGATTAAACTTTTATTTGTTATTTATTGAGACTAATGTTACGTGCTCTATATTAAGATTTAGTTTTACAAGATACAATTTAATATTTATAAACTGTCTTGAAATTCATCTATTGTATCATTCACAAAATCAGATAATCGCTTAGCTTGCATAAAGACTTTCTCTATCTTATCTAACGCATCCGATTGAAAGAAAAAATCATCCGGAACATTATATTCAATTAAAAAATCTTTAGCTAAAACATACTCAATATAAGGATTATCTTTAGAAAATCCTCTCGGAGCTGATTTTAATCGCTGAAAACCTACTTGAGGAAAGTAATGAGTAAATTCAGGAGATTCAATAATCCCTAAGTAATCATCTATTTCGGCCAGTATATTTTTTCTTATACTTTGTAAAATATGATTAGGTATCCATAAACTACCGGCACCAAGCAAACAATTTCCCGGTTCCAAATGGATGTAATAGCCACTTTGAGGAGCTTTCTTACCGTATGGGTTAATATAACCTCCAAAATGAATTTTATAAGGCGTTTTATCAGAAGAGAATCGTAAGTCACGATGAATACGATAGGTACACTGTTTTGGTGTAAGAGCAAGCACAGAAGAATCGAAAGATGATACACGCAATAAAATGGAGGAGATCAAGTGTTCAAAACTATCTTTAGCCTCGGTATATAATGACTTGTTTAAGTCAAACCATTCTTTATTATTATTATTTGCCAGATTCTTGAGAAATTCAAGAATAACAGTAACATTTTCCTTATTATTCATGAATACAAAAATAAGGAAAATATTAAAGAAGCGACTAAAGAGAGGGATTCTTTACAAAAAACAAAGCCTTTCTTTTAATTTAACCGACAAACATTTTTATTTTTAGTTATTTCTATGGTAGAATAGAGATAAACTCTATATTTGTAACAAGGATTTTTATTAATTAATAATTAAAAATTGTATATTATTATGAAAAAAGGGAAATTTAGCGTTGCTGCAATCGTTCTAGGTACTTCTTTGTTATTTAGCTCGTGCATTGGTTCATTCGGACTACACAACCGCTTATTATCTTGGAACAAAGATGTAGGAAATAAATTCGTTAATGAATTAGTGTTTCTAGCTTTCAACATTGTACCGGTATATCCTATATGTTATCTTACAGATATATTAGTGATAAACTCTATTGAGTTCTGGTCAGGATCTAATCCTATGGCAGATGTAGGTACAGTAAAAAAAGTAAAAGGTGAAAACGGAAACTATTTAGTTGAAACCTTAGAAAATGGTTATACCATTACTAAAGAAGGCGAAGAAGTTTCTACACATCTATTACACAACAATGAAACTAACATTTGGACTGTAGAGGTTAACGGTCAGTCTTCTGACTTCCTTCGTATTAACAATGATAATACAGCTGAGTTATTTTTACCTAATGGTGAGACAAAAACAATTAACTTAGATAACAAAGGGGTAAATTTAGTAGAAGAAGAACTTGCTTTAGCATTCTAATTTATTAATTGAACCTTTTCTTATAAAGAAAAAAATGGAGACTTGAATATTCAAGTCTCCATTTTTTATATCTCATTCTTTCTTTTATGCCCCGATTTATTTATTTTCAAAATTACTTACTTCTTTAGTAATCTAATCGCAAAAGAGTGCATGTATATTTTCATGCCTCTGCTCAAATACGCTTTAAGCCTACACAAAGATCTGTCAGTCAAAGATTAAAAAGTGTTCAGACCAATCAACAGAATAAGACTAAATATTTATTGAAGAGACTCTTTCTTTAAAATAAAATAGATCAATAAGGTTTAGAATGAAAAATGATAGATGAAACTTCTATGCTTTCTTTTCAATAATATTTCCTTCCCAATCCACTTTTAAGGGTGTGTGCAGTTCATGCCATCTACCCACAAAGGAATCAATATGAACCATATCTTCAGCGATTAGTTTCTCTAATTTTTTGATCTGCAAATATAATCTCCGACGCGAATTATATCTTCCCAGTTTATGTTTCTTTAAACAGAATGAAGTAATTATCGGAATCCAAATATAATCATCAGCTCTTAACCGCATACGAGTACGATTTGTAGGTGGTAATAGGTATTTTATGTGATTTATCTCTTTTAATTCTTCTAACGCAGTTATTGTAGGATATAATTCAAACACATTTAATTCTATTTGAATCCACTGATCTCCTTTTATTATATAGACATGAAGAAGTTCCAAATAGCCTTTTTGTAATCTACAAAACTCATAATCGCAGCCATGATGATTATTTTTCCCATTCCAAGAGGAGTGAAAAGGAGCTTTTTCAAAACCATTAAAAACCAAAGGATCTACCCCTTTATCAAGGAAAATTTTATTTCTTATCTCCACCATCTCTTTAGGTGAAATTTTGAAAAACAAGCCCATTGTAAAGATCTCCTTAGAGTATATAATTTATTATTACGTTTACAATTCTAACTTTTGCATTTCATCTGGCTGAATGATATAACGTAAAAAATATTTAGAATGGATAACCTACAGCAAAATGAAAAGCAAAATCTCGACTAAATTTGGGGCGAATTATAGGATATCTATCCTTCCCACTTTCGTATTTAGGATTAATCGCTTTCATACCTCCATCAAATCGCAAAACAAAAAAAGATAAATCCAAACGAAATCCTAATCCGTAGGCCACAGCAATTTCTTTATAAAATCTATCAAATTTAAATTGGCCACCGGGCTGTGGCTCATAATCTCTCAAAGTCCAAATATTTCCAGCATCAACAAACAACGCTCCTTGAAACTTCCAGAAAAGTCTAGAGCGAAACTCTATACTTGCATTCAACTTGATATCTCCTGATTGATTCAAGAAATTCCCATCTCCAGCAAAAGATCCTGGCCCTAACTCTCGCACAGACCATCCTCTAACACTATTAGCTCCTCCTGCAAAATATCTTTTTTCAAAAGGAATAACTTTTGCGTTACCATATGGAACAGCAATTCCTAAACCCACATGATAAGCAATGGTATTACGATCATCAAGAACAAGAGTCTGAGAAAAATCAAAGTCTCCTTTAATGTACTGCGCATAAGGAATTCCTAATATCTCATACTCATTATCACTATTTTTCTTTTGATTCACCATTTTTGATATTCCATAAAGTAGATTTCCAGCAGACTCTACACTTGCACGAATAGAATAAGAACTACCTCGAACTGTAGGGGTTGAAAACATACTCCCTGCACTGTTATACTGATAACTATAACCCGAACTAACAATCAATCGGTTCTTGTAATTATACTCCAAAATATAGTTTTTCCCTTCATCTAAATGCTCTTCTTTAAATCGTTCAGAAATCCAAGGCATATACAAATAGCTTATATCCAACAAATCGAAACGATTATATTTTCGTTGTTCCTTTTTCTGCCAAATATAACTCCAATAAGCTGATGCCACATTTCGTGAAAACTCAGGACGTTTTTGATAATTCATCTGTAAACCAAACTCTGTGGTTGCATTAATTTTTCGTTTAAAGTTTGAAGAGAGAAAAGGAAATAAAAAGCGAGGGAAATTAATATTAAGTTCACCTCCAAACTCATTGTAATTGTGATTACTATATCCGGGTTGTAAACCTGTAATAGCCTCATAAGCTCCACGAACTTTAGCTGTAAAGGTTTCCGATCCTCTGAAAAAGTTCCTATGACTATAAGATACTTGTGCAGCAGCACCTAAATCACCAGCTGTATTTGTTCCATCCAATTCAAATGAAACAGATTGATTCTTCCCTTTTGTTAACAAGACAAATCCTTGCAACTGAGTGCTATCAGACTCCATAGGAACAAAGCGGATATTTGTATATTTCAAGGCAGCTAAACGAGCATAATTGGAATAAGTTTCCTGAACATCTTTTTCTTTATATAGACTATCAATATTTAATCTTAAGTTCTCCACTAAAATCTTAGGGCGAAACGACAATTTGTCTTTAAAATATATGGGACGATTCTTATAATGAATAGAATCATTATATGCAACACTACCTAGTGCACTTGATTCCAATAAATCAAAATCAGTAACAAAACTAACATCATTTATATAATACTGACTATGTTTAGGACTACGTTCAGGAGCAAAAGCATTGTAGGGAAGCAAATGTAAAGTAAGGTCAATTTTATAGGTATTCTTAATTGTATCAGCCGTATAAGTTAGAAATTCTTTATTAAATCTATAATATCCATTGTTTTGTAAGAGTTGTGTTATTCTATCTCTCTCTGCATTCAAGACATTAACATCAAACTGCATATCATTATGCAGCAAAGAGTTGGATGAATCTTTCTTCATATAGTGAGTCATCAACTCATCATTAATATCATATTTTATATTTTCTACAGTATATGGCTTACCTGTCTTAATATAATAGTGAACGGTTGCTAACTTCCTCTTTGTTTTCTTCTGTCGACTAACCTCCACACGCATATATCCCATATTTTGAATGGCTTTCACTAGTTCTTCTTGTGTTCTATCGGCCTCTAGTTCACTAAAGATCACAGGTTCATCTCCAATTTTACGTAAAAAGCGATTCATCCATTTTGTAGAATCTCTCCCGGATAAATTATAAATGTATAATGGGGTTTTAAAAAGGCTAAACCATTTGGCATTGGGAGTTTGTCGCAAATAAGGTCTAAGGTCAGAGCTTTTTACTTTTTTATTATCGCTATGAATCTTTACTTCATTCAATAAGTAAGAGTCTTTAGGAACGTATTTAGTTGCTGAACACCCCCAAAATGCAAGAATGACAGACAAGATTATGATTATATTTAATACTTCCTTTTTCATCTCTTATATTAATTGCCAATGGGACACAAAGATAAGTGATATTTTCTGTTTGATAAAATAATCTTTTCTAGATCATTAAAGATAAAGATGTTCAATTTATATTGTAATTTTATCATCGAATATCACTAATATCAATTCTTAGACAATGAAGATAAGCAAAAATAGATTAAAACTCATTCGCTCATTAAATCAAAAAAAGTATAGAGATAAAAATAATCTGTTTCTGGCAGAAGGTCCCAAACTTGTGGGAGAACTTTTAGAGGTTTTACCTTGTGATTTTTTAGCGGCAACACCTGATTGGTTAGAGGAAAAGAAAGGTGTTTCAGCTAATGAAATCGTTTCTGTTTCATATGAAGAACTAAAAAAAGGAAGTTTACAACAAAATCCACAACAAGTGTTAGCTCTCTTTAAACAACCCCAACATGCTTTTAATCCGGAAATAATAAAGAATAACTTATGTTTAGCTCTAGATGATATTCAATCTCCGGGAAATTTGGGAACCATTATCCGTTTGGCTGATTGGTTTGGTATAAAGGATGTATTCTGCTCACTCAATACGGCTGATTTATACAATCCTAAAACTGTGCAGGCAACAATGGGAGCTATTGCCAGAGTTCGTGTTCATTATACCAATCTAACAGCACTTATTAAACAACTGGAAGATACTCCTATCTATGGTTCATTTTTAGACGGTACTCCCATTTATGAAGAACAAATAGAGAACAGAGGATTAATAGTTATGGGTAATGAAGGTAATGGAATAAATGAGGAAATAGAAACACTTACAACAAACAAACTATACATTCCTAATTATCCCCCAAATAGAAAAGGTTCTGAATCGTTGAATGTAGCAATTGCTACCGCAATAATTTGTGCCGAGTTTCGTCGACAGGCCGCTTTTGGATAAGATCAAATGGAGAACAAAAATAGATAAAGCTATCACTCAATACATGAGTTTTTGAATTTTCAGACCAATCGAGTTCTTTATCTACAAATAGTGACGCATCTACTTTTTTAGTAGCTTCAACATTAAGAATTTCTTTGAAGGATAATAAGATTACTCCTGAATGCAACCATTGTGTATTTGCGATTTCATTGTTAAGAGGAGAAATAACAACACTTTGAAGGTGAGTGTCTATACTAATTATAACATTCCGAAACCAACCTTTATTTGCAATAAACAATAGTGAACTAGCCCATTTTTGCACATTCCTGTCCATTATTTAGAGGGTTCTAATTCTATGGATTGATTACTATTTTCTTGTTTTTCATCTTTAGGCTTTTCCGAAGAAGATTCACTCTTCTTTTCTTCATCCTCTGTCTGAGTTCTAGTTCCTCTCTCTCTTAATGCTCTAGGATCACGTCTAATAATTATTTCCTGCTCAGTGGGTACTACAGTATCTTTCTTCTCTGTTATTTCTTTTTCTTTTAATGTATCAGTAGGTATAGTATCCACTTCAAGAGCTAAAGAATCTATAGACAGAGAATCTTGTGCATGATACCTCATCAACTTCACATCACTCACAAAGTATTCATAGAGTAAAGAATCACTCATCGGAATATAAATAGCCCCTCTTACTTCTTTTAATTTCCCAAGAGTATCAGCATAAACCAACAACTGCTTTTGCCCATCCTCTTTCACTTCATCCATAGCATAAACTGTAGAATCATTTTCGTACACTGCTTGTAAACTCATTATAGGGAACATAAATAAAGAGTCGTTGCCAGAGATATCTTTAAAAAGATAAGTTGCTTGCCAAATTAAAGTATCTCTATCATGAAAATTAGAATCCGAAGGGAGTAAAAAAGTCAGTTTATTATATAAAGGAGAACTACTTAGTTTATAGTTAGTACGCCATGCCCAAACATCAATACTGTCACCTTGTTTACTGGTCATTGGTCGGTCTTCACGAATAGAAACTAAATAGTCAATAGCTTCTTTCTCTTGTTCTAATCGCTTATTAACCCTATCGTACACACGACTTAAAACCTCCAAATTGCGTGTATACCAAACCATAGAAGAGTCGAACTCTTCCGAAGTAATGTTATGTTTTTTATATACAGACCTCACATAGATGGCTCTTTTATAGCGTTCATTGTAGGGTATTTCGTCCCCCATTGATTTAGCTATATGATAATCATACAGAAAATCTTCCATTTTCTTTTCGGGTAACACACTCTTTGGAATCTCCAATTTGCATGCCACAACAGAAAACAAAATGAACACAAGCAGTAAAACACATCTATGGTTTTGTATTCTCATCACTTATCTACTTTTTCGGTCTTTTCTTTTTTGAACTGCTTAGCGTGATAAGCTTCATTAAGATACTTGCTGTAGAAAAGCAACAGAGCTATAATACCACAAGTAATTGAAGCATCGGCAAAGTTAAATATAGGACTAAAGAAAATGAATCTATTCCCTCCTACCCAAGGCATCCAATCCGGCCAAAAGGTATCAATAATAGGAAAATAGAACATATCAACTACTTTTCCATAAAACAGAGATTCATATCCATTCCCCGGATTGTATGAAGCTATATGAGAATAGGTGCTTTCTTCAAAAATAGCACCATAAAATGCGCTATCAATAATATTACCTAAAGCGCCCGCTAAAATTAAAGAGATACAAAAAATATATCCCATTTTAAAGTTGCGTTTGATAATGCGAGATAAGTACCAGCCTATAGCTGATACAGCAACTATACGAAAAAGTGTTAGGAATAATTTTCCAAAAATCTCCATACCAAAAGCCATACCATTATTCTCTGTGAAGTAAATATAGAACCAATCAGTAATATGGATACTCTCGTGTAAATACATAGATGTTTTTACCCATACCTTTATGATTTGATCAATTATAAGTACTGAGAAAATAGTAATTAACGACCAATGAGCTTTCGTAAGTGGTTTTTTCATTTTAAATCTCTTATCATTATAAAAAAGGTTGAGTATGGTTTAATCAACTAAGGATTATAAACATTCTCAACCTTCAAATCTAATCTTTTTAAAAAATATACTCCAAAAACAGTTTGTATATTTTATCTTTCATTTTTTTTAGCTTCAATACTTAGTGTTGCATGAGGAACCACACGTAGACGTTCTGCAGGAATTAAATCCCCTGTTTCTCTACATATACCATAAGTCTTATTCTCTATACGAACTAAAGCAGCTTGTAAGTTATTAATGAACTTTAATTGACGTTGAGCCAAACGTTGTGTTTCTTCTTTAGAAAGGGCACTTGCACCTTCATCAATAATTTTATACGTTGGGGATGTATCGTCTGTTGAATTATTATCTAACCCCAAAAGGCTATCGTTCAATAGTTTGTAATCCCTTTTAGCTAAATCTAACTTCTCTAATATAATAACGCGGAATTCTTCTAATTCAGCATCAGAGTATCTTGTCTTTTTTGCCATAGTAATCTCTTTATGATTTAATTAACATTATACTTTTTCTATGTAAACATCCAAAAAGAAATCATCAAAGTCAATTCTTTCTCCTCCGTTTACTTCTAGAGATAGTTCTAAAGACGTCCCTAGCACTTGGCTACGAATATACTCATTATATTCATTAATAGCCTCATCCGTTTCTTCGTTTTTAGATATAATTATTTTTATCTGGTCAGTAATTTCAAACCCACTTGATTTTCTCAAGTTTTGAATTCTATTGACTAGCTCACGAGCAATACCTTCTTTCTTTAATTCATCAGAAATAGTAACATCAAGAGCCACCGTTACCTTTCCTTCATTTGCAACTAACCATCCGGGAATATCTTCACTAAATATTTCAACCTCGTTTAAGGAAATTTCTGCTTCTCCCGATGGCAATGAAAGAACTATTGTTCCTTTCTCTTCAAGTTCAGCTATAGTTTTTTGATCCATAGTGGTAACCGCATTAGCCACTTCTTTCATTTGTTTACCAAACTTAGGACCTAGCTTCTTAAAGTCTGCTTTTACTCGTTTCACTAATATACCCGAGGCATCATCAACAAACTCCATTTCCTTAACATTAACTTCACTTAATATTAGGTTTTTCACTGCTTCTATTCTACGCTGTTGCTCTTCATTTAGAACAGGGATCATGATTCGTTGTAAAGGCTGACGAACTTTGATATTTACTTTTCTACGAAGAGCCAATACCATAGAACTCACTTGTTGTGCTAATAACATACGAGCCTCAAGATCTTTATCTATTAAATCTTCATTAACCTCAGGGAATAGCACTAAGTGAACAGACTCCTCAGAGTCACGTTTAGTTACACTATTTAAATCCAAATAGAGTTGATCTGCATAGAAAGGAGCTATAGGTGCCATTAACTTTGCAATCGTCTCTAAACAAGTATATAAGGTTTGATATGCTGATAGCTTATCTTGTGTAAAGCCACCACCCCAGAAACGTTTTCTGTTTAAACGAACATACCAATTAGATAAATGATCATTAACAAAATCAGAAATCAATCGGCCTGCACGAGTTGGTTCATAATCAGCTAAACAAACATCAACTTCTTTGATCAATGTGTTTAGCAAAGAAAGAATCCATCGGTCAATCTCCGGTCTATCGTTTATAGTGATATCTTCTTGGCTATAATCAAATCCATCCACATTTGCATAAAGCACAAAGAACGAATAGGTATTATAAAGTGTACCAAAGAAACGTCTCCGAACTTCATCTACTCCTTCAATATCAAATTTCAAATTATCCCAAGGTGCAGAATTAGTAATCATATACCAGCGTACTAAGTCCGAACCATAAGTTTCTATGGTTTCAAAAGGATCAACTGCATTTCCCCAACGCTTTGACATCTTATTCCCATTCTTATCTAAGACAAGTCCATTCGAAATTACAGCTTTAAATGCTTTACTATCGAAAATCATTGTAGCAATGGCATGCAAGGTAAAGAACCAACCTCTGGTTTGATCCACACCTTCAGCTATAAAATCAGCCGGATAAACCTCACCACTATCTAGTTTTTCTTTATTTTCAAAAGGATAATGAATCTGGGCATAAGGCATTGCACCCGAATCAAACCAAACATCAATAAGGTCTAACTCACGCATCATGGGTTTTCCACTCTCTGACACCAAAACAATGTCATCGACAAATGGACGATGTAAATCAATTTTATCGTAATTTTCAGCACTGTATTCACCCGGAGTAAACCCATTTTTCTTTAATGGATTTTCCTTCATAAATCCGGTCTCAACCGATTTTTCTATTTGATTATATAAATCGGCTACCGATTCAATGCACAATTCCTCTTTATTATCTTCAGTTCTCCAAATGGGAAGAGGGGTTCCCCAGTAACGAGAGCGACTTAAATTCCAATCGTTCAAGTTTTCCAACCATTTCCCAAAACGACCGGTACCGGTAGAGGTTGGTTTCCACTGTATTTCGGTATTCAACTTCATCATCTCCTCTTTACAAGCGGTTGAACGGATAAACCAGCTATCCAATGGATAATATAAAACAGGCTTATCAGTACGCCAGCAATGGGGATAACTGTGTGTTTGTTTCTCAATTTTGAAAGCCTGATTATTCATCTTCAACATTAAGCTTAAAGATAAATCAAGCGTTTCATCCTTGTCGGTCAAACGATCATCGTATTCGTTCTTTACGTAACGACCTGCATATTCTTTATAGAAATCAACGTTTACACGTTCTTTTACGAACTCTGCATCCAATTGATCTATTGGGTATAACTTTCCTGTTAGGTCAACCATTGGACGTAACTCGCCATTAAGATCAATCAATTGCAATGGAGGTACACCTGCATCTTTAGCCACCTTAGCATCGTCCGCACCAAAAGTAGGTGCAATGTGAACAATACCCGTACCATCTTCAGTTGACACAAAATCGCCATCAATTACTCTAAAAGCTCCTTCTCCTGGATTTACCCAAGGTATAAGTTGTTCGTACTCCATACCAACCAAGTCAGTACCTTTATATCTTTTTATAATTTCATAAGGTACAATTTGACTTCCTTTTTCATAAGCATCCAGAGATAAACCTTTAGCTTTTGGATGAAAAAGACTGTCTAATAAAGCTTCAGCAAGTACAACTGTGATTGGCTTTTCAGTATATGTATTGTAAGTTTTAACTACCACATAGTCAATTGACGGTCCAACACAAAGAGCAGTATTGGAAGGTAATGTCCAGGGAGTAGTAGTCCAAGCTAAAAAGAAAGCTTCACCCCACTCAGTCATCTCCTTCTTCGGAGTCTTTATTTTGAACTGTGCAACAACAGTAGTATCTTGAACATCACGGTATGAACCGGGTTGATTCAATTCGTGAGAACTTAAACCTGTACCTGCAGCTGGCGAATAAGGCTGTATGGTATATCCTTTATATAAGTATCCTTTCTTGTAAAATTGTTTCAAAAGCCACCAAAGCGTTTCAATGTATCGATTATCATAAGTGATATAAGGATCAGTCATATCTACCCAATACCCTATCTTATGTGTTAAATCTTCCCATTCTTTGGTGTATTTCATTACCGCTTTTCTACAAGCAGCATTATAGTCAGCAACAGAAATGGTTTTGCCAATATCTTCCTTCGTAATACCTAATTCTTTTTCAACACCCAGTTCAACAGGAAGCCCATGCGTATCCCAACCGGCTTTACGCATCACTTGAAAACCTTTCATGGTTTTGTATCTACAAAAAACATCCTTAATAGCACGTGCCATAACGTGGTGAATACCAGGCATTCCATTAGCTGAGGGAGGTCCCTCGTAAAAGACAAATGAAGGACAACCTTCACGTTGCGTTGTGCTTTTTGTAAAGACATCAAGCTCATCCCATCTCTCAAGGATTTGTTTATTTATATCCGAGAGATTGAGTTGATTATACTCGTTAAACTTTTCACTCATTTTTCTCTGTTTTTTATCGTATCACTCAGGATGATTATTCCTGAGAAACCACAAAAATACTAACTAAATAATTTAAGGTGCAAATTTACAAAAACATTTGCTTACTACATAAAAAACGAACAAATTAAAAAAGTAGTCGCTTAATCTTATTCATAGTATAAGTAAAACCATCACTTTTTAGCATTCATGATAGTTCTAGTAAATACGCTTTATTCTGTTTTTTCTTTTCTGTTGTTCATAAAGAGTGCAACTATTATACTATTCTTTATTTATTACATAATAATTTGTCTTTCCTGCATAAACTCCACTATTTCTTAAATCAACAGGTACAAGCTGTGGCTTAGATAGCATGGAAGGACATAACACAGAAATGGAAATCATCTCTTTTAATTGAGAAGGATCTGCTACATGTAACGTAATCTTATTAGAACCTAAATCTTTAACAATCATTGCTACAGGTTTATCTGTAGTAATCTCTAGATCCTTAAAATTAAATGTAGATTCTCTCAGAAAAACAATTTCAAGAATATCTAATTTCCGATGATACACCGCTTGTATGGAATCTGAATTTTCACATATCTGAATGTTTCCAACCTCATATGCTTCCATTTCTTTTGCTGTACCCTTATTAGGGACAATAATATAAGCGTATTTCTGACCTAAAGGTTTCTTCCCGTGATCAAACCAAAGTGTAAAAACTGAATCTGTTACCTCTTCTTTAGACTGTGTTTCATTTATGTCAAACCAACGGCCTCTTTTCTTTTCTCCTTTAAGCAATATATTGCCTCCTTGGGGAAGATAATAACCTCTATTATTATGCAATACCCATTTGAGAGTATGATTAAAATGATACTCTTTATTAAACTCAAGTACCTTTTCCCGATTTTTCACATCACAAATTATAACATCTCCCTTCAATCTATTTTGCTCAATAGTAGTATTAATAGGCAACTCAGATTCAGAAGTAATACACGTTCCCAAACAAACCACTTCGTCATCGAAGAAAAACCAAGATTTATAAGCAGAAGTGTTTATCCCTGCATATTTATCGTCTAACCGATAGGTATTCACAGAATACAAACTATCGGATGCACCTCCTACAAAATGTTGAGTTCCCGGAGTTCTCCATTTTTTTGCCTGTTTTGGAATCTCATTTCGAGCAAAATAAGGATTTGTAACTCCAGGTATTCTGGACCAATCCCAAACAGGAAATATATTATAATACTCATCTCCATCCTGAGTAAAATGCATCGACCCATCAGATAAAAAATAGGTGAAATGGTTTTCCTCATTGCCATTCTCATTTCTCATCGTTCTGGAAGAAACGGTACGAACTCCCACAGCATATTCGGGACGAACATGAGCTACATAATCCCCAATATAATAAGTTGTATTATTCGGCTTCACCCCTTCTTTTAAAGAAACAAATCCTTTTATTCTATCAACAATGGTTTTATATAAAGAGAGATTTTGAGGATCAATAAGCATCAAACGCTCTGCAAAATCAGAGTTTCGCATAGTGGCATTCTTTCTACTCATACTTCTTCCCATTACATTCATGTGCATATATTTACCCCGTATAACTCTAAAGTAACTGTTGAAGGTAAAATCACGAATCATGGCAAGTTGTTTCTTATCTAAAGCATATTCTGTATTCATTGCATAATAAGCAAACTTCAATACTCCATTCAGAAAAGCATCTCCATATCCTCCCATATAGAGTTGCGTTCCATGTTGAAAATATGAATAATCAGGTTGAATGCCTTCTTTAAATGGGGCAAACATTAAAGGAGAATAACCTTCAGATAAAGCAGTTCCCAATAAGTCTCTATCTTTTGTCAGACAAGCTCTATATAACCAATGTAGAGCTATATCTGTTTTATTTGCACCTGTCCAGTTTCTAGGGTCACCTCCTTTTGTAGTTAATCGTTCAATTAATTTATTCTCTATTTCCTTATTAAGTTTTTCCTTTCCTCTACGAAGTTGCAATAATAGAAGTGCCACCTTCTGTGGCTCACCAATTTCATTGTACCACCAATTATCAGAATGAGGTTGTTCTATACACCAAAAGGTCAGTCCTTTTGCTATGATATTAAAGATTGCGATATCTTGAAAATAAAAATTTTCTTCACTTTTTATTGTATAAACATAAGTCAAATCATAAAGCCTAAGGATGTGCTCTAAAGGCTCCCAGTTGGTTCTATTGCTTGCTTTATAATTAATATCATAGAAACTACCGGTTTTAGAATCATAATTATTTAAATAAAAAGGTATCTTTTTCAATAATTTGGCAGTTTCAACTTGAGATTCAAAGTCGGTTAATATTCTAGCTTCAATTGAATTAAAAAGAGTGTCTCTATCTACTTTATATTCATTAGAGCAGACAAAAAAGGTACTTAAAACTACCACTCCGAAAAGAAATAAAAAGAGTCTCCTTTGACTGAAAGTATTCATGATACCAAAAGAATAGTTAGATTAGGAATAAATTCAAATAAAAAGACAATATTAATAAATATAAAATGAATATATATTAATTAAGAGTGAATAATAGTAAATTAAAAATACTCTTTATTATTATCTGACTAGAAACGATTAATAAAAATCAAAACAGAAACCTCATTGAAACTCATATAAAAACAACGTAAAGAAAGAGATTCAACGAAGGTCTTAGACCTAACCCTCGTCGGTCTAGGACTGAAGGGTGCTCGGTCCTAGACCGACAAGGTGTTTGACCTAGACCGACAAAACACTAAAAAAAACAGCGTTAAGAGTCTCTATAACTACTTCTATTTTTAGAGTGCCAAAAAGAAACCTTCTCAACTAATAGCTCTAAAACTCCCGGAAAAGAAACCTAAAAGAACACAGTGGATAAATATGGAGAAATTAACACCTAATTAATAGGTATATTCTAGATACAATTACAGATGAGCATTGCCAAAAGCGAACAGTACTTCATAAAAAAACTAAGGGTCAAACATGCATTTATGTTTGACCCTTAGTCTATCAAAATCTATCTGTAAATTTGTGTTTACTTTTTCCTCCGATTTTAGGTATTAACTTTCTCTAAAGTAAAAGTAAAACACCTTTTCTTTACTCAACAATCCCCCAAGTCTTTGATGGAGTATTCCCCATAGTAAACTCTAAAACACCTCCATTGGCAATTTCTTCAAATGGAATATAATATTCCTTATAATCTTGCCCATTCAATTTTACACTTTGAATATAAATATTTTCTTTACTGTTGTTCAGTGCTTTAATTGTAAACGTTTTATTGTCTTTTACTTTAATAACTGCTTCATCTATAATGGGACTACCAAAAACATACTTTCCACCAGCTGGTTCAACCTGATACATACCCAATGCTGATAAAATATACCACGCAGACATTTGTCCAACATCCTCATTTCCGGAAATTCCTTCGGGTGTATCATGATATAAGGTATAAAGAGTTTCTCTCACTTTCTCTGCCGTTTTCCATGGTTGGCCTACAAAAGGATACATGTAAAGTACATGGTGACTAGGCTCATTTCCATGAGCATATTGACCAATTAAACCACTAATATCGGGAGAAGCATCCGCTCCTAAGTCGCCTTCGACGATGAAAAGAGAATCTAGTTTCTCAATAAACTTATCTTTTCCTCCAAAGGAATCTGCCAATCCGGCTATGTCATGAGGAACTAACCAAGTATATTGCCAGGCATTTCCTTCAGTATAATCATTGGCTCTATGTACCGACTTAAATGGATCGAGTTCAGGTCTAAACTCTCCTTTAGCATCCAAACCACGTACAAAACCAGTTGATTTATCGAAATAATATTTATACGTTTTACTACGATCTAAGAAATATTCATAATCCTCTGTTTCACCCATCTCTTTGGCTACTTGAGCTAAAGCCCAATCATCAATGGCATATTCCATAGCATAAGACAATGCTTCATCATGGTTTTCATAAGGAATATATTTGTATTCCTTATAAGAGTCAAGTCCTCTTTCATCTCCCATCATAGATGTTTTCATTGCCTCGTAAGCCAATTTTTTATCAAAACCTGTATATCCTTTTAGGATAGCATCAGCAACGACAGGCACCCCCGAATTACCCACCATACAATCGGTTTCACATCCCACTAAATGCCATACGGGTAGTCTACCTTGTTGCTTGTAAATAGTCAACATAGTATTGATCATATCGCTCATTTTTTCAGGATGAATAATTGTCATCAAAGGATGCGCTGCACGATAAGTATCCCAAAGTGAAAAAGTGGTATAATTAACAAAATCTGCCCCTTTGTGCATTTCATTATCAGCACCATAATAGTCACCATTAACATCACAGAAAAGAGATGGAGCAATCATCGTGTGATATAGTCCGGTGTAAAATATACGTCTGATGGATTCATCGTTCGTTGTGATTTTAATCTTATTCAGTTCTTCATTCCACGATGTATCTGCATTCACAATGGTTTGATGGAAGTCCCAATGAGGAAGTTCAACATCCATATTAAGTTTAGCATTTTCAATACTTGTAGGAGAAAGAGCCACTTTTACATATAACTCTTCTTTTTCTTCCATTTGAAACAATGCCTGACCAAATACGCCTTTAGCTTTCAGTTCTTTCAAAGATTGTACATCATCATCACTTTCAGAAAGTAAAAAGTCGGTCATAGGTTTTGAGAAGACTGCTGTGAAAAATATTTTCTGATTATCTGCCCATCCTTTTGAATATCTATAACCGGAAACAGTGGTATCATTTTCACAAATTAAATAAGTCTCCTCGGGTTCATCCCAATTCAACTTAGTCTTTAAGTCAATAATAACTTTTGCCTCTTCTGTTTTGGGGAAAACATATTTATGAAAACCCACACGCTCTGTAGCTGTAAGTTCGACATCAACATTATAACGATCTAAATGAACGGAGTAAAAACCAGGTCTAGCAGTTTCTTTATCTCGTGTAAATAGAGAGTACATACCGGATTCAGCATCTTCAGGAACACCTTTACCCAACTTTACATTTCCTACCACCGGCATAAAGCCAATATCCAGCAAGTCCCCTATTCCTGTACCACTTAAATGCATATGGGTAAAAGCCCAAATTGTTGAATCAGAAATATGATAGCCGGAAACCCAATCCCATCCTTCAGATATATTAGTAGCGCCTAACTGAACTAATCCAAAAGGAACATTAGCTCCTAAAAAGACATGACCATGTTCTCCTGTCCCAATATAAGGGTCAACATACTGCGTTAAGTTTTGTTCTTCTACTACAGGAGTAGTGGTACACGAGCATAAAACTCCGACTACAATACTTAATAATCCGTTTCTTAATTTTCTCATATCATTGATTTCTTTGTGTTTATATTTTTATTATTTAAGGTTAGAATCACAAGCTGAGAAGTAGCTCTATATCTATTACATTCTATTTTACTCTACAAAGAGAGTTATTTATCTTCTTTTTACCTAATCTTAAACCTGTTTTATTAAAATTTAATAGGGTATTTTTCATTAGGACTAAAAACAAGTTTTATTTCTTATTTATTTTTTTCCACAGCTTAGGATTAGATACTTTTAAGTCATTGGAAAAAGAATATGGAAATTCAGACTCTTGTGTTCCTCTTACCTTGTTGGGCTTATTAGACATATTAAAATTTATGTTTACTCCACTCATTAATTGGTTGTGGGTTAAATAGTTTTTTGTGTAGACCTCTCCATTAACAGTCATTCGATCGACATATCGATTCTCTTTATTGTTATTATCCGCAGTGATTACAATAGAGTTTCCATTTTCCAACTCTAAAGTTACTTTTTTAAACAGTGGAGAACCTACAACATATTCATCCGTACCAGGTGCTACTGTGTACATTCCCAAAGCGGAGAAAACATACCACGCAGAGGTTTGCCCATTATCTTCATCTCCACAATATCCATCTGGAGCAGAAGTGTATAGACGATCCATCACTTCACGAACCCAGTATTGTGCTTTCCAGGGTTCGCCGGAATAATTATACAGATAAATCATATGTTGAACCGGCTGATTACCGTGGGCATAGTTCCCCATATTCATAATTTGCATTTCACGTATCTCGTGAATAACAAAACCGTAATAGCTATCATCAAACAAAGGAGGAACATTAAATACAGAATCCATCATCATATTAAATTCTTTTTTCCCTCCCATTAAATCAATCAATCCTTGCGGATCATGAAAAACAGACCAGGTATAGTGCCAACTATTACCTTCGGTAAAAGCATCACCCCACTTCAAAGGATTAAAAGGAGATTGAAAACTTCCATCTTTATTTCTCCCTCGCATCAATTGATGTTCCTTATCAAAAAGGTTCCGATAGTTCATTGCTCGTATGGCATACTTTTCAATATCCTTTTCTTTTTTCCCTAAAGCTTTACCTAATTGATAAATGGTCCAATCATCGTATGCATACTCAAGTGTACGAGCTGCATTTTCATTAATATCCACATCATACGGTATGTATCCTAACGTATTATAATACTCGTGTCCCAATCTTCCGGTAGCACTTACCGTTGGATGAACATTGTGCGCACCGGTTTCAAGAGCCTCCCATAGAGTGTTTATATCATACCCACGAAGTCCTTTCAGATAAGCATCAGCTACCACTGAAGCGGAATTATTTCCCACCATAACCGATCGGTGTCCGGGACTTGCCCATTCGGGTAAAAAGCCACTTTCTTTATACGCATTTACTAAACCCTCTTGCATTTTTACACTCATAGAAGGATACACTAAATTTAAGAAGGGAAATAGGCAGCGAAAAGTATCCCAAAAACCAGTATCAGTAAACATATAACCTGGAAGCACTTGGCCGTTATAAGGACTGTAATGTACAACTTCCCCACTCTTGTTTATTTCATAGAAACTGCGAGGGAATAATACCGAACGATAAAAACAAGAATAAAAAGTTCTCAGATTATCTATATTATCATCTTCCACTTTTATTTTTCCTAGCACCTCGTTCCATTCATCTCGACTTTGTTGTTTAATTTCATCAAAAGAAAACTCACCTAACTCTTTCAGATTTAGAAATGCTTGTTCTTCGCTAATAAAAGATGAAGCTACCCGAGCGTGTACTACCTCACCTTTTTTTGTAGAAAATCCAATAATCCCTCCTGAATGATTAGAGGTAATTTCCAGCAATTGCTCATTGATTACTCCATCATCAACCGATGCTGTATAAGTAAAAGGTTTATCAAACGCTACAACGAAATAGTTCTTAAAATTATCGGGTACACCACTACTATTCTTAGTAGTATAACCTACAATTTTTTGCTCTCCAGGAATAATCCTAACATAAGAACCATTATCAAAAGCATCAATAACAATATAAGAGTTTTCTCTTTCAGGAAAGGTAAATCTAAAACAGGCAGCTCTAGACGTTGGAGAAAGCTCGGTAACAACATCATGATCGGCTAAATAAACTTTATAATAATAAGGAGTGGCTGTTTCAGCTTTATGAGAAAACCAACTGGCACGTTCTTCTTCATCAAAGGTCAGTTTTTGAGTAATAGGCATTATAGAAAACTGCCCATAATCGTTCATCCAAGGACTAGGTTGATGTGTCTGTTTAAAACCTCTTATTTTATCTGCATCGTAAGTATAGGCCCATCCATCTCCCATTTTACCAGTCTGTGGTGTCCAAAAATTCATTCCCCAAGGTAAAGCTACAGCAGGATAGGTATTTCCTGTAGATAAAGCGTGTTTTGATTGTGTTCCTACTAATATACTGACATAGTCTACAGGAGAATCAGAAGAATAGTTAGAATAAGTATGTGCAGTTATAGTAGTGAAAAAGAATCCTCCAACAAACCATAATAATAAAAGGTATACTTTATGTTTAAATTTCATTTCATATATTCTTTAAACAATATTATTGGTAAAAATATTATAAACGTAATTATTAATATAAAATATAGAGCCAGATATTTAATCTGGCTCTATATTTCATATCAATTCTTTTTAATTATAGACATACACTTCTGTTAATTCAATATAATTATTGTGTTTATCTAACAATTCAAATTTAATATAACGAGCACTGAAAGGACTTAGAGCTCGAATATAGTGATTATATGCATCAGGAACTTCAACCTCTCCTTGGAATAGCCAATCATTTTTATCAAAAGAAGTTGATATTTTGATTCTCTTAGGTGAGGAAGAACTTCCCCAGTTATCAGAATAATCTATACCAAACCCTTTAATTGATTCCTCTTTCGACATATCTAGAATAAAAGGAAGTTCATTAGAAAACACATAAACACTAGGTCCAAAAGTTCCTCCATCACCATCGACTAAAACATTCGAATTTCCCCAGAAAGAAAAGAGTAACTCTACTCCCCATCCATTTTTTGCTATTTCTTTCCAATCAGGACTTTTTTCAGCTATATAACCTATATTTCTCATCACTTTTTGAACAGAAAGATCTACAGATGACCTATTTTCATCAATAGATACATATTGATCTGATAGTTCTATAGAAAGAGAAAAAAGATATTTATCCATTTCAGATTGGAGCAAATAATCCCTATCAAAAGTCCATGTTATTACTTCTGAACTCTTTTTTCCTTTAGGAATTGTAACCTCGTCAACTAAAGTTATATATTTTAAAGCCTCTTCCTTATCACTTGTTGCGGTAAGCTTAATTTTTAAGTCATTAAGTGCAGGCTTATCTACTTGAACTGTAAAAGAATAAGCGATAGGTTTATCATCTAAATAAGCCCCATTAACATAAGGTTTCTCAAAAGAAGTTTCACTGGATTCTTCTGCAACAATAAACCCTAAGGATGAATAGGCTTCTTTTTTAATAATAACTTTAGACACCAAAGAGCCAGATGGGACTTTATATCCTTCAGCATTAGCTTTTACACCAAGTTCATAGGTTTCTTCTCCTAGATTTTCTTGAGCAAAAGTAACATCATCATTGATTAAAGAAACAGTAACTAAAGCATCACTAGCACCTTTAGGCAGCACATCTTCTGTTTTACTCAGATGAAGTAGCTCTTCAGGTATATTCTTTGATATTAATTCATAAAAAACCCGAATATCTTGTGGAGATGCATTAAAACGGAAAACATAGGTTCTTGTTGCTTTCTCGTCTAATGTTAAAATTCCATCACTATTATATCTTGCAACTATCTCTAATTCAGAATTTCCTTCTGCATCAGAAATAGATAAAGAAGATTCATTGTCTGGATAAGTTAATAGGTTTAATTCCTCACTCTCTTCACAACTAATAAATGTAAAAAGAGCACCTATTAATAGAACGAATAAAATATTATACTTTTTCATATTTTCTTCTTTGTGTTTTAGTTTTCAATAGGTAAATCTTCCAAATAACTATAAGGCTTGGGATCATTCTTTTTATAGTACGTAGTAAGTGGCTTCAAGGGTGAACCATATAAAGTTTCAACTCCAGACAAACGATTAAAAGCACTATGAAAAACTGTAGGTTTCAAATCAAATCCCATATGCCAACCATATCCATTTCTCATTAAATTTTGAGCTTGATACGGGTATAAACTACCACCATTGCCCAAATTATACTCTGCTGCTAAACCAGCACATTCCTTCTCTGTCAACTCACCAATTGGGCGTGCAGCACTACCATAGTTAGGAACTACTATATCAATCCAATTCTTTACATCTACCTCATCTACTGAAGAAACGCCATACATATATCCATAAGCAAACACAGTAACCAGTTTATCAGGCATAGCTTGTTTTGTTTCATAGCAAAGACGAGCTGCAGCATCTTTACTTGGTCGAGTAAGAGCAGGATTATTTAAGTCAGGATATTTAGAATACTCATCATCATAATTCACTCCATCTAAGTTATAAGCTTTACAATATTGAGCCACTTCACGAGCAAAATCTTTAGCTCCTTGTTTAGACAGTTGAGCCAACCCTGTAAAGTCGTGATTCCCCAATAATCCCAATAAAACCTTAACTCCACGTTTGCGTAGTGGCTGCAAGAATATTTCATTATTATCTAGTAAATATTGTACATTTGGATTGTTCTGTATACGAGGACGCCCCGCTGCTGCATCATAATTAATATTTGCAGCAAACAAAACGATTACATCCCATACTAACTTTCCATTTTCTAACTCAAAGGATAAGGTATTTAATGGATTTGTTGTGTTCACCTCAAAAAACAGATATCCTTGTACCACATCCTCACCTTTATAAGCATCTGATGCATCTTGCATATCTTTCACTAGATAAATACAATGTTTTGCTTCTTCATTAGGAACTGAAACATCACTGCTATGTTCACTAATTACTACAGGAATAACATACGTTTTATCTGCTTCTAAGTTTGCAGCAGCATTAATAGTCATCTCCACTTCAGCGTTTGTCTTATCGCTATCAACATTTAAATTACCATCATTAGCAAATACTACATGATCTACAGGATAAAGTTCAAATTCTGTATTATGCTTAGCATTGTATACAGCTAAGTACTCTGCATCAACTTTTACTTTTACTTGTGTAGATGACGTTGCTGCTTTTGTTAGTCCCATTCTCACATTAGTTGTATAAGTATTGTTATACAACTCAACAATATTTGACATTTTATTTGTCTTAGCATCACGTAAATAGGCATTATTTTCATAAATACCATTGTACTCTGATTCATCAATCTTCTTTCCTATATCCAAATCATCCGCACAGGAAATGAATAAAGACAAAGCACCAATTAGCACAGTTAACAAGAAGCTAAATGATTTATTTTTAATTTTCATAATAAATTCTTAATTAAAGATTAAACTTTTTCATTTTAATTTGGGTATTTCTACATTCACCCAAGTCGGAACTCCATCATTAGCAGTAATATCATTTCCATTACCTGTATGATCCTTGATATCAATACCAGTTCCTTCGTTAAATTTCCAATAAGCAATCAATCCGGGACTATTTGGTTTTACTTGATATGGATTTTCTGCAATTTCAGTAGCTGTTCGTTGAACATTCCAAATACGAACTTCTGAAATCTCTCCAGGCAACCAACGTGTTAAATCATAGGCACGACCAATAAAACAACTTCTAAGTAACGATATACTTGCATTAGCAGCATTATCACTGTATACAAGTACTCCGTCTTTATAATATAATCTCTCACGAGTAGTAGCATCGTAAACAATAGCAATATGAACCCATTCATTAACCGGTAATCCCGGAACTACATTTGGACCTGGGAAATTTCCACCTGGAGCAACAACTTGTACTTGATCTCTGGGACGATCTCCATCTCCAACTCGTACTAAAAACTCTCCTTCGATCCCAAAAATAGTACTTAGTGCATTATCCCTACCTGCTACCCAGTCTTTACTACGAATTAAAGCTTCCACAGTTACTGTTTCCATAATTGTAACATCGCTTTTCCAATTAATTGGGAAGAATATTTTTTCAATATTTGCAACTACGTTAATAAGAGCAGCACCCTTAAAGATAAAATAAACCGTACGTTTACTATCTAAAATATTTAATTCAGTGGCATCAACAATAGTAACAGGAAGTACGTAACGCCTAGACTGATCCAGCTCATTAGTGTTTTTAAAATTCACAATAATATTATCACTAGATGTATCACCTTCTTTAATTACTGCTCTTTTCACAGGTATATCATAATATTCAGCTTCAAGTAAAGAAGCATTATCACCATAAGTTAAATTATAAGAAGCAGTTAAACTAGGTGCTGCATCAAACATTATCTTAATATCTCTTGCAGCAGGTTTTGCTATTCTATAAGTAATTTCCCTTGATGCTTCGGTAACATTAGCCTGAATTAACAAATCATCTGTTACAGGAGTAGAAGTTACATAAAGTTTATTGTGAAAATGATGCTCATTTACAATATCTGCATCCTTACACCCACTTATAATAAAAAGAAAGGTGATTAGTAAAGTATAAATATATTTATAGTATTTCATATTCATTCTTATTTGTTTGGATTCATAACACGAATAGCATCGCGTACATATTTATAAGTTTTGTTATAATAGTCATTATGGATATCCATAATAAACAATCCTTTACGAACATAGTCAGCAGACTGTTGTTTTACCCAGTGAGAAGCTCCCCATACGGCTAAAGTTTTACCTCCTGTTTCTGACATTGTATTCCAATAACCTATGACTTCATCTTTATCATCCTCTTGAGGTAATTGTACACAAGCTAAAAAGCGATCATTCGGTACCGGATTTTCTTTTACTCCTGATTCTTCTGTACCCTTCGCTGTTTTAATTGCATCTTCACCAGCTTGAAGTGCCATATAGCTCAATAAGCTTAGTATATCGCCATTTGTTGCAGTAGCAGTTTTTAGTAAAATGAAATCATATTTATTCAACATTTCCATATTCTCAGGAACCAAATATTGTACATTACCATAGAATACTAATGTTTTATTAGTATGAGCCTCTTTCCAATTCATAATTTTATTGAAAAAGTTTTGCTGTCTACCGTTGTATTGTGCTAGAGCTTCTTCTGTAAGGCTTACTAATGATCGTCCGGTATAATCTACAACAAACCCATCAAAGTCATATTGATCACAGAGAGCCAACATTTTATCAGTAGATTCAATAAAAAAGCTAAGTGCATCCTCTTCTGTTAATTCAGGATTAGCTTTTTGTTGCTCATTCCATTCTGCATCGAACTTATCATAACTAATACTATAAACAAATTTAGTCCCTTTACGATTTCTTACTTCATTCATTTCTTCCTGAAATGCAGGATTTAAATTTTGAGGGTTATTTAAACAAATATAATCAACACTATCCGGAACAATTGTTAAGCGTTCTGCTTGTTTTACAGGAGCTTCTGGCGAGTTATCAAAAGAAACAAAAACAACAGAATGATTCCCTGCTTTATAAGCTTTTAAGTCATCCAAATAATCTGCGTAAAGTTGAGCATTTTGCTCTTCAAAAGAGGGATTATTTATATCTAGACTTTCTGGTTCAGTCCAGTCATCACAAGAGCTAAGCATTGGTGCTAAAACTAATGCGACTACTGCCATTATACAAAGTTTTATATTCTTATTCATACATTTAATCATTAAGGTTATTATTTTTTTGCTGCCCACCATAAGTCTGTAGCCATATTATCTGGTCCATTCAAATATTTAGCTACAGCTTCTGTTACGTTTTCTGCATTAGTATTATACTCATCTAGAGGATAAGGCATACGACGCGCTCCTTTCTTAGAATCAACAATTCCTCCACTCTTATTACCTGCATCTGTAGCTGGCATCAAACGTGGGTATCCGGTACGACGAAAATCAGCCCAAGCCTCATTACCCAATTGCCAATTAGCAATCCATTTTTGAATAATAATTCGTTCTTGTTTCTCTTCTTTTGTAGCACTCTCATTCCACTTAATTGTAACAGAGGAAAGTATATTACTATAATTGTTATCTTGTCCGGGATCTACGTATGTTGCAGGTTTACTGGAATCATCTTCAATGTAGTTATCTACTCCACTAACATCCCATTGTTCGAAAGACAAACGAATGCCTTCATTATAAAAAGACTCTGCACTACCACCCATATTATATCCAAAAACAGCAGACCCTTCAGCACGTAGGAAGGCAACCTCAGCAGCATTTAACCAATAAATAGGAGAAGTAGGAGTAATATTCACACCTGAATATTTATGTCCCTTTGATGCTAAGTCAGGAATAATAATTCCACGACGAAGTCCCACATAGTCATAAGCTGCACCCCATTCAGATTTAGTAAAAAACTTTTCACGACGACCATCGTTATAACCATTCATATAACAAATGATATCTGCAGCTGCATGTGTATCACCACCCGTTGTACAAACCTCACCATTTGTGTGAGTTGCTTGATTATATCTAGTAGCAACAAAAATAGGATTTTGTAAAGTTTTAAAATAATCCCAAGATGCATTATCTATATTACTCTCTATTAATCCTCCATTCTTAGGATCTACTGCTTGTTCTGCCATTTCCTTAGATTTAGAAGGACTAGCATAAGCTATTCGGATAGCTAAACGTAATTTCAATGAGTTGGCAAACTTAATCCATTGCTTAATATTTCCACTATATATATAATCAGCTGTTGGTACTAATTTTGCATTTGGGTCTGCATTTAAAACCTCTAAAGCATCATTTAGCTCATCGAAAAATGTATTATATACTACTTCTTGAGAATCGTAAGGTATATTCTGATCAGTGCTAGTCTCTAGTTGCGTATAAGGAATTGGTCCGAATGTATCAGTTACACGATGCATTGTTGCCACTTTTATAATTTTCGCAAGTGCATAAGGCACAGGATTTTCTGTGTTTTGAGATACAACATCTACTACAGCTAAATTAGATGTTAGAATAGGAATAATTCTATCGCTCTTTAGGAATACTCTACTCCAGTCATCCTTTGGATTATAATTCGAAATAGTATTTGCCCAACCTGCATTAGAATCGGCATAATAGCCTCCCATTGGGCCACCAAGTAAACAATCAGTAAATTGAGCCGTATTTACATCCGGAGAAACCACACATCCAGCTAAATTATTCATTGCTGACCCCAAAGCATAATCATCAGGAATCAAATCTCCTGGCTCATACGGATGACTATTAATATTCTCATAGTTTGCTGTACAAGCTGTAAAAGCGATAACAACAGCACCAATAGTCAGTTTATTAAATATATTTTTCATACCTATTATTTTTAGAATTTAAAGGTTAAGTTAAAACCAATGTTCCGTAAAGCCGGCATCATAAAGTAGTCTATTCCTTGATAGAAGCTATCTGTAGTTGCAACAGATTCAGGATCAAATGGAGCTTTGTTATAAATCATCCATAAGTTACGTCCAACTAAGGATACTTTAATTTCACAAACATTATCTAGCATTTTCTTTGGGAATGTATACCCAATAGAAGCCTCTTGTAATCTTACGTTTGTAGCAGAATAAGTGTAATATTGAGGAACAGCAGTACCTCCTGCAACTACAGTGTACCAACTTTCAGGATTTACACGATCAAGCCCATTAACAGAAACATAGCCTATATCTCGGGCATCAGCAGAAGTTTTTGAAACCCCATACTCATCTAAAATGGCTTGAGTTCTTGAGAAAACCACACCACCTAAGCGAGCTGAAACCATAAATCCTAAATTGAAGTTTTTCCAAGAAAAATTATTACTCCATGCTAAATTCCCCTTAGGAGATACACTACCTAATTTAATATAGTCATTGATATTTTGAATACTTTCAGTATGTACACCATTATTTTGATCAATATAGACAGCACCATTAGCATCTCTTCTTAAATCCATAATGGAATAAAGATCTCCCATATCCCCACCCTCTTTAAGGATGAAACGAGTACTACCTAAACCTCCAATATTCATATAATCAATATTGATAGTTTCACCGGTTGCACTATTATATGCATTTTTAGCCAACTCTATTATTTTATTTTTATTCATAGAGTATGTAAATCCACTAAACCAAGTGAAATCTTTCCATGTATTCTTATAACTTAATGCTAGCTCAATACCTTGATTACGCACACCTCCAGTTTGTAAATAGGCTTCAGAGTATTTTACACCTCCATCAATTACAAATACCTGATCTTGTGTTCTTGCGTTATAATAGGTAGCATCAAGCTCAAAGTTTTTCAAAAAACGTGCATTTAACCCAATCTCAAAAGATTTTGTACGCTCAGGCTTTAAATCATCTTTGGGTTTAGAAGTTAAAACAGACCATGTTCCAGTTTCCTGATTCCATTTAGGTCTTGGATTTGCAATATATCTACTAAAAGCACTACCAACAGATGCATAAGAAGCACGTACTTTAAGGAAAGATAAATAGTTTTTATTTAAGTTAGGCATCATCTCCGAAAGTACTAAAGAAACTCCTGCAGATGGATAAAAGAAAGACTTATATTTGGAGTTTGGACCAGCTAATTGTGAAGGCCAATCGTTACGTCCAGTTAAGGTTAAATAATATGTACTCCTATATCCAAGTTCTGCTGACGCATAAACTGACTGATATTGTTCACGCCATCCATCTTGAATAAACTTTGTATTATTTGTACTTAAATTCTGCACAGCAAACATATTAGTTAAACCTACTTGTTCTCCTGGAAAAGCATCAGAACCATCAGCAATAGGACCTCTGACTTCTAATTCATCATAACGAAAATCAGTAAAAGATCCTCCTACGTTTGCTTGTAAATTCCAGTTTTCTCCGAAATTTTTATTTACGCTCACCAGGAAATCTGCATAAAGCTGTTTATCTTGAGACTTTGCTATTCCATATAAGCCTCTATTTGAACCTTCAGTTAGTTGAGTATTAGTAGTTGCAAAGAATTTTTCTGTAAAATCATTATTTGAATTATCTAATCGCACACGTCCAGAAACATTTAGCCAATCTAAAATTTGATAACTTAGGTTAGCCCCAAACATATACCTATCTTTTTTGTTTTGTCTTAAATTACGATAGTTAATCCAATAAGGGTTTTGCATCGTCATACCTGCATCACCAACTTCCCATTTTTGTGTATAGATTTTACGGACATCATTATACACTTCATAAGTTTTAGCTTCTTGCCAATCATTACCTCTAGGATATAAATAAGCTCCTACTAAAGGATTATTATAAACTCCTTGATTTGTCGTATTACGATCTCCTTGTCTAACATAGCTTGCATTAACATCTAATGTCATTTTATCATCTAAAAAAGAAGTAGTATTACGTATAGCAAAATTGTAACGTTCGTATTTGTTGTTAGGAGTTATTCCTTTAGAATTCACAGCCGCGGCTGAGGCATAAGTTTGATTCTTTTCTGTACCAGTTGAGAATGAAACACTTTCCGTTGTAATAATTCCGGTTTGAAAATAATCATCTTGTGGTTTATACCCAAAATATCTAGCTTCTGTTAAATGTGGCCCCCAACTGTGAGTAGGGCTTGCATTTAAGACGCCTCCTTTACCTGTTCCATAACGAGTTTGGAAACGAGGCATAACAAAAGGTGAACTAAGTTCTACACTACTATTTACTGTAATACTTACTTTTCCTTCTTTCCCTTTTTTTGTATTAATAATAATAGCGCCATTAGCTGCGTCAGATCCATAAAGTGCAGCCGCTGCAGCACCAGTTAAAACAGACATAGATTCAATATCTTCTGGATTAATATCAGCCATTGGGTCAGTAGATCCTTGTGAATCAAACTCTGTACCCCCACCACCTGATTTAGGTCTAGAAAACACAGGAACTCCATCGATTACATAAAGAGCTGTTGAAGATTGCATAATGGATTTTGTTCCACGCATAACTACTTTTGAAACACCACCAACACCTGAAGAGGAAGCATTGATATTAACACCAGCAACTTTACCACTTAATGCATTAATGAAGTTGGCATCTTTATTAGTAGTAATTGCATCTGCATTAACTTGTTGTACATTATAACTTAATGCTTTTTCTGAACGCTTAATACCTAAAGCAGTAACAACTACAGTTTCAAGTTGTTGTGCATCGGAAGACATCTTAACATGAATAGTAGTATTACTACCTACAGTAAATTCCTGATTTTCATAGCCTACATAGGAAAAAACCAATACATCACCTGTATTGGCAGAAATTTTATAGCTACCATTGAGGTCTGTAATAACACCAGTTGTAGTACCTTTTAATTGAATAGTAGCACCAATCAGTGGCTCACCTGTTTCATCGGTTACTGTACCCGATATCTCTTTGTTTTGTGTTACACCACTTGTTCTCTGTGCTTTTTGAGATAATATTATGTGGCTTCCTGTTATTTCATAACTAACATTCGAATTCTTGAATGCCTCATTTAAAATTTGTGCTACTTCACCATCATTTGTTGACACAGTGACTTCTTTTTTAACATCAATCTGATCGTTATAGACAAAAAGATAGTCTGTTTGTTTCTCTATTTCCTCAATAATTTTGCTGAGCTGAGTTGTTTTTTTACTCAAATGCACTTTAAAGTTTTGAGAAAACAGCTCTCCAGCATGTAAAGAAAAAGAACAGAAGAATAATAGAACAACTATTATTTTCATGGCTCTTGCTGTTAAATTAGTTAGAGATGTATTGCATCTCATAAGTAAGTTGTTTTTCATAGATTTTCATATTGTTTTAATTCATACGATACTTAAAGTAATATTGTTTATTGATTCAATAAATACAATAATACATTAGTGTTTTTTTCAAGAACTTTGTTTTTTCATAGAGTATATATTTAGGTTAATACTTTTTTCATTTAACGTATATTTCAATAAAAAGAGTTAATTTTTACTTTATTAACATAATAAGAATTAATTAATCTGCAAGTTTTTTTATTTAATATATATGACTCCATTTTCAGAATCTCTGGATTTATCAAAATCAATACTTTTCTGTAACACAGATAAAGCATAATCAACACCATCTACAATTCTAAACTTTCCGGTATAGTTAAATTGATGTACTTCTTTATTTTCCACAACAATTTTAATTCCAAAGATTCGTTCAAATTCCTCCATCATTGCATTAAAGCTAATATTCTTATACGCTAGCAAGCCTTCCTTCCATCTGTACGATTCGTAATTTCTCACTCTACCTATTTCAAGATGTCCATTTTTATAAGAAACTTGGCTATTAGGTTTTATTCTGATTCTCTCCGAGTTCTCTTTTAAAGAGACCTCTACTTCACCATTAATTAAGGTTGTTTCAAATTTATTGCTATTGCTATAGGCACAAACATTGAATTCTGTTCCTAAGACCTTTACAATTCCTTTTGCTGTTTCTACTTCAAAAGGCAAAGACTCATCACGTTTAACTTGAAAATAAGCTTCACCATCTAAAACAACATGACGTTTCTTATAATTGAATAAGGGATTGTACTTAATGCTTGTTTGGGCATTGAGCCATACTTTTGTTCCATCGGGTAAATCCATACTGATGTATTGACCTGATGGAACACTTACGGTCTGCATTTTATTTTGCAGATTTTCATAAACTAAATGTTTAGTGATAAACACAGCAAAAAGAAGCATGGCTGCAACACTTGAAATTTTGAGAATAGTTCTTCGAAGTTTTTTCTTTTGTGTAATGATTTTCTTTTGATATGCAGAAACAGCACGCTCAGTATCGTGTAATACAAGAATATCAAATAAGACTCTTTCTTGATCGAATCTTTTTTTGTTTTCCTCAGAAGACTCAACCCAATTCTTTATATAAAGTATATCTTTTTCAGAACAATTACCTGAAAAGTAATCTTGCAATTTTTGTGTTATCATAGCTTTTTTGGTTATTCAATATATTAACCCTCTATAATAACAACAATTAAGAATGAATTATCCCTAGTATAAAAATAGACTTTTTATAAAAATAAATACTCCAAGGGGTAAATAATCCTTCAGCATTACCCTTAACAACTTAAGGGACTGAGACATATGGTATTCAACTCCTTTAGTGGAAATATTTAATTTTTCTGCAATTTCTTTATGAGAAAGATGTTCAATCCGACTCAGAACAAAAACCTCTCTTGTTTTTGTCGGCAGTTTTTCAATTGCCTCATTTAATATAGATTCTATTTCTTTTGAAAAAAGAGATTCCGGATCACAAGCTTGTAAATGATTAATACGAGTAGATAAGTCCCACTCCAAAGCTTGCTTCAGATTTGCCACAATACTTTTACTTAAAGATTTACGCTTTAGATGGTTAAGACTAAGATTTTTAATAATAGTTAATATATATGCCGGACGATTTATTTCAATAGAGATTTCACTTCGTTTTTCCCAAAACACAGAAAAGGCTTCAGCAGTAATTTCTTCGGCAATATGAGGATCTTTTACATATGAATTCGCAAACCTCAGAAAGGACTGGTAATACTGGGTAAATAACTGATTAAATTCTCTCAAAGAAATCATATTTCTTTTCTAAATGATTGAGTGGAATAAATTTATCCTCAAAATTAAACAAATAAAAGGATAATAGGTAGACATTTTTTCTTATAAAAATCAACTTAAATCCTTTATTAGCAAGTAAATTTTTATAATTAACCTTAAACATACATCTTTTTTCTTTATTCTATGTCTTAAATTACAGAACAATATATTTTCTTATTCTACCATTACTTTATTGGTCTTGAATCTAAAGTCTGTCGCCTAGAACTGAAAAGGCAGACCGTGGAACAACAAATGCCTTTGTTTTGCAGCATATAAGATCACTTTTATTATATCTAAGTATAACCCAATTTATATACAGACTAAATGGTTATTTGTTTTTTTATGTTTTATATAGGAATAATATTTCTCAAAAATGACTTGTAAACTTATAGTATACTACAGATGTTTTAATAATGATAATGATTCTGATAACGTCATCATTAAGAGTTTTTCTCATTCCTCTTTACTCCATTTTTAATACTCTAATCTAAGTCATAACATCTGAGTATGAAAATAGCGCTTGAAAATCAAACAAAGGAAAATAATAACTTAAAAGATTAGTTTGGTTTTACTTTTCATTTGCCACACTACGCAATTCACTAGGAGTCATACCATAGGCTTCTTTAAAAGCCTTATTAAAAGTAACCCGAGTGGAAAATCCGGCCTCAATAAAAATATCTGATATTGCTTTTTCTTTATTTCTTACTATTTTCTCATAAGCATCTTGAAGTCGAAAAGAGTAAATGTACTCATTAAAAGTTTTTCCTGTTTTCTCTTTAATCGCTTCAATTAAATATTGCCTGTTTGTTCCTATTTTTAATGATAACTCTTCTCGTGACAATTCTGCGTTTCTGTAAATATGAGACTTCAATAAATACTCTTCTAATTTATGAATAAGAATATCATTAGAATCCAATTCTGTAGATTCATCGATACTTTCGGAGTGAAACCTATGCATGAGTTTGCTTTTTTCATACCTATTAGTGTATTGATGGAAAAGCTGTCTGTTTTTCTCCTTTAATGTCCTTCCATTTCGCCATAATAGATAAGCAATAAGCAGAGTAAGGACAAATGATAACAATGATATTATCAGTATAATCCGTGTTTTCTTAAGTTTCTCCTCATTCTGATTGGCTCTCATCTTTGCTTTATCTACCTCGTGCAATACTTGTATATCTGCTACTTGAGCCGAAAAATTGGTCCGATTAATAGAGTCATTTGTTTCATACACTTCACGCATCAAATCATAAACCTCATTTTTTCTATCTCCTTCAGCATTTAATATTTCGGCTAATAGCAAGTTAAAATCAATATAGTCTAAACTATGTGTATTAATAGATATGTTATCCAAAAACTGATAAACATATTTTTTGGCTTTTGCATAATTTTTAATGGATAAATAATAGCGCGCTTCAGCCTTGTAATACAATATAAAGTTTGAATGAGATACATCTAAGGATGTTTGAAGGAAGTTCTTCACTACATCTAATTGCTCTCTTGCTTTAGATGTTTTGTCTAGACGAATATATGAAAGAGCAGTTAAACTTAAAATTCTACTTTTACAAAAATTATAAATAAAGATTTCTTCTACATTGGGTTTTTCAATTGCTTGGTAATCGTTTTCAATTCTACGAATGGTACTATCACCAAGACATAGCACTTGTGTGTATTTTTCCAATTTATCGTAACTATACATCATACCCTCCATAGAAGGGTAATAAGAGTATTCTTTCAATTTAAGATTACTATTTTTCAAAAGATCTTCATTAACCTTGAAAGCTGATTTGAAACTTTTTAATGCCTCCTCCCACTTCTTTGCGTGTAGATAAGTATTCCCTAATAAAGTATAGCCTTGTCGCTCAAAGAAAACATCTGTATCCAATCTTAATTTAGCTTTCTCCATCATATTTTTAACTTCAATAAGAGCCAAATCATATTTGCCTTCGTGTAGATAGATCTCATTTTTCAGATTAAAGGTGGTACTTTTCATTGAATTGTATCGCTTTAATTCCTCCTCGCTTTTCTCTATGCCTGTCTGATCAAACAGTTGTAATTCAGAATCAATCGCTCGAATAGATGTTTTTATCGATTTTAAATCATCTTCTTTAGCTTGATGATATAATTTAAGCCGAAGAATGTATGCATTATATAAATGGCTACCCTCTTTCTCTGCATCTTTTTCCAACTCCTCAATTAATTGAGGGTTTGAAAAGAAATGACTAGCATAGACATCGAGTAATTTGATTTTAGCTATACCCTTTTCTTTATAAATACTATTGAAGATACTGTCGGGTAAACTTTTTACTTCTGTTGCATTAAGATTTGGAGGAGATAAAAGAAATAAAAAGACTCCTAAAAAAACACACCACCTTAACTTACTATACATTACAAATTTTTTAATTGAAATATTCATTCAAATTTAACACCTTTTCCAGATAGAAAATACACACCCACTTTAATTGTTTCCTAATCTGTAAAAATACAACCACCTAATTATCTGACGTTTGCAACATGCTTTTTCATTTTTGCATAACACGTACACTAGCACATGGCTATAAAGTTACATTTGCAGACAAGTTTATACAAAGAATCAAACATAAATAAATTAGAACAAAAAAACAATTTATTTACTCCACATTCAAAAACAGAGATTATATGAAAAAAACAAAACTTCAAGCAATAGGAGCAATATTATTTTTGCTGCTTATGTATTCATGTGATAATGAATTGCAAATATCCCTACCTCAAGGACCAACAGGACAATCCGCTTATGAGCTATGGGTTGCAAAAGTTAATTCGGGAGATATTGATTGGCCTAAAGACCAATTGACAGAGAACCATTTCTTTCTATACTTAAAAGGGGAAGATGGAAAAGAGGGCTTAAATGGACTTAGTGCGTATGAGCTTTGGAAAAATGAGGTAAAAAAAGGCATTAAAGACCCGCATAACCCCAATCAAGAATGGGCAAAAGAAAAAGACAAAATCGATGATTTCTGGTATTATTTGACAGGTGCTGATGGCAAGAACGGATCAACTCCGGTCATTGGGAAAAATGGTAATTGGTGGATAGATGGCATAGACACAGGAAAACCAACGAGAGGTGCCGATGGTAAAGACGGATCAAAAATAGAAATCAGTAATAATCAGACTTGGATTATTGATGGTACAGATACCGGTATTTCTGTCAAAGGGGAAGATGGAAAAGAGGGGGAAGATGGAAGTACAGTTGTCATTGGAAAAAATGGTAATTGGTGGATAGATGGTAAAGACACCACTATTCCTGCAAGAGGAAAAGATGGAGAGAATGGTAAAGATGGCACCAATGGAGTAAATGGATTAAGCGCCTATGAGGTATGGGTTACAGAAGTAATGAAAGGTCTAGACGACCCACATCATTCGGGACAAAAATGGGATAAATCAAAAATCTCAATGGATGACTACTGGAATTATCTAAGAGGAAAAACAGGAGCAGATGGTAGAGAGGGTGCAGATGGTAAAGACGGTAGTAAGGTGGTTATTGGTGATAATGGTAACTGGTATATAGATGACTTAGATACAGGTATTCCTGCTGAAGGTAAAAACGGAGATAATGGTAAAGATGGAAGTGTAGTGACTATTATTAATGGTTATTGGTACATTGACGGACAAAACACCGGAATAGAAGCAAAAGGAGACAAGGGGGATAAAGGAGAAACCGGCCAACCGGGTAGAGATGGAAGTGTAGTTACCATTGGTAATAACGGCAATTGGCACATAGATGGTGAAGATACTGGTTTTTCTGCTTTTGGTAAAGATGGCGATAACGGATTAAATGCCTATGAACTATGGAAGGATGAAGTAGCAACAGGAAATTTAGATGACCCTAAAAAACCAGGACAAAAATGGGCAACAAATAAAAACACCATTCAAGATTTCTGGGAATATCTTACAGGAAAAAAGGGTCAGGAAGGTCAACAAGGAGATCAGGGCTTAAGTGCTTATGATTTATGGGTAGAAGAAGTGGAGCAAGGACTGGAAAACCCTCATTACCCTGGTGCAATATGGGACAAAACTAAAACAAGCATTCAGGATTTCTGGGAATATTTACGTGGTAAAGATGGAAAGAATGGAGAAACAATCATCAATGGTCAAGTAATTACTATAGGCGTACCTAATGTTATTTCTCAATATGTTTCGCAGGAACACAAAGAGTTTGTTCGATGGAGCGATGGTGCAGTAGTATTTATAGTATATAATGAAGCAGGAGAAATATCGCCTTTAGCTATAGTTAAAGGTTTACCTGGATTAGCCCCAAATAAAGAATATGTTACAGATACTAACGGAGAATTTATAATTAAAAAAGAAGACTTACCAACGGGTAGATATATAGAAGACCTAACTGCTTCCGTAGAAGTTACTTACAAAAACTCAAAAGGAGTAATTGTTACCGAACTTTCTGCTCCAAACACCTATGTACCTAATAGAATTACCGTAAGATTAAACAGATCGAGTACATCATCAGTAAGACTCACCAACGCAACAGCAACAACCACATTAAGAATGGAGCGAAACATAGGTGTACCTGGTGCGAAATGGGAAAATATTCCGAATTATTTAGGAGGATTAATGCAAAGTCTTAAATGGTATGAATTAAAAGATAAAGATTATCCTACTTCATATGATGAAAGTACTTTAATAAAAACAAGCTCTTATGATATTTCAAGACCTATTTCAACTGGTATAGACAAACATCACATTACACCTCCTTATATGAAAAGACCAAACTCTATGGCTACTGAATGGGATGGTGAAGATCATTTTTATATCGCAAAACTAGACAGTTATTATGGTGAAAACCCTGTAACACCACTAGTGGTACAAGTCCCCCCGGTACAATATATACCAACAATTGAAAGTATTGAAAATGTTCAAGGTTACTCAGAAATCACTAACTCTGTGAAACGACTGACCGTAGTGTTTAACACATCACATATTGACCCTAATCACATTTATAATACTGCGTGTGATAAAGAGATAAAAGTCATTGATGGAAAAACTTATGAATACTGGACACCTATAGTGACACCAATATCAGAAATAGAAAATATTGATTTCTTAAAGATATCCTTTGTAAAATCCGGTGGAGGAAGTGGTGGTGACTTAAGTGTAGACAACCGATATGCTTTGGCCTCTTTAAAAGAAAATAATGCCAAGGTAGAAAATGTACATTTTCAATCGGCAGTTTATGTAAATGGAAGTGCAGGTTACTTTGTTGAACCCGATAAAAAAATAGGAACTATCAGCTATAGCTCTATTACCCAAAAGTTAACACTCATTGGCTTCAAAGATGAAACAATGAATATGGAATCAATAGAAAACATAGAGATAAACTAAAACTACTAACAATGAAAATAAATAAAATTATACTATTATTCTTCTGTGTTGTTCTTGTAGGTGGAATAGATACTTTAGCTGCACAAAACACAACTTTAGAGACTGGAGGAAACAAAAAGAAAACCTCTAAGGCTTGGGAGTTTGGTGTTGGAGCATCTATTTTTCAATTCAGTAGATCGCAGTTTAGTGATTTTACAGAGCTGAAAAATGAAGGCTATAATTTTAACCTAAAACTAAAGCACGCAGTATATGGAGGAAATTTATATGTGGCCAGAGAACTAAGTAAGCACTTATATCTTGACTTTCAAGGAACTATAGGAGCTGCATCTGACAGAATAAACGATAAAGATAAAACTAAAATGCTCCTGATAGTAGGCCCTGGGCTTCAATGGCGATTAGGGGAATATTTTGGATCAAGATATATTGATCCATACCTTAGAGCCGGAATTAACTATATGAATAAAGGATTCAGCATACACTATCAGGGTATGGAAGGATTATCCGAAGATCAGATGAATTGGATTCTCACCAATGATTTAAATAAAAATGGAAGAGATAAAGAACATTTAATGCCCGTTTCTATCGGTGGCGGATTAAACCTTTGGCTCAACGATCGTTTTGGCATTGGTTTGCAAGCCGATTATTTAATTATGCCCTACAGAGAGATTGCAAACTCACTACAAGGAACAGCACGAGTTATGTTTCGTTTAGGAGGAAAATCAAAAAAAGCTCAACCGGTTATTCAATATGTAGATCGTGATAGAATCATAGAACAAATTGTAGAAAAACCCATTGAAGTAGAAAAAATAGTGGAAAGAGTGGAATATACTAAGCTGTATGAATTGTTCAACAATATCTATTTCGATTTCGATCAAGCGACATTAACGGCTTCCACTGAAAAAGTAATGGATGAGATTGCTGCAATATTGAAGCAAAATGATTCTAAGAAATATTTAATTACAGGTTATACAGATGCGATAGGTACTCCAGAATATAATTTAGATTTATCTAAAAGACGTGCTGCAGCAGTAGTGGAAGCTCTTATTAAAAGAGATGTACCTTCATCAATTCTCAAGTCGGTTGGTGTCGGTAAGAAAATATCTCATATGAGTACCAACGCAACTGAAGACATCCGTGAGGGAGATAGAAAAGTAACCATTGAATTAATTACCAATAAAGGATACTGGGATAGCTTACCTTTCAATAACTAATTATTGATTTACTGAGTTAATAAAATCGCCCCTAAAACCTAATAAAGACCGAATCTTTGTATAAACTTCGGTCTTTATTTCTTTGAATTATTATATGAATAAAGGTATAACCTTTTAGATAATCTTAGTCGGTCTAAGACCGACGGTTCATCGGTCCTAGACCTAAGGGGCTTCGGTCTAGGACCGAGCACCCTTCTCTCCTAGACCGACTAAACTGCAAAAAAAACACTGTTGTAAGCAGCAGAAAGCAGATTCTTTTTTCTGTGTTATTCAGCCCCCAATCACAGTTTTAATTACTGATTTCAACCTTTGCTCTCACTCTTCATAAGTCAAGTAACATCAAACCACTTAAAGTTATTTAGGTGGTTTTTTTATTTACAAAAACCTCAGTAATTATAATAAAAGATAGGATACAATTAACAAGCCAAAAATAGCATAATAGCTGAGAATAATATTCAAGTTATTTCTCTTAAAAAGAATGGTAGAGACCAAAAGTAAAACGGTAAAAATAGATGCTATAACAATTAGGTTATAGTGTTTATTTAATGGATCGAGTGCATATAAATAGATAAATAATAAAGTAGGAAAAATAACACCTATTCGTAAAAATAGTAGCTTCTTTTTATTCATAGTAAACTATCTCCAATTACTAATACTTTTATAAATATAATAGGCAGAGAAACCAAAAAATGGAACAAAGATTATGATTAACGCAAAAACAAGTTTAAATCGCTGCGACTTATCAGTCAATCTCAAGTCGGTTATAGCTATTACATCTAGCAGTATAACCAAAAGCAAAATAGCTCCAACTAAAAGTAACAATGATCTATCAAACATCATCTGTATAAATCTTAAGTTTTTTGTTTTAATTATTTAAGTGAAGATATCGAATTAATTTTAACTAGAGCATAAAAAACAACTTTTTAGCAGAGAACATATTCTATTTTTTAACGCAGCAAATACTTTGAGAAGTGAAAACAGGACAAAAGAAGGGTTTTATATCTTACATTTAGATATAAAACCCTTCTAACTACACACAATTATAAATGATAAAAATTAGCTTCAATAAAACACAACAAATTTCAAGTAATATGAGTCTTTACAACCCCCAGTTAATCTGTAATAAACAGAAAATAAAAGAGAATAACGCAATAACCCAAAGAATAACTAAAGTAGTTTTTATACCTCTAGAGATGTTTTTCCATTGAAAAATATGTTGAAACACCATATAAAATAGTGAAAACACAGGTAGCCCAATAACAATCAATCCACTAAGACTACTAATAAAAATAGGAAGAGTTTGTGTCGTGAAAAAAGGGGCTTCAAAAGGAGGAAACACAGAAAATAGGGTAACACCTCCTCCTATAAAGGTAGAAATACCTATTGCCACTAATATTAAAAACAAAATAAACAAGAGAAACAAAATAGGTATTCCGATACAAAAAGCCACAAAGAACAATCCTATTTTTAATAGCAGACCTAATACCCCTACTACCCCATCAAAAAAGCGTTGAAAACCTGTTCTTGTTTTATCCGACTTAACAAAATCAGAAACTCCTTTTTGTGCTTTATCAAAACTCTCTGTTACTGTTTTACCAATGTTATGCAGGGTTATATCCTCCCCACGCATATTTAACTTTTCTTCAGCTGTCTTAGCTTCAGGAATGATTAACCAACAAATCAAATAGACAATTAAAAATGTACTTAAACTAAAGAAAAAGGCCAATATGGATAACAAACGCAGCGTGGTAACATCAACATTTAAATATGTGGCCATTCCACTGATTACTCCACCTACCATTTTATCGTCTGAATCTCTATAAAGTCTTTTTTTCTTTTTCGATTCTTGAGATTCACGATCTTCCTCTTCAAAAATCTCATCACCCGCAATTTCTTCCGGTTGGCCCAATTGTTCTATGACTTCTTCTACTCTTTTTTTACTAATTACATTTAAAGGAGAGGTTAGTTGCTCTGAAAATAATTCGGCAATACGTGCTTCAATATCAAGCATGATTTCCTCTACTCCTTCTTCGTTTCTAAAATAATATTGAATATTATTCAGGTATTTCTTTAGTAAGGCATAAGCATCCTCATCAATGTGATAAACAATGCCATTTAAATTTATTGTTAGTGTTTTTTTCATTTTTATTGGCTCTTTTGTGTTTGGCAAAATAATATAGTTTCATTTAATTGATTCCAAGAGCTATCTAACTCTTTGAGAAAATCCTCTCCTACTTCAGTTAAATAATAATACTTACGAGGTGGTCCTTGAGTAGATTCTATCCACTCATAATCAAGTACTCCTTCTTTCTTCAATCTATTTAGCAAAGGATATAAAGTACCCTCTACCACAATGAGTTGAGCTTCTTTTAGCCAACTAATTATATTGGAAGTATAAGCTTTTTCATTATGCAATAAGAGTAATATACAGTACTCCAATATTCCCTTACGCATTTGAGATTTTACATTATCTACATACATATATCTAATTTTTACTCAAATATATGCATTCCACAGTACTATGCAATACAAAGTACTATATATTAATAATAATTAACCAATTCAAAAAGTGTATACTTGAGAAATATTGAGTATTTTGGTAACGTTTAAGAAGATGATATTATGTACAAATTAAAAGAAGCACAACCAACAGACAGCCTACTCATACAAAAGCTGGCACAAGAGATTTTCCCCCATACATATCAAAAGCTGCTAACTCAAGAGCAAATTGATTATATGATGGATATGATGTATACCCCAAGCCTACTTGAAGAAAAAATCGAGACCCAATCCGAACGTTTCTTTATTGGATACAAAGAAGAAATTCCTTTTGGCTACTTATCATTTGAAAAAAAGGAGTCAAACTATTTTTATATCCAAAAGATATATGTTAGGCCTCAATTTCAAGGAGCTAAATGTGGAACCTACTTATTTGAAGAAGCCAAGAAAATTTTCAAAAAAGAGTGTTCTACACCAATTCGTATCGGGCTAAACATGAATAAAGAAAATGAAAAAGCACTAGGTTTTTATCTAAAGCAAGGAATGAAAATTGTTGGAACAAGAGTACATCCCATAGGCCACAACTTCTTTATGGATGATTTCATTCTAGAAATTGAGATATAAAAAATTACCCTCTATAAGCATTAAAAGTGCTTATAGAGGGTAAGAACTATTCTAATTAGCAATTTAACTTTATCTCTCAGTTTTAAGAACAAGTCTGGCTTTAGCTACTCCTTTTCCTGATGCTTCTACAGCTATATCTCCAATATCATTTCCTGCTTGAATAATAGCTGTTAATTGTCCACTAAACAAAGGCATAACAGGCTTATGGAACTGATAGAGACAAGTAGGGTCACCATTTGCAGCAGCACGATATGTTCCACTTCCTTTTACTTTGAATCTAATTTCTCTATGGTCTGTAGGACAAAGATTTCCATCTTTATCCACCACTCTAACATTAATATAAGCTAAATCTTTACCATCAGCAGTAAGAGTTTTTCTATCGGGTATTAACTCAATACGATGGGGTTTTCCTGCTGTTTTTATTATTTTAGTTCCAGCAATTGTACCTTGCTTATCATAAGCTACAACTTTTACTTCTCCAGGCTCATAAATCACATTCATCCACATCAAACGATAACGACTTTGAACTGATTTATCATTCTTCTTTTGTTTACCATAACTCTTTCCATTGACAAACAATTCTGCCTCAGGATAACTGGTATAAACAAATATTGGAGTTATTTCACCTTCTCGTCCTTTCCAATTCCAGTGTGGTAAAACATGAAGAGTATGATCTTCTTTATTCCACAAACTACGATATAAATAATAACGATCTTTAGGGATACTCGCTAAATCAATGATACCAAACATAGAACTATGATTAGGCCATGCATCTGTATCATAGGGAGAAGGTTCACCTAAATAGTCGAACCCGGTCCAAACAAATTGCCCCATTGTCCATTCATAATCATCAGCCAATGCAAAATCATCATCTGGAACATTAGACCAAGAGCAATACTCTAAATCATAAGATGATGATTGATGATCATCATATATAGCATCCGCTTTTTTCTCTACTGGAAATTTATAAACACCACGTGAACTAACGGTTGAAGACGTTTCTGATCCTAATACCATATTTTGGGGTAACTTTTCATAAGCTTCAACATAACGATGAGCTCTATAATTAAAGCCAGGAACATCAAGCATAGCAGCAAATCCATTAGACAAAACACAAGAAACTTGATCCATACCACAAGTTACCGGACGAGTAGGATCTTCACGGTGACAAATATCTTGAAGAAAAGACGCTACCTTATATCCCTCAACACTACATTGCGTTGGCACTTCGTTCCCAACACTCCACATCACAACACTTGCGTTGTTACGATAATTTCGTAACATATTAATCATATCTTTCTCTGCCCAATCGTTAAAAAATCGATGATATCCATTTCTACATTTAGCAATATCCCACTCATCGAAAGGTTCTATCATCATCATAAATCCCATTTCATCACAAAGTTCAACTAACTCCGGAGTGGGCATATTATGTGCTGTACGTATAGCATCACACCCCATATCTTTCAGTAAAGTGAGTTGCCTTCGTAATCCAGCAACACTAACAGCAGCACCCAATGGACCTAAATCATGATGATTGCAGACTCCCTGGAACTTCCTACGCTCTCCATTTAAGTAAAACCCTTTTTCTGCTATTAATTGAATATCTCTTATTCCAAATCGTGTGGTATATTCATCTACAAGTCTATTTTTCACATATATCTTTGAAATAGCATTGTAAAGATGGGGAGATTCAGGTGACCATAGTTGTGGGTTATTTACAATAAAGTTTTGTATAAAAGGTCTTCCATGATTAATCCTTTGTACATCATCTTTAACTACAATCGTTTTATTTTGAGAATCTTTTATTTCAGTAACTATGCGCACTTCTTCCTCTTCACTATTTTCAATTTCAGTTTTTAAGCGTATCGAAGCAAATTTCTCAGAAACAAAAGGAGTTGTAACATAAGTTCCCCAAATAGGAACATGAATCTTATCAGTAATCACAACATGTACATTTCGATATAATCCTGCTCCGGAATACCAACGTGAAGACTGAGGCTTATTTTCTAAACGTATAGCTAACGTATTATTTTTCCCATCTAAGTTAAGATACTCTGTTACATCAAAATGAAAGGAATTATAACCTAAAGGCCAAAACCCAACCTCTTTACCATTTATATATACACGAGCTTCACTCATCGCTCCATCAAACAAAAGAGCCACTCTTCTTTTTTCTTTGTCAAAATCATCTACATCAAACGTATTTCTATACCACCCCACACCAACATAGGGAAGTCCACCGGTTCGACCGGTCTTGACTGTGGCGACACGTTCATTATTCTGGGTTACAGCTACCTCTTGCAAATCATGTTCGCGATCAAAAGGTCCCAAAATAGCCCAATCATGAGGCACTGTTACAGTTTCCCAACTTCCGTCTTGAAATTGTACTTGAGAGGCAAGTTCAAAATCACCTTTAGAAAACTTCCATTTCTTTTCCAACGTTAGTTCACTACGTTGAGCCCACACATGAAGGGTAATTATCGATAGGAAACAAAAAAATACAACTCTTAATGCTTTCATCTTTATAATGTTGGTTGGTTTTATACTACAATTTAATATTTGCAAGACTTAATTACTATTTGCACATATAGAAAACACATCAAAATGAGTCTTAGTTAAACTGCATGGACATACATACCATATTAACAATTCAACAAGCCTTATTTCATAGTCTTCAAATATAGCTTTCTTTCTGATAAAAAGAAGAGAATATTCAGCCTTATTATTTCTATAAATTAAAGAGTAACGTAAAGAGACGAACACCTGTTTTCATAATTAAGAAAACTTCATTTAAATTCAAGTCAAACCACTTTATGAATTTAATTTATTCAATAACACCTATTTCTAACCTATTTATGCTAATTTTAATGGTTTATTGTAATTTAAGTCAAGAAAAAAAGTAAAACTATTCTCATTTTTCTATCTTTGTTATAATTCACAAATACAAACAAATAAGTTATAATATGAAAGACTTCTTAAAATACACACTGGCTACCATTACTGGTATATTTTTATCTAGTATTTTACTCTTCTTTTTAAGCACAATCTTTTTCTTTGCAATCTTATCTTCTTCGGATACTGAAGTTGTAATTAAAGATAATTCCATCTTAAGATTGAAGCTTGAAGGCAACCTAAAAGATCGCGTATTAACCGATGATTCTTTTTTGTCACTTTTGGGTAAGGAGCAAAAGGAGTTTGGATTAGAAGACATTCTACATGCCATAAAAAAAGCTAAAGAGGAAGATAAAATAAAAGGTATTTTCATAGATGCTGGTATGTTGAACACTTATTATGCCTCTCTTTGGGAAATTAGAGAAGCTTTAACCGATTTTAAAGAGTCTGGCAAATTTATAACTTCTTATGCTGATTTTTACACACAAGAATTATATTACTTATCTAGCGTTTCCGATAAGGTTATTGTAAACCCCTCAGGTAAAGTGAGTTGGCATGGACTCTCCTCTAATCCTAGATACTATAAGAATTTACTAAGTAAAATTGGAGTAGAGATGCAGATTTTTAAGGTTGGAACGTATAAATCGGCTGTAGAACCTTATATGTCCAATGAAATGAGTCCTGAAAACAGAGAACAATTAACTGTTTTACTGGGTAACACTTGGAATACACTTTTATCTTCGGTTTCTGAAGATCGTCACATCAGTGTAGATTCATTAAATGCACTAGCTGACGAAATGTTGATGTTACAACCTCTGGAAAAAATTCTAGCAAGCAATATGGTAGACACTGTACTTTATAAATCAGATATTGATGCATTACTTAATGAGCAATTAGGTGTTGACTCTGATAAAAAGTTAAATTTTGTTGACGTAGAAGCAATGGCTAAGGTTAAAGAAAATACTCCTAAAGATAAAAGTGGAAATGTTATAGCCATATATTATGCATCAGGAGATATTGTTGATCAAGACCCGGGATTTTCTTTTCAAAATGCAAATCACATTGTAGGAAGCAAAGTAATTAAAGATTTAAAGAAAATAGAAAAGAACAAAAGTATTAAAGCTGTTGTACTTCGCGTTAATTCCCCAGGAGGAAGTGCTTATGCCTCAGAACAAATTTGGAAAGCTATACAAGACTTAAAAAAGGAAAAACCAGTTATAGTATCTATGGGAGACTATGCAGCTTCTGGAGGATATTATATTTCTAGTGCTGCCGACACCATTTTGGCAACACCCACTACCTTAACCGGATCAATTGGTATTTTTGGAATGTTTCCTAATGCAGAAGAATTAAGCAAGAAAATTGGGGTAAGTATAGGCTCAGTGAAAACAAATAATTTTTCTAATTTCGGCGTTTTAGGCAGAGGATTAAACAAAGAAGAGCAAGCACTGATGCAGTTGAATGTAAACCGTGGATACGATTTGTTCTTACAACGTTGTGCTGAAGGCAGAAATACGACCACTGAAGAGATTCACAAAATAGCTGAAGGTAGAGTTTGGACCGGAGAGATGGCTAAAGAGTTAAATTTAGTTGATGGTATTGGAGGTATTGAGGATGCCGTTAAATTAGCAGCAGAAAAAGCAGATATAGAAGCATATACATTAACTTCATATCCAGCAAAAGAAAGCATGTTGAATATGCTACTTAAGAGTGCTAATTCGTCTGCACTAAAAGCCTTTATCAACCAAGAACCTTTATTGCAATATTATACTCCTGTTTATTTAATAGACGATTTATTGAACGGTAATTACATTCAAGCTAGAATGCCTTTTGATTTAGACATACAATAATAAACAAATTGAATGATAGGAGATAACATCAAAATAAAAAAATGGTTGCTACCTCTATCTTTTCTGTATGGATTAGGTGTAAGATTTAGGAACATCTTGTTTGATTGGGGAATATATAAATCAAAATCATTCCCCATGCCGATTATTTGTGTAGGCAATTTAACTGTAGGTGGTACGGGAAAGACCCCTCATACAGAACTCTTAATTGAATTATTGCAAGAAGAATATAACGTTGCAGTATTAAGCAGAGGTTATAAACGAAAAACCAAAGGTTACCTTGAAGCCACAGAGTTAAGTACTCCTTTTTCTATTGGTGATGAGCCTTGTCAAATCAAAAGTAAATACCCGGAAATTACTGTAGCTGTTGATAGAGACAGATGTAACGGTATAGAAAAGTTAATGAGCCGCCAAACCCCATCTCTTGATGTTATCCTTCTTGATGATGCTTTTCAACATCGGAAGGTAAAAGCAGGGTTAAACATTTTACTAACCGATTATAATCGGTTATTTACAGAGGACAAACTTCTTCCTGCCGGAAGATTAAGAGAGCCTATAAAAGGAAAAGACAGAGCCCATATTGTAATAGTAACCAAATGCCCGGAAGATATAAAGCCTATCCACTATAACATTGTTTCTAAACATTTAGATCTATACCCTTTTCAAGACTTATTTTTTAGCACATTTAAATATGGTGATTTAAATCCAGTATTTCCCAATAACCACAGTATCCGTAAACTTTCATCTATCCATAGTGAAGAAGAAGTGCTTTTGGTTACAGGTATAGCAAACCCCGCAAAACTAAAAGAGAAAATCACAGAGTATACCTCTAAGATAACATCTCTAAACTTTCAAGATCACCACAATTTCAAAGCAACAGACATAAAAAAAATAGCCAATCATTTTGAAAAGATGAAGTCTTCTTCTAAGATTATCATTACCACAGAGAAAGACGCCATACGACTAAAAGGAATAAAAGAAATACCCGATGAAATAAAGAACAATTTGTATGCTTTACCCGTTAGAATATTGATACTTCAGCAACAAAAGCACAAGTTCATAAAAAAAATAAATAACTATGTTAGAGAAAATCAAAGAAACCGCTAATTTTTTAAAAAGTAAAATGACTACGAACCCTAAAACTGCAATCATACTGGGTACAGGCTTAGGGAGTTTAGTTTCTGAAATTGAAGATAAGTATGAAATCGGATATACTGAAATCCCCAACTTTCCCCTTTCTACTGTTGAAGGACATAGTGGGAAATTAATCTTTGGAAAACTAGGAGGAAAAGACATTTTTGCAATGCAAGGACGTTTTCATTACTACGAAGGGTATGACATGAAAGAGGTAACCTTCCCTATTCGCGTAATGAAAGAGCTTGGCATAGAGACTTTATTTGTTTCAAATGCAAGTGGTGGTATGAATCCTGATTTTGAAATTGGAGACTTAATGATTATTACAGATCATATCAATATGTTCCCGGAACATCCCTTGAGAGGTAGAAATATATATGGTGACAGATTCCCTGATATGAGCCAAGCATACGATAGAGAGCTAATTAAAAAAGCATTAGAGATTGCAAAAGAGAAAAATATTCATGTTCAACAAGGAGTTTATTTAGGTACTTCAGGTCCTACATTCGAGACACCGGCTGAATATAAAATGTTCCACATTTTGGGCGGAGACACAGTAGGAATGTCCACTGTACCCGAAGTTATTGTAGCTAATCATGCAGGAATTAAAGTTTTCGGAATCTCTGTAATTACAGATTTGGGTGTTGAGGGAAAAATAGTAGAAATATCTCATGAGGAAGTTCAGATTGCAGCCGACAAAGCACAACCCAAAATGACTGCAATTATGCAAGAATTGATTAAACGTTCATAAATAATAAATGAGCACAGAAATATCATCTTTAGGTGAGTTTGGTTTAATTAACCATCTCACCAAAAACATAAAATTAAAAAACAAGTCTAGTAAATATGGTGTAGGAGATGATGCAGCAGTTCTATCCTACCCTGATAACGAAATACTAGTTGCAACAGATATTTTAATGGAGGGTGTACACTTTGATTTAGTGTACACCCCTTTAATGCATTTAGGTTATAAGTCTGCCATTGTAAACTTCTCCGACATATATGCCATGAATGGAATACCCAAACAAATAACAGTTACTATGGCATTGGGAAAGCGTTTTACAGTAGAAGATATGGAAGCTTTCTATGAAGGTGTTATAAGAGCTTGTGAAGAGCATCAAGTAGATATCATAGGAGGAGACACCACATCCTCATTAACTGGATTAGCTATTAGTATTACTTGTATTGGTGAAGCACAAAAAGACAAAATCATTTATAGAAATGGTGCAAAAAACACAGACTTAATTTGTGTCTCAGGAAATCTTGGTGCAGCCTATATGGGATTGCAACTTCTGGAAAGAGAAAAAGAGGTTTTTAAAGATTCAGATAATCCACAGCCCGACTTTGCCGGAAAGGAATACATTTTAGAACGCCAATTACGTCCAAGAGCACGAAAAGACATTATTGAGGAATTAAACAAAGCGAATATTCTCCCTACTTCAATGATGGATATTTCAGATGGACTAAGTTCTGAATTAATGCACATTTGCCATCAGAGCAACGTTGGGTGTAGAGTTTTTGAAGAAAACTTACCGATAGATTATCAAACCGCATTAATGGCTGAAGAGTTCAATGTGAATGTTACAACTTGTGCTATGAATGGGGGTGAAGATTATGAGCTTCTTTTCACTGTTCCCATAGGAGATCATGAAAAAATAGTTCAGATTAAGGATGTTCGTCTGATTGGTCACATAACTGAAGTCAAATTTGGAACCACACTAGTCACGCGTGATAATCAAGAGATTGAACTTCAAGCTCAAGGTTGGAATCCTTTAAAATAAAAACAGATTAAAATTTCTTAATTAATTAAATAAAAAAGCTCAGGTTTGAATTAAACCTGAGCTTTTTTATACTTATAAGTGTCCTTTTTCTTAGTTAATATTTACCCTCTCACAGAAACGATAGAACAAAGGTTTTTCTAAAAGTTCAGCGGTCTAGGACCGAAGGGGTGTCGGTCTAGGACTGAAGGGTACTCGGTCTAGGACCGAGAGGTCTTGGGTATAAGAGGAAAATCTGCAATGCATATTTCAACATTCAAAACCTTTATAAAACACTATGAAATTATAAAAATGAATTAACAAATAAATCATAGTTCTTTCTACAACTCATCCTAAATATTAAAATCAAACAAAATTCACATGGTGGATTTTTTATCTAAGTCTTTTTTACACATAGAACTTCAATTTTTATTAACGCTATTTATGAATAATTGATATATGTGGTGGAATAACTGACTAAAATGATTCATTTTAACTATTGGATTTTTTTTTTAATACTTTTTGAACTTTATTTGAGATGTTTTATAATTAATTATTAATTAAAGTTTATGAAAAACCAGAAAATGATTGGGTGGAAAATCTGCTTATTTGTATTTCTTGTGATCTTCTCATCATCAGAAATACTAGCTCAAACTTCTACCGTAAAAGGAAGAGTTGTAGACTCTAACAATGAAGCCATCATTGGAGCATCTATTGTTCAAAAAGGAAACACAACTAATGGAACAATAACAAATATTGATGGTAACTTCACTTTGACAATTCCTAATAATGGGAAAATTGTAATTTCTTACATTGGTATGCAAACACAAGAACTAACTCCAGACTTCAATAAAAGTATGGTAGTTGTTCTAGAAGATGATGCACAAACCATTGAAGAAGTTGTAGTCATAGGTTATGGAAGTAGAGCTAGAAAAGATCTTACAGGATCTGTAGGTTCTATTTCTGGTGCAAAACTGGCAACGGTTCCAGTGTCTTCTGCTGCCGTAGCATTACAAGGTAAAATTGCAGGAGTACAAGTTACTACTGTAGACGGTGCACCTGGAGCTGAAATCAATATACGCGTACGTGGAGGTACATCTGTAACCCAAAGTAACGAACCACTCTATATTGTGGATGGATTTCAAGCTGATAATATTAATGATATTCCTCCTACAGACATTCAGTCTATTGATGTACTTAAAGATGCTTCTTTAACTGCTATTTATGGTGCCAAAGGAGGTAATGGAGTAGTTGTTGTAACCACTAAATCAGCCCAACAAGGGAAAATACAGGTGAATGTCAACACCCATCTACAGATTAGCAAGTTAGCAAAAAACCTAAAACTAATGGATACCTACGACTTTGTACGCTATCAATATGACTGGGCGGCAACAAGTAGTGGGAGAACAAAAGAATACCGAGCAAACTTTGGAAATCCACTAGATCATGATATTTATAAACGTGCAACAACTCATGATTGGCAGGATGAAGTAATGGGTGACACTCCAATGAGTTATATGACTAATGTTACAGTAGGTGGAGGTAGTGATAAACTGCGCTTTAATACTTCATTAACTCATAATGACGATAGAGGTATTATTATGGGGTCAGGTGTACGTCGCACTAATTTAAATACAAAAATAAGTGTCCAACTTTCACCAAAATTAAAGTTATTACTTAATCCACGTTTTAGTTATCGTCGTGATACAGGTGCAGGTGGTGATAATATTGGCAGTGGAGGAATTATTGATGTACTTCGCTATCGCCCAACGAATGGATTGCGTGAATTTGCATTCTGGGACCCCGAAACAGTTGACCCCGATGATGAAGCAATTTTTGAATACACTAATCCTAGAAGTGACATCAATCAGAATGTTCAGTTAAAACACTCTTACTCTTATACGAATCAATTTAATTTAGAGTGGACTCCAATTAAAGGATTAACATTAAAAACAGAAGCTGCACATTTTATATCATTCTCCGATCAAAATCGTTTTTATGGTGCAATGACAAAAAAAGGTCAAGAACATAATAAATTACCTTTTGCAAGTATTAAAAATAATCGTGTAGAAAAATACACATGGACAAATACTGCGACTTATGGTTTTGATCTAAACAATGTTCACAATTTCTTTTTCTTACTTGGACAAGAAATTCAACACAGACAAAACAGATCAGATGAACAACAAGTTCGCTATTTCCCTCGTAATATAAATGCTGATAAAGCTTTTGAAAATATGGGCTTAGGATCACCATATACTACGACTTCATCGCTTTCAACCCCTGAGCGAACAGCTTCATTTTTTGGTCAAGCAAACTATAATTACGATCATAAATATTTAGCTTCACTTACATTCAGAACTGATGGTTCAACAAAGTTTGCACCAGGTGAACAATGGGGATACTTCCCATCTATTTCTGGAGCTTGGGTACTAACCAGAGAAGGTTTCTTAGAAAACAACAAAATAATAAGTAACCTAAAACTTCGTGGAGCTATTGGTATGGCTGGAAATAATCGCATTAGTGATGATATGTGGCGATATTTATATACAGTTAATACTACGGGTGGTCCTGGTTTCGGAGAAACAACACTCAATGGAGAACAATGGTTTGGAAATGCAGGTAGCAACAACTTTCCTAATCCAAGAATAAAATGGGAAACAACTTTAACTCGTAACTTAGCTATTGATTTTGGCTTTTTTGGAGACCGACTGACTATTACCCCTGAAGTTTACTGGAATACAACTAAGGATCTGCTTTATAGTAGTGACATTCCAACAACAACAGGATATTCTACTCAAATCCAGAATATTGGACAAGTAACAAATAAAGGTTTTGAATTAAGTATTAATGGAGACATACTTAGAGGAAAAGACTATGTATTAAGTGGAAATTTCACCTTTGGTTTCAATAAAATGAGGGTTGATAAATTAAACAATACAGATGATGTAATATGGAGTACTAACAGCCGATGGAAATCTAATTTCAATGACTATTGTTTAAAAGTCGGAGATCAAGTGGGTTTAATTTATGGCTTTGTTTATGATGGATTGTATAGTTTTGATGAATTTGAGTTGGATGCAGCATTAGATTGGATTCCTAAAGAAGGTACAATTATTAACTCAGTATTTAACGATAGTAACTCAGGTCCAGCTACTCGCCCCGGTAAAATTAAATTTAAGAATATATACGATGACCCCTCAACAGGTAATGTGGATATCATTGATGAAAATGACCGAGTGGTTATAGGTAATACTAACCCTAAATTCCAAGGAGGATTTGGTCTTAATGCACAATGGAAAGATTTTGATTTTACTGCAAACTTTACCTATATGTATGGATTTGATGTAAACAATGCTACAAAATATCAATTATCCTCAGCTGAAAGTAATAACAAAAACTTCTTCAATGTATTAGCTGAACATAATGATCGTTGGACCTATGTAAATGCTAATGGAGATAGTTATTTAAAAGCCACTCAAATTGAAAATTCTGTTGAATTATATAAAGAGATAAATGAAGGTAAAACCAGATTTAATCCTGCGGATGTAACCAATAAAGTAACCCACTCTCTTTTTATTGAAGATGGTTCTTTTCTTCGCTGTCAGGATATAACAGTTGGATACACACTTCCAAAAAAATTAACTAAAAAAGTCGGCGTTCAGAAGTTACGTTTCTACTTTAGTGGATATAACTTGTTTATTTTAACAGGGTATTCAGGATATGATCCTGAAGTAGATGTACAAACAGGTTTAACGTCAGGAATGGATTATAATCGTTACCCAAGAAGCCGCAACTTCATATTTGGTGCAAATATTACTTTTTAACTTTACAATGAGACATGAAAAAGAAGATAAAAAACACAATTATTGCTAGTCTAATCTTAATTGTATTCTCTGGATGCAATGACTTTTTAGATGTAGAACCAGGTTCTAAATTTGATAGCAAATACGTATTTGGTGATAAAGAGGAGATTAATCGTGCATTAAATGGAGTTTATGCTCAATTATTAAGCAACGATTTATATGGCAATGCTTATTTAAATGCTTTCTCCTTAAATAGTGATGTTGACATGTCAATGTCAACTAATGAAATTGGTACAACAAACAGTTACCGCAGATTTGACTGTAACAGTACTGGAAAAGACATTAATTCTATATGGACAGCAGCTTACAAAGGAGTTGAGTATGCTAATAACTTTATTTTCGGATTAGAAAGTAGTGAGCTTTTCGATATTAATGATAAGGATCTAATGCAACAATTAGGCGAAGTAAAAGTAATGCGAGCTATGTTTTATCACGACCTAATTGTTCTTTTTGGAGATGTTCCTTTTACTCTTATCCCTACCTATGAATCTGAGGAATTCATAATGCCAGTAGTAGACAGAGAGGAAATACACAAAGCATTGATTGAAGACTTAAAATCTATTGCTCCCCATATGCAATTCTCTCAGGATTTATCAGATGGCGTAGAACGTGTATCCAAAGAGTTTTGTTGGTCTATGATTGCTCGCATGGCCTTAACATGTGGAGGATATTCTCTTCATCCAGACAAAACAAATGCCAGTAGTTATGGCACAATGCAACGTCCTACAAACTACCGTGATTATTATGAAATTACTCGTCAATACTGCGACTCTGTCATTTCCTCTGGAACTCACACACTAAACAAACCATTTCGTGAGGTTTTTATTGATCAGTGTAATTACATCGTGAACAATGGTGATGACCCTATTTTTGAAATACCTTTTACAAAAAACACAAATGGTAGTATAGGACATATACATGGTCCCAAAGGCGAAAACTATGAAGGTTTAACTGTCGGTAAAAACATATGGGGTAAAAGTGGTGGTGGAGCACGTTTTAGTGCTTTCTATCGTTTTTCGTTCGATGAAGAAGATCTTCGTAGAGACTTTGTAAATGGAATGTGGTATTACCAATACAATGGAACACCTATTATTCTTCGTGACTATACCGTACACAATAACAAATGGTCAAAATTTTGGCAAACATCAGGAAATTCCATGGGAGCAGATAGTGATGGAAGTACAGGTATAAATTATCCTTATATGCGTTATGCAGATGTTTTATTAATGTATGCTGAAGCTGTAAATGAACTTGAAGATGGTGTGAATGGTACTAATGGAGCTCAAGCGATTGAAGCATTTCGTCAAGTAAGAAGTCGTGCTTTTAATAATGTGGAAAAAATAGATTCTTATATTTCATCAGTATCAGGTTCAAAAGAAGACTTCTTAAATGCTATACTTAATGAACGAAAATGGGAATTTGGTGGAGAAAATATGCGCTGGAAAGATTTAGTTCGTAACAACAAATATAGCGAAGTTATTTACTATAGTTTTTTACGTTATTATTGTGTTGGTGAAGCTGCAGGAGGAACATCTGACTATATGGAGTTGGTAGAAGAGTATGATGGTATGCCTAACTACTTAGAAAACTTACCTTACAATCTATTTTACAGAATCTCAGATAATCCTAACGACATAAATATTTATCCAAATAGATCAATGGATATTTTAGATATATATAATCCATATCAATCAGTGATATCTGCACCCTCAGGAGAAAATTGGCAAACATCAGATTTTTATAGTTGGTGGAACGATAGTGAAGGCTCTCCAACAGATCAATGCTTATTCTCTTTTTATGGGTTTATTCGTGGAGATCGTAGAGGTAATATTTTACAGGTAGATGGAAGTGGAAAAGTTTCAACAAGCACTGGAGCATTAAATTTACCTGTGGTACGTTATATTCTACCTTATCCAAATGCAGCTATCCAACGAAGTGCGGGTGAATATAAGAACTATTATGGTTATGTGAATTAATAAAAACACTACGAAATGAAAAATAAATTTTACTATATATTATTTGCCATATTGTCAGTCCTCTTCTTTTCCTGTAATGATGACAATATAGAAAGTGAAGATGAACACAGTCCATATAGAGAATTCTCTACAATGTTTCGACAAGACCGAAATACGGGTAAAGGTGATTCTGACCCTTATCGTTGTCAAGCCATAAATAAAAATGATATCTTATTATATTGGTATGGTGTCAAAGACTGTGCAGGTTATCGATTAAAAATGGGACTTCAAACTAATATGGGGACACCTGAAGATTGGGATGATCCAATAAAAGTTTTAAAAGATACAATTGTTGGTCCTGAAGTAACTAATCTTACTATTGAAGATTTACAATATAGCACAGTTTACAAATTTGCAATACAGGTACTCTCAAAAAAAGGAGAAGAATATAACTCTAAATGGCATGGACATGGAGACGGTCGTCATTGGGCTGATTATTTAGGAGTAGAAACTGAAGCAAGATATGCTGTTCCTGAAGTTCTAGTAATTAATGAAATAACTAAAAGCTCTTTTCGAATTAATATTGATTGTAATTATGCCAATTCTGGTGATAATGCAAATAATGCATTTAAAGATCATTTTGAAATTGATGGAGAAGGAAATTATGTAATGCAACAAATCACTATAGCTCCTTCAAATACGAATCCGGAAGCACAAGGAGCACGCACAATCGATCTAACACAAGAAGATTTTGATCGTGGCTATATTGATGTAGATGGGTTTGATCAAAATAGTGTTTATATTGTTAATGCTTTAAATAACAATGTAAAAAGATATTGGGATCGTTTATATAACACTGCTGTTATCCGTATGAAGGGTGACCCAACCGATCCTATTCTTATTAAGCATTTCTGCGATCCAAATGATACCATCGTTGAATCTCAACAATATAATGCATCGCGATTAGATACAATTCTAATTAATTATAATAATGATGCAACCTTAGCAGAAGGAACTATTTTTGAATTAGAAGGAGGTAAGACTTATTATATGATTCATAATGTTTCATTGAGTAAAGGTTTAACTCTTAGAGCAAAAAAAGGTACTGGAAGAGCTAAAGTCTTGATGGGTATTGAAACATTGAATGGAGCGGCAAAAGCAATGAACTTTATGTTTGGACGTAACCCAGAACCAGGAGAACTTGGAGGTATTAATATTCAGTCTTTAATTTTTGAAGATATAGATTTCGACTGTCCGGCAGCTACTAACTATGGTGATGGTAGTGCTACAGGTAACTACTTTATAAATATGTATTCTGGAGGTATGGCCGTTACTATGGAATCATTTGAAGTAAGAAACTGTACATTCCAACGCATGATTCGTGGATGGATTCGTATTCAAGGTCCTAATCGTAAAACATTTGAGAAATTTATTGTGGATGGCTGTTTATTCTACAACTGTGGTTACTATGATTCCAATGGAAGAGGCTATCCATGGATTGGAGGAGATGGAAATAATGCAAGATCGAATATATATAAAGATATGACCATTCAAAACTGTACATTCTATGATAGTCCACGAACTTCATTCTTCTCAGATAACAACAAACAACTAGCATGGCAAGATAACATTCGTTGGAATATTAAGTTACTGAACAATACATTTGTTAACTATAGTACACGCTCTTCTGGTCGACATATCTTCGACTTGAGATATGTTCCGGACAATAGTAGCATTACAGCACGTAAAAACTTATTTATCTTGACTAAATCAAATAGTGATACACGTAAATTATATCTGACAGGCATGGATGTTCGTAATACATCCGGGACTATCCAATATGACTTTGCAGATAACTACTCCACAAATACAAATTTGACGAATGGACAAATTTTTACTGGAAGTGCATTTAGTGCATCTAATCGTGGAGCTGGTATTAATGGTGGTATTTTCAATAAAGAAGGTAAAGCACAATTAGATATTCACTTGGGTGAAGTTGGTATTTCACCAACCGATCTGATGATTAACCCTAATCCTCCTCATCCAGAAGGACATAAAGATGTTCACGAGGTTGATAATCTTGATGGGCTTTATTTTAAGAATACTGATCAGGTAAGAAATCATGAGATATTTAAACTGGGTATTGGCGACCCAAGATGGCGTTCTAAATAAATAAAATTACCAAAATATTTTATTTGTAATCTGTAATAAATCCGATAGATAAGATTGTAAGTCTTATCTATCGGATTTACTTTTTACACCTTATTCTACTTTATATAATATAAGTAGCTCCACTATACGAGGACTACAAGAACAAAGGTTTCGCTTAAAGTTCAATGGTCTATAGCCCAAAAGATTGAAACTAATTCAAAGAGAAAAAGAGTCACTTCTATTGTCTCTTTTTACCATATTTCTAAGGAAAAAGCAAACAACTAAAACTTGGATAAAATAAGTCTAGGATTGATTGGAAAAGTTAAAAAAATCAGAAAAAAGAATGGGATGTTTCCAAGTCGAAACATCCCATTCTTTTAATTTATTTCTTATAATTAGATAACCCCAACTCTAAGAATTCAACATACTTAGAGATTTTCTCATCAAAAGCAAACGACTGATTTAAAGGGTTTCCATCGTTATCAATTAAAACATAAAAGGGTTGCGCATTAGCTCCAAACTTACTACGTTGTAAGTAGCTCCATTTATCTCCCAAGGTACGTAGAGTACGTTCAACTCCATTTTCTATTATCTTAATAGGTGAATCTAAACGTGTTTTATTATCCACATAGAGTGTTATTAAAACATAGTCATTATTGATTAGATTGCTTACTTTAGGATCAGTCCACACAGAAAGCTCCATTTTTCTGCAATTCACACAACCATAACCTGTAAAGTCTAATAACACAGGTTTTCCTTGTTCTTTGGCATACTTCATACCTAAATCATAATCATCAAATTGAGCAACCACCTCTTTATTATAGAGGTTGAAGTCTTGCGTATACATGGGAGGAGCAAAAGCACTAATAGCTTTCAATGGGGCACCCCACAAACCCGGAACCATATAAACAGCAAAAGCAAGAGAAATCATGGCTAGAAAAAAACGAGTAACCCCTACTTTATTATCATCATCGTCGTGCTTGAATTTTATTTTCCCCAATAAATAAATGCCCAATAAGCCAAAAATAACAATCCACAAGGCAATGAAAGTTTCTCTATCTAAAATGCGCCAACCATAGGCTAAATCGGCTACCGATAGAAATTTCAGAGCAAAAGCCACCTCTATAAATCCTAATGTTACCTTAATTACATTCATCCAACCTCCCGATTTAGGCATTGAGCTCAACCACGAAGGGAACAAGGCAAATAAGGTAAAAGGAAGAGACAATGCAATAGCAAATCCTAACATGCCGATAGCAGGAGCTAAAATACTTCCTGTTGTAGAAACTTCTACAAGTAAAAAGCCAATAATAGGACCGGTACAAGAAAAAGAAACTAACGTTAAAGTAAAGGCCATCAAAAAGATACTTAAAAGTCCACTCGTTTTATCAGCTTTACTATCTACAGCACTACTCCACTTTGAAGGTAATGTAATTTCAAAAGCTCCAAAAAAGGAAGCAGCAAAAAAGATTAATAATGCAAAGAAGAACAGATTAAATACGGCATTAGTAGACATCGCATTAAGAGCACTAGCTCCAAAAATCAATGTGATGGCAAGTCCCAAGGATAAATAAATGACAATGATAGAGACACCATAGATTATTGCATCTCTTACTCCTTGACGTTTGTTTTTACTTCTTTTCAGAAAGAAACTAACAGTCATTGGAATAATAGGCCATACACAGGGAGTTAATAGAGCAATGAACCCTCCAATGAATCCAGCGATAAAGATATAAAACCAAGATCGATCTTGTTCTCCCGATGATTCGCCAAAATCTTGCAACTCTTTAATGACAGGTGTCCAATAGGATGAAAATAGTGAATTCTTATTTGTGTTCTGTGTCAACTCATCACTTCCTGACTCATCCCCTCCCATAGTCTCTAATACAATAGGAGCAGTAGTTAAACTATTCCCATTATCAGTACTAATTACACCCTCTCCATAACTAAATTCCACTTTAGTAGGAGGTAAACAAGTCTGATCATCGCAAGCTGAATATTCAAAATATCCCTCTAACAGATAATTAGGATTTGTTATTTCTATCTTTTGAATAAACTCTACGCTATGTTCAAAATAGCGAACATTCATTTCAAAAAGTTTATCATAGATAGAAATCTCTTTGCCTTTGGCTATTAATTGTCCTATTTTTTTTATTCCGACCTCTTTCTCTAATGTAACAGAAGTAGGCACCGGTCCTCCTACATCTAAATTGTTAGAATAAACATGCCAACCATCTTCTATTTGTACATTAAAATGCAATTCATATTCCTTTTCTGATACTTTTTTATAGTCTGCAACAACTCTAATAGGCTCTAATATTTGAGCCTGCAGCATAGAAAAAAGAAAAAAGCCTAATATCGTGAGACTCCATTTTTTCATATCTACGTAATTGTTAAATATTAAATAGTATAATCTACACAAGCTCTATCATCCTTAGCCTCTGCAATTATCTTACCTGCTTTCACATGTTCCGGATGTACTGCATATTTTTTCACATCTTCCAAAGAGTCAAATTCACTATACAAAGCAATATCCCAGTGTTCCTCCGAATTAATATTAAGACCAACTTCTATAGATCGGATGAAAGTGATAACAGAAGGGAGTTTTTCAATAGCTTCTTTAAACTGATTCATTACTTTTTCTTTCTCTAGTTGTGAAAGAGTATTTTTTAATTTAAAAAGTACAATATGCTTAACCATAATAAAATTGATGTTATTAATTTTTCTTCTATCTTTGTTTTACAGATACATAAATCTGATATCTAATAAGTAAAAACACAAAAATAGTCTATTTGTTTTCAAAAATAAATACTTGCGCATGTTAATTATAGGAATTGCCGGTGGCACTGGTTCAGGAAAAACAACAGTGGTAAAGAAAATTATAGAAAGTTTACCTAAAGGTGAGGTTGTACTCCTACCTCAAGATTCTTACTACAAAGATAGTAGTCATATCCCTCCGGAAGAACGACAAAACATCAACTTTGATCATCCCGATGCCTTTGAATGGAGCTTGCTTTCAAAACATTTATCTATGCTAAAAAAGGGACAAAGTATTGAACAACCCACATACTCATATCTTACTTGTACGCGTTTACCAGAAACCATTCATGTAGAACCGAGAGAAGTTATTATCATTGAGGGGATATTGGCCTTATGCGATAAGAAACTACGAAGTATGATGGATTTGAAAATCTTTGTTGATGCTGATCCTGATGAACGTTTAATTCGTGTTATTCAACGTGATGTCATTGAACGAGGTAGAACAGCCGAGGATGTAATGGAAAGATACGTAAAAGTATTAAAACCTATGCACCTACAATTTATAGAGCCTTGTAAACGCTATGCCGATTTAATTATTCCCGAAGGAGGAAGTAATGAAGTCGCAATAAATATCCTAACAAAGTATATTACAGAACATTTAATAAGTAATGGAAACAAAGAGGAAGAGTGACATGAGTAGATTCGTTCTATACTCATTTTTTCTCATTATAGTAACCTTGTTTGTTGCTTGTCGCCCACAAGCACAAACAACAAAAGAAGGTGGTTTAACAAGAGACCTTAAGGAGATAAAAGCCTCTAAAGAATTGGTAGTTCTTACTCTTTATGGTTCTACATCCTATTTCATGTATCGTGGACAAGATATGGGATTTCAATATGAATTAGCAAAACAGTTTGCAGAATATTTAGATGTGAAGCTAAGAATAGAAGTGGCTACAGATATTGATGAACTATATGAGAAACTGCACAAGGGTGAGGGCGATATTATTGCACATAATTTGCCAATTACTAAAGAACATAAAGACAGTGTTATTTTTTGTGGACAGGAAGCTATAACCCATCAAGTAATAGTTCAGAAAAGAGGAAAAAATAAACTTACAGATGTTACTCAACTAATTGATAAATCAATATATGTAGTTGCAGATAGATATTATAATCGCTTAGCAAATTTAAATACAGAACTTGGTGGTGGCATAGAAATTATAAGATTAGATTCTGACAGTGCTACAACAGAGGATTTAATTGAAATGGTTTCTACTGGTAAAATTGAATTTACTGTTGCTGACAATGAAGTCGCTTTAGTAAACAAAACTTACTTCAATAACCTTGATATAGGATTAATTATTAGTTTTGATCAACGAACGTCTTGGGCTGTCAGAAAAAACTGTCCTGAATTAGCTGAAGTAGCAAATAAATGGTATAGTAGCAACAGTAAAACTTCTGCGTATACAGCAACCAATAAGCGTTATTTTGAAATAAGTAAAAAACTGCCATTCTCCCCCATTCTATCATTAACCAACGGAAAAATATCTCATTATGACCACTATTTCAAAAAATATGCCACACAAATTGAATGGGATTGGAAGTTATTAGCTTCATTAGCATACACCGAATCTAACTTTGATAGTACAGCAGTATCGTGGGCTGGAGCCAAAGGGTTAATGCAATTAATGCCTCAAACAGCACATGCTATGGGAGTACCTAAAGGAAAAGAGTTTAATGTGGAGGAAAGCATAAAGGGAGCGACAAAATACATAGCAACTTTACAGAAATACTTTAAGAAAATAGAGAGTGAAGATAAAAACAAATTTATATTAGCCTCTTATAACGCAGGACTTGGGCATATTTTAGATGCACGTGCTTTAGCTAATAAATATGGACATGATCAAAATATATGGGATGATAATGTAGAGAAATATATATTACTTAAAAGTAATCGTGAATATTTTACAGATCCTGTATGCAAGCATGGGTACTTTCGGGGTATAGAAACTTATAACTTTGTAAGAGATATTAGTGCTCGATATAAATACTATCAGGAAAAAATCAAAGATTAACAATGTCCCTACTTGTATTCTAAAATATAGAACGTCAGAAAACCATAAATCTTTAGCTGTTTCCACTCATTTAAATTTTAAGAAACATCAAAACTTCATCGCACGATCCATATCTCGTCGATCTTCTCTTTCCTTTAATGCCTCTCGCTTATCGTATTGTTTTTTTCCTCGTGCTAAAGCAATTTCAACCTTAGCTATTCCTTTTGGATTTAGAAACATACGAACCGGAACTATTGTAAATCCGGTTTCTTTGACCAAACGCTGTAGCTTTTCTAACTCTCGTTTTGTCAATAAGAGTTTTCTATCACGACGTACTTCATGATTGTTATATGATCCATAGAAATATTCTGTTATATGCATATTCTTTACCCATAACTCCCCTTTAGTCGTAAAGAAGCAAAAGGAATCAACTAAACTTGCTTTACCTTGACGAATAGATTTAATTTCTGTTCCTGTTAAAACGATACCAGCCGTAAATCTTTCAACTAATTCATAGTCGAAAGTCGCTCTTTTATTTCTTATATTTATATTCGTTTTATTACTCATCAGTTCAAAATAAAAACTAGTTTATTAAAAAGAAATTCTATTATCAATGGGCAAGCTAACAAAAGGAACGAAGTTAGTAAAGTAAACTTTAATCGATCCTTATCTATAATCTTGAAAAATACAGATGAAGCTTCCCAAACAATATATACGGTATAGAACTGAAGAAACCAAGAAACAATATTAAAGTTGGGTAAAATTCCATTTACAATTTGTAGTAAGAAAACCACAACTAACGAATAACCAATTAATCTCTGGGAAGATAATAAGTCGTCCGATTTATTGAGAAATTTAATTAATAGTTTATTTAATATGTAGGCAGCTAAGTAGAAACCTCCAAATAGAGCTATTGCAATAGAACAACATTCGGTCATTGCTATTTGGAAACTTTTAGGACCACCCCACCCGTGGGTAAACAAAGTCCCCAAGAAAACAGCTAAGGATGCCAATCCAATCATAGGATATACAAACCCCATGAAAACCTTTTGACGATCTTCTTCTAATACAATTTCCTCCCATGCTTTAGCAGGGGAGGAAATCAATAATAATACTCTATTATATAGTTCTTTATAATTCAATTTTATAGGTTAGTTTTTTAATAACATGTCAAAGGCTTCTGTTTCTATGTCTTTAAATGCTTCTGTTTCCATGTCTTTATTCGGCCCTTTTGCTATTATCTTCACTTTGATTATATCTTTTTCGTCAGGTTGCAATTGAGGGTATTTTGTTAATAAGTAAGACTTAGTCAAATGATGCCTAAAACTTATTAATAAAGATATATTTTCAGTAGGAATGGGATTATCAATTTTAGTAATTGAATGGTTTAGCCGTAAATATAAAATATTATCCTTTACATCATCTACAAACAAATCGAAGTCTTCAAGTTTTATGTTTTCTCGTTTATCATATGTAGGAATAAATGGAACGTTAAAATAACCATTACTTACCCAAGCTTTACCATAGGTCGTTTCAAGTTGATATATAGAATTACTATTTTCTTCAATTTCAGGCTCATACATACTCATTTCTTTTGTGAAAAGTAATGAAGCATCAAAAATGCTTACATTATAAGAATTCTTACCTTCTTGAGGAAAAACTTCTCCTTCAGCAAACTTCACCAAGACGTACCCTCTCTCCATATATTCACCTGTTGGTTTATTATCCTTATCTACAATTTTAAGTACCTCAGGATTACTTGGAATAAAACTATAATCAGAGAAGTCAGGTTTTAATGTGTATCCCATATAACTATCATCTATAGTCATATAACCACCCAAGTCAAAACTTGATTCATTATCAGAATCTAGACAAGATGTAAAAGTAAATACAGACGACAACAGTATTACTAACGAAATAAAATGAATTCTTTTCATAAAAGTGTTTCTTTTAGTGTTTGCAAATATAATAAAATCTCTTTGAGTTACCTTTGACATCCGTACTTAAATTTATAGAATCAAAGTAACACTGATGTATAAATGAATGAAAACAAGAAATACTGCATAAGAATCAAACTATTTCTGCAAAAAGGGTAATGTTTTCTTTAACATACTTAGTTATAAAACCTGTTATTTCTTCTTCCATTTCAAAATATTTGTCCTCTAAATCATCAAAAGCCTCATAATCCATATACATAGCCATAAAATCCTCATCAGAACGTTCTCTCTCTAAATCAGCTTTATGCTCATCATAAATAGCTTTAGCTTTATAAATTAATTTAGAAAAATCGTGTGCTCCCCATAAACGCATAACTTTAGCAAAGGGGTTGTCAAAAAGGTAAGGTCCGTATCCATTTTGAATGAGTTGGCAAAAACCTCCTTGCATAATCTCGGTTCTAAACACGTCATAGGCTAATAACGAATGTTGTTCACCATTCAAAGATTCCATTTTATCAGAATCTAACTGATTATCTATAGCATAAGTATATGCGTCTATAAAAACTTGCAGATACTCATCCATTCCTAATAATTGTGCTTTATCTAAATCTTCTTTATCTATTGTAATCATTATTCATTTCTTAATGTTCATTGTATGACATAAAAATCAACGTAAAACCATAGTAAACTTAACACTACTTAAAAAATAAAACAAATAAACCTTCTATTTTCTAAAAACAAAATGTAAAAGGGCTCAAATAAACCTCATTAGCACAAAAAGTTGGGTTTAGAATAACACAATTGCTAAATAAACACCTACCTTTGCATCACTAAAATGACAACTACGTATTTATTAATTGATAAAAAGTTATAATTATGACTTATTCACACGAAGTGGAACACATGTGTGTTGTAAAAAAAGGTCCTAACCACGGACCTGCTCCAATTCCTCAAGAAGGGAAATGGGTAAAATCCAAACAAATTACTGATATTTCAGGTTTAACCCACGGTGTGGGATGGTGTGCCCCTCAACAAGGTGCTTGTAAATTAACTCTTAATGTAAAAGAAGGTATTATACAAGAAGCTTTGATTGAAACCATTGGATGTTCAGGTATGACTCACTCTGCAGCTATGGCAGCTGAAATTCTTCCTGGAAAAACATTGCTTGAAGCATTAAACACTGATTTGGTTTGTGATGCTATTAATACAGCAATGCGTGAGTTGTTTTTACAAATTGTATATGGTAGAACACAATCAGCATTCTCTGAAGGAGGTTTGTTAATTGGTGCCGGATTAGAGGACTTAGGTAAAGGTTTCCGTAGTCAAGTAGGTACATTGTATGGTACTCTTGCTAAAGGACCTCGTTACTTAGAAACAGCAGAAGGTTATATCACTCAGATTGCATTAGATAGTAATGATGAAATCTGTGGTTATGAATTTGTTCATATGGGTAGATTTATGGACGAAATCAAAAAAGGAACCGACGCTAATGAAGCTCTAAAAAAAGTAACCGGAACTTATGGACGTTACACTGAAGAGCAAGGTGCAGTTAAACATATTGACCCACGCAAAGAATAATAGGAGGAAACAGAATATGGCATTATTTGAAAGTTATAATCGTCGAATAGACAATATCAATAAAGTATTAAATGAGAACGGTATTAAGGATATTGATGAAGCTAAATCCATTTGTGATAATTTAGGCATCGATCCTTATACAATATGTGAAGAAACTCAACCCATTTGTTTTGAAAATGCTAAATGGGCATATGTTGTAGGTGCAGCTATTGCTATAAAGAAAGGTAGTAAAGACGCAGCTGAAGCTGCTGAAGCAATTGGTTTAGGTTTACAAGCTTTCTGTATTTCCGGATCTGTAGCCGACGAACGTAAAGTAGGTATTGGTCATGGCAATTTAGCAGCTCGTTTACTTCGTGAAGAAACTAAGTGTTTTGCATTCTTAGCAGGTCATGAGTCTTTTGCTGCTGCTGAAGGTGCAATAAAAATTGCAGCTAATGCTGACAAAGTAAGAAAAGAACCTCTACGTGTTATTTTGAACGGATTAGGAAAAGATGCGGCTCAAATTATCTCTCGTATTAACGGATTTACTTACGTTGAAACTGACTTTAATTACAACACCTCTGAACTAACAGTAGTAAAAGAAATTGCATACTCAAAAGGTGCACGTGCTAAAGTGAAATGTTACGGTTCAAACGATGTTCGTGAAGGTGTTGCTATAATGCATCACGAAGGTGTAGATGTATCTATCACAGGTAACTCTACTAACCCTACTCGTTTCCAACACCCTGTAGCAGGTACCTATAAAAAAGAGTGCATGGAACTAAATAAAAAATACTTCTCAGTTGCTTCAGGAGGTGGTACAGGACGTACTCTTCACCCTGATAATATGGCTGCCGGTCCTGCTTCATATGGTATGACTGACACAATGGGTCGTATGCATAGTGATGCACAATTTGCCGGTTCTTCATCTGTTCCTGCTCACGTTGAAATGATGGGTTTCTTAGGGATGGGTAACAACCCAATGGTTGGTGCTACTGTGGCTGTGGCTGTTGCTATTTCAACTGCAAAGAAATAAAAATTCATTACACAATTGACATAGCTAAATAAACATATAGTTTAATGCTACATATATAAAAACTCCTGTAGGAAGGTTAACCTTCCTACAGGAGTTTTTTATAGGCTCTTACTTTACTTTCTTTATACTTTTCTTTTTATTTTCAATAGCACTTGATAGTTATTACTATATAGTCCTTAATCTTAATAATGAATCAAAGGTATTTATTTTATCATAGTTTTTATATCTCCGTAGCTGGATTATTAGAATAAGTGATAGACATTTTCTCTTAGTGCAATATTGATTACCGATACTAAATGAATTTTATCACGTTCCTTGTTTAACTCTTAATTGAATCATAGAATAAAATAAGAGTTACTAGTCAAAACATAGTGGGACAAACTTAATAAAGCAGACTTATTACTTGTTCGGCGAAATCTAACTTTCTTACAACAAAGCGTTGGCTCGATAAACAAACCTATCTGTTTAACCTAAACAATTTACAGATAGAACCAATGTACATTTTCTTCTGTTTTACATTGATCAACGAATTATAGTTTTTTATCTATATGATTATTCTACTTATTTCTTCAAAATATAAGAACCTGTATTTAAATTAGTTCTTGCTTTTAAGATTATTAGCACCCCCTTTGGTTTTAGATTAGATCAATTCAATTGGATGTCAATCTTTTAACAGTCTCTAGAAAGTAGATCTAGACTTAATGTTTTAGGAATAAAAAAAGGTAGCAAAAACCTTAATTTTAGCTACCTTAAAAAATAATTCTTTATTTTTTACTATTCTGTCTTTTTCTGAGTTAAATCTTCTGTATAAGTAACATTTTCTTCTACAACGTTTTCAGCATTATAAACATTACTAATAAAGTCTGTTACTTTATTTACATGAACATTTTTTATTTGAACGTTTTGCACAGGAAGCCTTTCGTCTCCCTTAATCTCATAGATTGCTTGTGTTTCATCTAACTCTATATTTTCTATATATATCCCATCAATTTTGGTAATTTTAGTTTCATAGGTCGGAACTAAATCTCTCCATTGATAAAGGACATCTGTATCAATTTCAAAAACACGACGAGTATCAACACCTTTAATATTTTTCAAATAGATATTTTCAATGAATCCACCTCTACGATGGTTGGTTTTTAAGAAAAACAAGCGATGTACTGAATTAGGCACCTCACAGTCATGCATATAAACATTACGCACACCACCAGACATTTCACTACCAACCCCTAAAAGAGTGTGTGCATTTATTATTTTACAGTTGCGTATTACAATGTTTTGACTTGGTGTATTTAACCTCCATGCATCTTGATTCCTTCCTGATTTCAAAACCACACCATCATCACCTTGATCAAAAACACAATCTTCAACTAAGAAATTCTGACTCATTTCAAAATCTATACCATCATTATTATGTCCATGTGCTTTAACGTCTAGGTTTTTAACCCATCCTCCATTACATAGATACAAGTGTACCGTCCAGAAGGGACTTTCTCGTATTTTGAATCCATCTAAAATAATATTATTGCATCTATTAAAGTGAATTAAATGTGGACGTAAATGATTATCACCAACAGCCATTTGACGTTCTTCAACAGGAACATCTGTAGAAGACTGCGTATATAATTCTCGTAAAGCATTTAAATGAGCCTCCGGGCGAGGAAACCAAGTTCTCCATACTGTCATAATTGGTTTTAAAGTTCCTTTACCGGTAATTGCAATATTATCACATTCAAAAGCATAAACTAAAGGAGAATAGTTATAGCACTCCATTCCTTCCCAAGAAGTCATTACTGCCGGTAAATATTTTTCCGGATCATCAATAAATAAAATTTCTGAACCTTCAGTTAAATGTAAATTAACATTACTCATAAAATGAATCGGTCCAGTTAACCATTTTCCTTCTGGT